>JAAEOP010000471.1 GCA_024223125.1 Chloroflexota bacterium
CACTCAGTTTTGTCAATCGGGTGATACTTTGGTCAACGATAGTGGGTCGTTTGTTCTTTTTAGTTTTCTGTTTTATTTTCATAAGCAACGACCATACCATCAATTATCTGATTCTTAAACCCTTTTCCCATAATTGGAATTGCTGGTTGGAAATGATTGCTGCTGACTTATTCCCGCAAGCTGATAACGACCGTAATTGAAACCATGGTACAGCAAGGAATGCTTACCGCCGACGGCAACGGCTTACTGCGCCACCTAATAAGGCATAGAACGGACGCTTCGCACCGCTCATTCAAGCGTTAATTGTCAATTGATCGATGTTTTGGGCGCGATAACGGGTCTGCATTTGTTGGTAATCTTGAGGGGCACGGCCGATCCAATCTAAAGCTGTGCCGCTGAGTTCCTTTTTGATTTTGGCGGGGACGCCGGCCGCCAGCACCTGGTCAGGAATTTCCAACCGTTCAGGAATGACGCTGCCGGCCGCAACCATCACTTGTCGGCCGATTTTGGCAAAGGGCAGAATAGTGGCGTTCATGCCGATAACAGTTCCCTGACCCACTTCACACCCTTCTAAAACGGAGTTGTGCCCAACGGTTACGTTATCATGGATGATCGTGGGTGATTCCGCAAATACATGCAGCGTCACATTGTCTTGAATGCTGCACCCCGCACCAATGCGAATGGGGCCAAAATCCCCCCGAATAACGGCGCTAAACCAGATAGAACTGTTGTCGCCCACTTCTACATCGCCGATGAGGACGGCCGTTGGTGCAATAAACACATCCTTACCAATTTTAGGCTTCTTCCCTTCAAATTCAATCAACATCTGATTAAAATAATTGTCTTAGCAACTCTTCTTTGCTCACGTCAAGAACGTCCCGAGACAATCTCATGCGATAGCTAAAACTTCATCTTTGACAAAATGTAGACGAATCATGTTAGGTCGTTGATCATCGTCGAAATGACAAACGACAGCATCTTGAACCATCTCACGCAGTTCAGCTAGGGAATCGGCTTCGGTAAATATGGATTGACCTATGGCTTTTGTCTCGTAGCCGCCTTCTGGCGATTCTTGTACAAGAAAAATAATTTCATCATTCATTATGACCTCTGGATTAAACATCAACTCTTTACCATCTGATTTCCGTTCGTCTATTCCACTTTACAACGTTTGAGTTATTACTACAAACAAAGCACAACCTACCGACCTTTGAAATTCGGTTTCCGTTTTTCGCGGAAGGCTTGTACCCCTTCGGCATGATCTTCTGTTTTGATGAGAATACTTTGGGCCAACCCTTCCACCGCCACGGCCGAAGTCTGGTCCATGTTGTGCAGGTTGTTTAGCAATTTTTTGGCCAGGCCGATGGATTGGGGAGCGCGTTTGACGAGGGTACGGCCGTAACCATAAACCGTCTCTAACAAATCATTCCCAGGAACCACTTTGTTCAAAAATCCCATCTGGTACACTTCACCCGCCGAATACATCGTACCCATCCAGATCATCTCTTTGGCGCGGGCGACCCCAATTTCGCGGATGAGCCGGGCGCAACCGCCCACGCCAGGAATCAAGCTGATGTAATTTTCGCGGAAGCCAATCGTTGCTTCTGCGGCCGCAATACGGATGTCGCAGGCCAGAGCCAGTTCAAAACCGGCCCCGGTGCAAGGGCCGTTGATGGCGGCGATAACCGGTTTTTCTAACGCTTCCAGGTCGTCGAAAAATTTGGTCAGGCGGCGACTGTTGGCCCGGAATTGAGGCGTCACCCACTCCTGTTCAAAATGACTCATATCCCCCCCAGCCGAAAAGCCGCGCCCGGCGCCGGTGAACAACACTACCTTGACGTCATTGTTAAAGAAGAGTTCGTCCATCACGGCCGTAAAATCCAACCGCATTTGCATATTCACCGCATTCAACTCATTTGGCCGGTTCAACGTGATGGTGGCAATGCCATCCTCATCCAGATTGTAAAGTAAGGTCTTGAATTCCATAGATTCCTCGATAATTGTCAATGGTTAGCGGTCAATGGTCAATCGTCAATGGTCGGCCGTTCGATTTCTTCCGTTTCTTTCCAGCGCACTGATTCAAATACGGTATGGCAATTGTTACAATAATATTGTGAGCCAATCAGCGTTTGCCCGAACAGGGAAAAAAGCTCGTTGTCTGTGGAGTTGCAATAGGGGCAGGTAATTTGCCCGACTTTATCTGGGGGAGATTCTTGAGCGATAGACATAGACATTATGCCTCCCGATACGCAGGATGCCAACCAGACCAATCTGGTTCAGCATGGGAAAGGGTGAGATTGTGTTTTTCCAGCAGTGGCATGATTTCAGCCCACCATTCCTGCCGCATTTGAGTCGGGGTTTTGTGTAGGATGCTGTTGTCTACCAGGAGGGCGGTTTGAGGATCGTCGTCGGGGCCAAACCAGGTGACGGCCGTTGCCCCAAAATGATTGAGCGATGTTTGCAAACGGCCGTGCATTTCATCCCCCATACGGGCCAGTTTTGCCAGCCAACTATCGCCAAAAATGCGGTGGAAGGCTTCTTCTTGCAAAATCTTGGCTGTGCGTCCTTTGAGAGGACTGTAAGCTGAATTGTGGGCGGCCGTAACAGCAATCATGGCAGCCCGATCCAGCAACACATTGACGGTAATGACATCCAACCAGGAAGGCCAGGGTTCATTGAGCAGGCGGGGACAATGGTACATGTCGCGGGCTTGCAAATCATTTTCGGCGCCAACGCCATCCGGCACGCCGGGGAAATCCTTGAAGATGGCGTATAGACTGCGAGCGTGCCCCAATTCATCCTGAGTAATGGCCGACGCGCCGACGGCCGCTTCTAGAGCTGGCCCCCCATTCACCCATTCAGACGTGCGAATGCCGATACGATGTTTGGTGTCCGCCAATGATATTCCCCATTGCAAAAGGGCGGCCGCGACACGGCCGTCTAACTCTTCAACTCGCCGGTAAGTGAGTGTCGTACCATCGCTCATACCGCTTTCTCCTTTTGCCGGGGGATGACTTGTATGACGGCCGTTTCTGGAAAAGCAATCAGTTCCAACCATGCCTCCCCGGCCATTTCTGCCAATTCATTCTGGGCAACGGTTTTGACAAATTCCAGCGGTTGAGGATATTCGGTACGACCGTAAATATGGTAGTTTGTTTTTTCTTTTTCACTCATCTCATCATTCTCAAGGTTAGTCTAACCCGATGTCGGTTATCAGTCATCGGTTACTGAATTGCTCTTAGCGTCACAATCTCTTTACGCGGCACAATAATCATCTCATTCCAGCCCCATTCATCATACAGTGTGTAGGCATACATACTGGCTAAGTCCGGGCCATCAGCCACCACATTGCCAATATGACGCAGCGGTTCTTCGCGGTTAAATTTGGCAAATACTTCATAAATATCCCCTTCGGGTGTCTGGTTGATTGGTTTGCTCATGTAGAAATCCTTCGGGAGATTAGAGATTGGAGATTTTTAGGTGATGCCAATCTCCAATCTCAACTTATTCTTAAACCGAAATCCCCCACTTCTTTAACTTTTCCATGCCTCTTGGGGTTAATCGTTTCCGCGTCCAGGGTGGATCCCAGACAATTTCCATAGTTACTTCGTTAACGGCCGTTTCTTGCAGCAGCCGTTCACGGATATCGCCGATGATGAATTCCATACAGGGGCAGCCCATTGCGGTGAAGGTCAGGTCTATGTGAACACGGCCGTCGGCCAGCCGCAGCCCATAAATCAACCCCATATCCACCACACTAATCGGCCATTCTGGGTCTTCCACTTCTTCCAACGCCGCCCACAAATGCAGTTCATCGGCCGTAGCCTTGGCGCGTGCCTTTTCTAACCAGGGAGGAGACGGCCGTTCAACCTGTTTGCCGTTCACTGAAAACTGTTCGCCACTCACGCTATGACCTCTTGCCACGTCCGCTTCTCATACCCATTCCCATGCAATTCGTTATAGCCGCGCTGAATATCAGCCACAAACTTTTTGTTCATTGGTCCACGAGCTTTCCAACGGTGCATCACCTCATCCCAGGTAGATTCTCCTTCCGCAAACAACCACCGTTTTTCAGCAGCTACAAACTGGGCAGGGAAGGGGAAATCAAATAGATACTTTTGCTCGGTCTCATCCCAATGCACTGGCACATCCAAATCCAGCGATTGCAAAAAGGGAATGCCGGTACTCATCCAAATCTGCCGTAGTTGGTCATTGGTGCTGCCCTTAAAGCCATAATCAATCTGCTCTGTGTGCTTCTTCAAATCATCGGGCAGGCCAAACCATTCCATTGTCAAGGGGAACATCCAATCCACCGCCCGCTGCAACTCTTCATGGCCGCCAGGTTGGGCATTAATTTTACGCATCCACGTCTCCCCATGCCGCAGATGGAAATTTTCTTCCTTATCCACTTTAGCCAGCGCCCTTTTCCAGGGGCCAAAGCTGGTGTGTTTATAAATATCCCCCAGCAGCGTAAATCCGGCGCGGTCATACATCGCATTCGCTACGGCCAGTTCAGTCCACGTTTCCAGGGGCACATCAAAGGCATACGGATATTTGAACTCTTTCGGCCGTCGCCGGTAAACAAGCTGCTCTTTGCTGACGCCCAAATCTTCCAACAGACGGTAAGCAATATGAGCGTGCCCCAACTCATCTTGAATGATGCTCATGGCTGAAAGGTAGGCGTTGGTGGAAGGGGCATCCTGCGCCGCCAGATAATAGGCCGGGGCGCTGATCAATTCTGTATCGGCCGATACCGTTAAAATCCGCTTCATCCCTTCAATATAAACAGGACTCATCTGGTCAATGGTTTCAATTAACTTCCCATCATGAATACGGTCTAGTAGCTGCTGTTCGGTTATTGTCATCTTTCTGCTCCGTTGCAAGTTGCAACTTGTTACTTCCCTCTGTATTCTGGCGGCCGTTTCTCAGCAAATGCAGTAAATCCTTCCGTGGCGTCTTCTGAATCAAAGAGGGGGGCAATTAATTGGCGTTCATAGGACAGGGCATTATGCAGTTCCATTTGTATTCCATCATGAACACAGCGCTTAATGGCCCCAATTGCCAACGTAGCCCCGGTGGCTAGGTTTTGGGCATATGATTCTGTTTCGGCCAGTAGTTGGTCGGCCGCAAAAACCTTATTCACCAGGCCCAACCGCAGCGCTTCTTCTGGTCCTACCGCTTCTCCGGTGATCATCATTTCTAATGCTTTGTTGGCGCCGATGAGGCGGGGTAGCCGCTGGGTTCCGCCATTGCCGGGCAGTAAACCTAAAGTTACTTCGGGCAGTCCCATACGGTATCTCCCCTCGGCCACAAAACGCAGATCACATGCCAGAGCCATTTCCAACCCACCGCCAAGCGTGTGGCCGTTGATGGCGGCAATATAAATCTTGTTACTGTGGGCGATCTTTTCCAGAGCAGCGTGAGCGAATTGGATCATTTCCATGTTTGCGGCCGTGTCATTAGCCATAAACGCTTTAATATCGGCCCCGGCCGAAAAGAATTTTGCCGAGGCACTTTTGAGAATGACGACCTTAACCGCTTCATCTCTATTAGCCGCCTCAATAGCCGCATCCAACTCGCGCATAAAGTTAATTTCGTAGCTGTTGGCCGGGGGACGATTCAAGGTAATGTATCCAACGGCCGTTTCCTTCGTAAAAGTCACAACTGATTCTGCCATAATTCAAACTCTCCAATTGTCAATTGTTAGTTGTCAATTGCCAATGACTATTGACAATTGACAATATTTCAGTCTAGTCCGCCGAAGACGACGCTTTTTGGTTCCAGGTAATAATCCAACGCTTCGGGGCCGTGTTCACGGCCGATGCCGCTGGCCTTGACGCCGCCAAAGGGCATTTCATCGTAGCCAAAATGAATCTGATTGATCCACACCATGCCGCTTTGAATTTCGCGGGCGGCCTGATTAGCCCACTTCATATTATTTGTCCACACCGATGATCCCAATCCCCATTGGCTGCCGTTCGCTTTGGCAATCGCCTCGTCAAAATTGGACACCTTGAAAACAGGCAAAGCGGGGCCAAATACTTCTTCCGTTACCATCTTGCTGTTTTCATCCACATTAACCAACAGGGCCGGGTTCAGATAATGGCCTGATTCCATCCCCTCGCCTGTGGGAATATCGCCGCCGACCAGGAGTTCTGCCCCTTTGTCCGTGGCATCGGCAATCTGGTCTAATACTTCTTTGCGTTGGCTGGCGGTGTGCAGTGGCCCCATGCGAATATAGGGTTTTTCTGCCTTACTCATGCCGTCGCCCGGTTCATACCGTTTTACTTTGGCAGCCAGGGAATCTACAAATTCATCGTAAATTTCTTCAAATACGTACAGCCGTTTGACTGCCAAACACGCCTGTCCTGCATTCCAATAACGGCCGATCATCGCCCCATTCACCGCTTTTTTCAGATCAGCGTCTGGGCAGACAATCATGGGATCAGAACCGCCCAATTCTAAAGTCAGGCGTTTGAACTTTGGCCCGGCCGCAGCGATTACCCGTTTACCCGTTTCCGAGCTGCCAGTCAGGGCTACCCGTTTAACATCATCATGGCTAATCAGTTCATGACCGACGGTGCTACCGGGGCCGGTGATACATTGAAGCACGCCGGGGGGCAGTCCAGCTTCGTTGAGCAGGCCAATGATTCTGAGCGTCGTCAAAGGGGTGCTGCTGGCCGGTTTGATGATGATGGGACAACCAGCCGCCAATGCCGGCCCAACCTTTGTGCCCATCAGCGTAATGGGGAAGTTCCAGGGCACAATCCCCACCGACACACCGACGGGGAAAGGCATGATGACGCCGTAGCTTTTGGGATTCATTGCTGGCGGCAGCGGCGCCATTGACCCTCGAATTTTGCTGGCCAGGTCGGCGTAGAACTGCATACCGTGTAAAAAGTGGTGAATTTCGCCACCCGCTTCAAAGACGGGTTTGCCTTGTTCTTGTGTCAGCAGCGCGGCCAACTCTTTGCTGTGTGCTTTGACATTGGCAATGCCTTTCCGCAATAAGTCGGCGCGGGCATCAGGGGGAGTGTTGGCCCATTCTTGCTCGACGGCCGCAGCGGCCGCAATTGCATCCTGCGCATCTTCCACACTGGCCAGGGGAGCGCTGTCTACCACTTCCCCATTTGCCGGATTAATCACGTCATACCTGTTTCCATTAACGGCATTTACCCATTCGCCGTTGATAAACATTTGGGTCATAAGATCGTTTCCTCCAATTTTAGAATAACCATAGTAACTATTCAGCTTCCAGAGGTACGACGCACTTGCAAAGAGCAGTGGCATTGACATTGCTCTGGGAAAAGTGCGTCGCACCTGTACAGTTACTAACTATATTCGCAATACTGCAAAAGTTAGCAGAAAATTGACTACACGGATAGGGGGGAACACTGATCAGAATTGAAAAATCCGTGTTCTTCCCATCGGTGTAAAAAGATAAGATATTGAGGTATGAGTGGTAGGTCAATTGAGGTCCTCATGGCCGACACCCCCACACTCCAAAACAAAATTAGCGCCATGCAACAAAAATTTATAATCGCGCATATTCACCAACCTTCACACTAGCCCACTCTCGAAGCGACTGAGCAAACCGCAAGCCCAACTCATCTCGTGGCTGCTCTATTGTTTCAGCAATCTCATAAAATGAGATTACATTCTCTTCCCCATTTATATTATTGGGTTGGATATACACAACCTGAATTTCGTACTCGACATCAATGATTTCAATCGTCTTATCAGGATTTAAACCAATCAGCCCCATTTCTTGCAGCTTTTCAAGCAAACACCAATACTTCTTTTTGTATCGAGTCGCTGTGACTATTTTTCGTAAACCATGAAGTAGTTTTACGATGCCAACTTCCTCTACCCGTTGCAAATACCAATCTTGCTTCCTTCGTCTTGATCTGTCATCCGTTTTCAGTTCAACGAATATTACGGTGTTACTATTCTTCACCTTTGCCAGATAGTCAATCTTGAACGACCTGTTGTTGGTGTTTACTTGGGGATTAATTGTGCCAATCCTGACCGGAAACTCAGGTAAAACATGATCAATCTCTACATTAAATCTATTGCTCAAAATATCACCCAGGTATATTGAAAAGAAAATGTCCGCTCGTTTTTCCAGTTGATAAGTAGGGAGATGTCGCCACTTGTCCATTTTACTGAAAAGCTCATTAATCTGATTCATTGCCTTCATATTGTGACAATACTGCTTAACTCGCTTGGTATCATTTACTCATTCCAGACAAGATTTGCTGTCTTGACCACCAATTCTAGTTTGCGGATTTCATCGTCCTCGGAGACAGGGTTGCCGCCGACGGTGCTGGCGAAGCCGCATTGGGGGCTGATTGCCAGTTGGTTGAGGGGAATGTATTGGGCGGCTTCATCAATACGGCGGCGTAAATCGTCAATCGGTTCTAACTCTGGCGTCTTGCTGCTGACGAGGCCGAGGACGACGATTTTGTGGGCGGGCACGGCCGTTAAAGGCCCAAAATCCCCTGCTCGCGGCGTGTCATACTCTAAAAAGAAAGCGTCTACATTGATTTCGTTAAACAGCTTCTCAGAAACGTAATCGTAGCCACCTTCGGAGAGCCAGCGCCCTTTGAAGTTACCGCGGCAGAGGTGCATGGCAACGGTCATTTCTGGAGTACGGCCGTCAACTGCATCATTGATCAAACCAATATAATCATCAATCAACGCGTCGGGATCGTCGCCCATGTCCCGTACCGTCTGGCGCACGTCGGGGCTGCACAACATCGCCAGGGGGACTTCATCAATCTGGATGTAAGCGGCGCCCCGTTGGGCTAAATCAGCGATTTCGTCTCGATAAACCTGGGACAGATCAGCAAAGTAAGCCGTGCGGTCACTGTAAGTGTTGGCGGCTAACGTTTGCCGGCCGCGCCAGAAGTGCATTGTCGGCGGGGAGGGCATGGTGATTTTGGCTGTTTGTGAGGTTGTGTTTTGCAGGAAATCAAATTCTGCGCCGGAGATGCTTTGGGTGCGTTGTACCTTTGCGGCCACATGGGGGGCTAGAAATTCAGCTTCCTGTTTTTGTTTGTCGTGGAAGGTGTACACGGCCGTATCCACCGCTAACCCTTCCACCTTCTCCACAAAGTGCGCCCAATAGGAAACACGGCGAAATTCGCCATCGGTGATAGATTGTAAGCCAACCCACTCTTGCAAAGCGACGACATGACGGATGCTGGCATCCTGAATTTCCTGAAATTCGTCAGGTGTGATGTCCCCTTTTTGGTGGGCGCGGAAGGCTTGTTTGAGAGTGGACGGCCGTAACAAACTACCCACATGGTCGGCTCGAAATGGTGGATTCAATTTAATTGCCATAATGAAATGTACACCTGCCGACGCCATCAAAAAATAGCTTGATGACAAAATCGGCAATATTTTGGGGGTCGCCGAGGGCGTTTTGGGCATACGGCCGTAAAACCACTTCCACAATAGCCACATGTTCCCAGGACAGCAGACGAGCGTCTGTGCCCTCAATTTCGCCATTAGCAATGCCGTCGCGGATGATGGTTTCGGCCTGTTCTGGTAGGGCGCGTTGGTAGGCGCGTACCAGGACCTCCCGTTCTGGGTCGGTGAAAGTGTTAATGTCCCGCCGTACCAGGCGCATCAATTTTTGTTGAATGTCGGGCAGGGTGAGGAAGGAGAGGGTGAAGCAGTGTAATCGTTGGCGACACGGCCGTGTGGCGCTGTTTTGTACGGAGTCGGCCGTCAACGCATGAATCTCATCCAAAAAATTGTGCATCATACGTAAATACAAATCTTCCTTGCCGGAAAAGTGATGGTACAACGCGCCTTTGGTTACGTTAGCAGCCTGGGCAATGTGCGACATGGTGACGTCGGCGTAGTTTTTGCTGGTGAATAAACCTTCGGCCGCCTGGAAGATGTTGGCGATGGTGACGGTCGATTTAGCATATGTGGGCATGGGTTTGGTTGTCCAATTATTCGAATACATACCTACCGGTCAGTATCTTTTGTAGTTTAGCACCCACCAAAATTGGCGTCAAGGCAATCAAACGCCTGTTGTCCCCTTCATTGCTAATCGAGTTCGACGGGCAGCCCATTTTGCCTGTCGGCAAACCTGTTTCCATGCTTTGTACTGGCGTAAGGTACGTCGTTTCCACCGATAACGGGGACGCCATGGGAAAAGCGGGCCGTCTTGCGGGTTGTGGCTGACTATGCCTAGCAATGGCGTCGTTCCAGGAGCGGTGATATTGTCTGCTGCTGCTGGTTGAGCGAAGGCTAAGAGGGCAATGAACCAAATCAACCAAACGAATATTCGTGTATGTGAGGCTTTTGTGACAAAATTCATAAGAAGGTACTCCGGTATAGTTGGTTTTGTCACCTTATACTTTGCCACAAAAGGAGGACCTTCACTACTTTTCTCTCTATTCAATTTTTAACGTGCGAAATGTAGGATTACCAATTGAATAGAAAAACCCTTTCAAATTAAAAAGGGCATACGTTGACCCTTTTGAGGACAACCCAAACCTGCCCAACTCAAACGGTGAGATGGATAAGCAGGTATGCGGTTTGCAATCGCCAAATCGCTAAACCATAGTTTGCAATAACGGTGCTAGGATAACCTCAATCGGTTTACCAGCCAGCAAACCAGAACTAATCAGAACTGCCAGGTTCCATAAGTTCTCAGCCTCAGTGGTTCGTCGCCAAAAAGCAACTGTACCCTCAAGAATGAGCTTGAGTTGGCGTTGAAGATTGTCTCGGAGAACGGTGTCCTGTTGGGCGGCACGCAGTAGACTGTAAACAACGGTGACGAGAGCAATATGACGAGATATGCCCTTAACAAAGTCCCGCAGTTGATACTGGTCAAGGCCCTCAGCTTTGCCTTCTTCATAGTATACTTCAACGGGCCAGCGATGGCAGCGAATGGCGGTAATGCCTTTAGCTTGCCAGCGCAGGCGATTGCAGATATAGAAAACGGGTTTTTTATCCGTCAGGTCAGCTTGTCGAAAGTTAATCACCAAACGTTGTCTGCCAAACTTAGGAATGCGGTGGGTTTTACAATAGCTGAAATACTGCTCCTTTGTTCCCTTGTAACGAATGATGACGGGTTTGAAAATAGGTGGATCACCTTTTTTTATAGCTGTTTCATGTTCTTTCTTAAGTTGTTTGGCAAAATCCCCCACTGTCATTTCACCAGATTGTAGCAATACCTTATCAGAAGCATTTAGTGTTCCCACATAGGGGAGCTTCACTGTGTCAGTCAAAAAGCGACAAAATGCTGGTTGCGTGTACCAACTATCAAAGGTGACCGGTAATTTCAAGTCAGGATGTTCGTCGGCCCATGCTTGAATTATCTGTTTTCCGATTAGCAACTTGCTTTGATGCAGAGTGGCTACGGCTGGTTTTCCCTGATTACGACACCACACTCCCAGTAAATATTGTCGCCACTTTTTTGGCTCTGTCGCCTTCAAGACAAACTTGCTTTCCCTCAAGGAAACACCCGCCTCTGGCAATCCAGCCTCTAACTTTTCCAGGTCTGGCTGACCAGATTATGCGCCCACACATAGCAATTGTTAACATGGTCCCACAACAGAGCTATTTTCTCAAACTTCTGTCCATAGTGGGCCAAGAGCGTATCGTCCAACCCCAATACACCAGTTGTTTTCTTGATTCTGGTGCGTGGGACACTATTTAACATTTCTAATCGGGATTCATTTAACTTTGTATGTGACCACGGATACGCTGTCAGCAGGCGATTCAGACTGCTTTGGTTTCGTTTTTCTTCTACAAACAAACGGTTGATACCATCTATCGATTTGTTTTCTGATATGAGTAAACCGCTAATGTTACGAGACCGTTCCCCTGTTAGAAACGGGATTGGATAATTACTTCTGTTTCTACAATTGCGAACGGCCGCATCAAAGTCTCGCTTATCGCACACCGGCTGAGGTACATTTCGGATGTTAAAGTTACAAGCTGTTCATCCATTCAAGACCCTTTTTTGTCCTTTCGGTTGTGCTTTGGTAAAGTTGTTTACCCCCCCCCGAAGAGACAAACAGCATCTTTTTCCGCCGTTTGTCTTTTCATGGGAAGGGAACACACCCACTATACATTATGTTTACTTAACCCACCTTATTTTTCCCATTTCGTGGTCTTGACAATGGGGGTAACTTTAAACATTGAAGGTGATAGCGCAAAACATTTCAAAATTAAGCGTTTTTGTCTCAAATTACCTCGATCACGATTAAGTGTAGTCGTACCATGTTTTCTGTTTCGCCCTGTTTTGCTTATTGAGTTGCTATTTCTTTGTCCCCTATTATACCTCGTTCCCTCTACTTTTTTTCAGTAGACTCTCAATAACCAACGGAACGGGAATTGTCTGTCACTTAATATCTTATCTTGCTAACAAAATAATGGGTGATTTGGGACAATGGGTGAGCCTTCGCACACCGTCTTTTTGCAGCCAGACTAAATCTTCAATGCGGACGCCGCCCCAGCCGGGAATGTAAATGCCTGGTTCAATTGTTGTTGTCATACCGGTTTGTAATTTGGCTTCGGCCGGCGCCCGCTTAGACAGGAGGGGGTTTTCATGAATCTCTAATCCTACCCCATGCCCCAGGCCATGACCAAAATGTTCGCCGTGATCGGCCGCTTCAATAATATCCCGCGCTAAGGCGTCTGCCTCTTGCACCGTCATGCCCGGCTTGATATTTGCCAGAACATTCTTTTGCGCCTGTAAAACCAGATTGTAAATTTCCCAAAATTGATCATCCGGTTTGCTACCCATATAAAATGTGCGTGTTTGGTCGCTGTGATACCCTTGTAAACTGGCGCCCATATCCACAATAACCAGATCGTCTTTTTGCAGCGTTCGGCCGCTGACGGTGTGATGGGGCAGGGCGCTGTTGGGGCCAGAGGCCACAATAATGGGGAATGCAGGACCATCAGCGCCGGCGTCATGTAGCATTTGCTCCAGCGTCCAGGCTAAAGCTTTTTCACTTATACCCGGCCGAGCGATGCCGGCAAATTGGGACATAACTTGATCGGTGATGACGGCCGCCCGGCGCATGATTTGAATTTCTGCTTTGCTTTTAATAGCCCGTAAAGGTTCAATCGTTTGTGGCAGGTGTACCCATTTGATGCCGGTTCGCAGACTACGCCAATGGGCGGCTTGTTCTAGCGTGACATGACTGGCTTCAATACCGATTCGCTTAACAGCAGTAGATGTAAGAAAAGCCCGATCCTGTTGGCGAGACCGTTCATGTTTGAACAGTTCAAAATGGGGCGCTTCAATTTGGACACGTTCGTAGTAGCGAAAATCGGTGGCTAATATTGCTTTATCGGCCGTAATGAGCAGTTGCGCGTTAGAGCCAGTAAAACCACTTAACCAGCGACGGTTGGCGGGATTGGTGATGAGTAAACCTTCTATCTCCCATTCGGGGAGCTTTTGGCGCACGGCCGTTAAACGAGTCAACGTGATTTCTTCCATTCCATTCTCCATTCTCAGTAGAGTTTGTCGCTTAAGAAGATTCTAATGAGACGACACAACGAATACCTACATTATTATGGCGAATGTCGGGGGCAAAATGCAACGTGGAATTATAAGGCGTTGTGGCGCTGATATGCTGCGGCAGTGAATTCCAGCTTCCGCCGCGCAAAACCCGGCCTGAATGGGTGTTTTGGCTGAGTGTCCATTCCCACACATTGCCACACATATCGGTGCAGCCAAAGGGGCTGTCTCCTTCGGGAGAGTAGGTAGCGACGGGTGTAGTGCCGTGGCTGAAAAAGTTGCACCTTTCGGGTGAAGGCGGCTGTTGCCCCCAAGGGTATTCACGGCCGTCTGTGCCCCGTGCTGCAAATTCCCATTCCTTTTCGGTAGGCAGCCGTTTACTGGCCCATTCTGTATAAGCCATCGCATCTTCCCAACTTACCAGGATGACAGGATAGTTGGCTTTGCCTGCCGGGTAGCTGCGTGTTTGGGGGTTCCAGTTGTACGGCCGTGCTGTCTTATCTTCCAAATAAGGAATAGGGTAATTGGGGTTTTCAGCAATGAAGCGTTTGTATTCAGCATTGGTCACGGCTGTGCGATCAATCCAAAATTCAGAGACAGTAGTCGGCTTTTTCCCTCTACCAAAAGCAAATTCTCCCGCTGGAATTCGCACCATCACTTTATGGTCTAAACGCCATGTCAGGCGATCAAACCCCTGCCCGCGCATTTTGTAAGCTTGTTCCAGCAAATCTTTAACGATGGAGAAGGAAGGTCGCAGTTCTTGAATAGTTTCGCCCATTTCGGCAACCATTTGCCAGTCACCACCCTCGGCCGCAATCATCATTTTTTCACAGCCGGTTAGGATACGCTGGTATTTGTTGATGGCTCGACGGGCATAATGTAAGTCTCGTTTTTGTTGTTTGAATAGGCCGATCAGTTCATCGTACCGGCTTAAGATAGGCGACACGGCCGTGAGCATATGTTGCAGCGCTTCTCCATCCCGATAATCATACCGGTCGCGGAGAATCTCAACCCAGGTGTGTCCGGCGGCCGTTAGGTCGCCGCTGATTCCGGCCGATACCGCCTTTTCAAATAGCCCGGCCAGCCGCAATTCTTCACGGGTCAGGGCCAGTTTCATTTGCGCGTCACGGAAATCGGCGTCCCCATTGACCACATCGGCAAATGCTTCGGCTGCAACCAGCCAATCCTTTTCGGCCATCAAACGTGCCCCTTCGTCATACCGTTTTTCACGCCATTGGCGGTTGAGAGCTTCATCAGTTTCTAATTGCAACCCCTGAGTTGCTTCCGCCATCAGTCGTAGGGCGTCACTGTGGTTGCGCTCGATCTGCATGATTTGTACACAGAGCATTTGTACGCGCAGCCATTCTCCGGCTAGGTGGGCATCATAAGCTTGTTTGACAAGTTCATCGAGTGTGAGTTGCTGCACTCCCTGATCGGCACGTAGATTGGCGACTTCTTCTAAAGCTAGAATCATCGCTCCGGCGCTTTTGTAGCGCTGTGCCTGTGATTTAACCAGAGCTTGCAGTAGAACGGCCGATAAATCTTCATCCAGGTCTGGCGGTGGCGGTGGTGTATCGGTGTGTGCCCGCAGTAAGGAGATGAGATGACCTTCAAAGGGGAGTTGCCCGACAAGCATTTCATAAGCAATGACACCCAGAGAGTAGACGTCGGTGAGGGGGGTGACGTCTCCCCATTGGTTGGGGTCTACCTGTTCCGGGGCCAGATAAGCAGGCGTTCCCAAAATGCCGTCACTTTGGGTAATGGCGACACTTTGTTCTAACGGCCGTACCAAACCAAAGTCTGTCAGTGTGACGGTTAAATGGTCGGCTTTTTCTTCCAGCATCACATTGCCCGGTTTTAGATCACGGTGGACCAGCCGCCTTTCATTCAAGTAATCCAGCGCTACGGCTAACTGCTTTATGATAGGTAAGGCTTCTTCCAGAGACAATCTTTTATGGTCGGCCAGATAGTCGCGTAATGTCTGCCCCCGAATGAGCCGCATAGCCAGATAGGTTTGCCCATCAATGCTGCCAAAATCATAAATTGTGACGATGTTGGGGTGGTGGAGGGATGCGGCCGTATGCGCTTCTTGTTCAAACCGGCGGATGAAATCTGGCTCTTCGGCAAAATCGCCCTTGATGATTTTGAGAGCTACCTGGCGACTCAAACGAGTATCATGCGCCTCGTAAACGGTGGCAAAACCGCCCCGGCCAATCTCCCTCAGGATATTATATTTTGCCAATTGATTCGGTACTTTGCTCATACAACTCTTGGCTTTTTGGCTTCTCAGATAATGTTATGGATTACCGGCAAATTTACAGATTTTTATTTTACTTCATGTACTTTAGCATATAAATTCCATATACTCAAAATAATTGCCTGACACGTTATGCCTGACCCGCTATAATTCCCAGCGAAAAGGTATACAGACTATGAATCCAAACTATCCTAAACGATTACAATTTGCTCATTTACCGACGCCTTTGGAAAAGCTGAAACGACTCAGTAAACATCTGGGCGGGCCAGATATTTATATGAAACGTGATGACCAGACGGGGTTGGCTACGGGGGGGAACAAAACCCGTAAACTGGAATTTTTGGTAGCGGATGCGTTGGCTCAAGGTTGCGACCACCTTATTACGTTGGGTGCGGAGCAAAGCAACCATTGCCGGCAAACGGCCGCCGCTGCCGCAAAATATGGCCTGGGATGCAGCCTGGTTTTATCTGGTCATACGCCACAGAATTTAACTGGTAATTTGTTGTTAGACCAACTTCTGGGGGCGCATCTTTATTGGGCGGGGGAGCGTGACCGTAAAGAATTATTGCCTGAAGTTGTAGCTGAAGTGGAAGCGATGGGACGTAAGCCATATATTATTCCCCTGGGCGGTTCCAATGTGATGGGGGCCGCGAGTTATGTATGGGCGATGCAGGAGTTGATGGGGCAGCTTACGGCCGTGCCCATTAACATAGACTTTATTGTATTGGCTAGCTGCAGCGGCGGTACACAGGCCGGTTTGGTGCTGGGCGCAAAAATAGTCGGCTTTCGCGGCCATATTTTGGGCATTAGTATTCAGTATACGGCCGAAGATTTGCAGATGCAGGTTGCTGCTCTAGCCACAGCCACCGCTACACATTTAGGATTGGGCACAACGGCCGTAGCTGACCGGGTAGAAGTGAATGATGATTATCTGGGCGGTGGTTACGCTGTGGTTGGCGAAGTGGAACGGGAAGCAATCCAGATGACGGCGCAGTTGGAAGGCATTTTGCTCGATCCTGTGTACACCGGTCGGGCCATGGCTAGCCTCATTGATTTGATCCGGTGGGGCGCGTTTACACGCGGACAATCTGTTTTATTCTGGCATACCGGCGGCACGGCCGCGTTGCCTGCCTTTACTGACCGTTTGGTTGGAAAATAGAGATTGGGAAACTCAATCTTTTAATTACCCTCCATGAAACCTTTAATCGGCACCAATTTGAAGCGTTTTTTACGTGATTATAAGCGACAGCACAGACCAGATATTGATCTGGTTGGTTTGTTGCAAAGTGTGGAGTATCCGGCCAATGTGGGTTCTATTTTTCGTGTGGCCGATGGCGCCGGGCTGACGGAACTACTGCTGACCGGCATTACGCCCACGCCGCCACACCCCACCATTGACAAGGTGGCTCGTTATAAAAATTTGCGTGTACCCTGGCGGTATGAAAAGGATCCGCTTACGGCCGTGCAAAACTTAAAACGGGCCGGCTATCATATGGTGGCTGTGGAATTGGCAGATACGGCCGTGCCTTATCACCAATATGCCTACCCCCGCCAAACCTGCCTCATTGTCGGCCATGAAGATCATGGGGTCACAAAAGCGACATTGGCTGAATGTGATGCGGCCGTGTTTCTACCCATGTACGGCAAAGGTCGTTCCCTCAACGTCCACGTTGCTTTTAGCATTGTGGTCTACCATATCCTTCACATGACCGTTGACCGATGACGGTCGTCCGTCCATCATCGTCCATTTCCCATTCTGGCTTGCCACCTGTCCTTTGCTCTTGTATACTAACTGCATTAGATATGCGGGTAATTACAACAAAACTTCGGGAGTGAGGATATGAACGTCTCATGTTTGCAAGAAAATTTGGCTAAAGGCTTAAATATTGTTGGACGTGCTGTCAGTACACGCTCTACTTTGCCGGTATTGGCCAATGTATTGTTGGAAACGGATAACGGCCGTCTCAAACTCTCGGCCACCAATCTGGAAATTGTTGTCACTTGCTGGATTGGGGCCAAAATAGAAGAAGAAGGAGCCATCACTGTTCCCGCCCGTACATTTAACGATCTGGTCAGCGCCTTACCTCAAGAACGGGTGGAATTGATGCTCCACGAGCAAACGCAAACATTGCATATCAGTTGTGCCCGCACTGAAGCCAACATTAAAGGAATTGATGCCCAGGAGTTTCCTCTGGTTCCCCAGCCCGACAAAGAAAATCGCATTCGGGTGGAGACTGATATCTTCAAACAAATGGTGCAGCAAGTTGCTTTATCGGCCGCTACCGACGATACCCGGCCCACCTTGACTGGTGTTTTCACGACTTTTGACGGGGGACAAGTTCTTATGGTGGCTACGGATGGGTTCCGGCTCTCTATGCGCTCCGCTCACATTCCCGGTCGGGTAGACGAAAAGACTTCAGTGCTGATTCCGGCACGGGCGCTGCATGAATTGGCTAGAGTGATTATTGATGGCAATGATGCCATCTATATTTCTTTACCAGAGGGGCGGAACCAAATTATATTTGATATGGGAGATGTGGTATTGGTATCGCAGCTGATTGACGGCAATTTCCCAGACTACACCCCTATCATTCCTAAAACCAGCCATACGCGCACAGTGATGGGTACGGCCGAATTCCGTAAAGCATGTAAAACGGCCGAGATATTCGCCCGTGAATCCAGCCATACAGCCCGCGTCAAAGTAGACCCAGGGGATGAAATTACGCCCGGAAATGCTATTATTGCCGCTACCAGTTCGGAAACGGGGGATAATGTAGCCCAAATAGATGCCAATGTGGATGGCGAAGCGATTGAGATTGCCTTCAATGTGAAGTATATGACGGATGTATTAAATGTGATTGATACGCCTCAGGTAGCTTTAGAAACGACCACCCCCATGGAACCTGGCGTCCTCAAACCAGTAGGTGATACAGATTTTATCCATATTATTATGCCTATGCACTTCGGCCGCTAATTTGGATTGCGTGGGTTGGGAGCGCAGCCCCTTTGCAATTATTGTGTTGACATCCATTCTGGTTGTGGCTGCAATGTGACCACATTACTGTAGAGGTGTGAGATGGCTGAAAAAATAGGTGTACGCGAGTTAAAAAATCAAACTTCTAAGGTTGTACGAGCGGTACGCGAAGAGATGGTAGAGTATATTATTACTGTGCATGGTGAGCCAGTGGCGTTGATACGGCCGTTAACACGGGAAGATTCTGAACAGTTACAACGTGAGCAGATAGCAGATGCTCTGGCTGATTTGGATATGCTGGCACAGGAAATTGCGGTCGGATGGACGGCCGAAAAATTGGGAACAGAAATATTGGAAGATATGCGGGAAGAAAGATGTCAGTCGTTGACGCCAGCGTAATTGTTGCAGTCGTGAATCCTGAAGAACCTTTTCACAGTGAATGCCGATCTTGGTTGGGAGAGGTTTTGCTTTCAGGACAGAAAGTATATGCACCGGTTATTATTTTGGCTGAACTGGGGGCTGCCCTAAGTCGAGGTCAGAACGATCAGAATTTGGCTCAACGGGTGATTGGGTTTTTATCCCAAGAGACAATGTGAAGCATTTCAGAGTTATTAACGACCTGGATGGACAACAATCTTATCAACGGCCGTAACTATTGAGGGCAACAAGACTGAGCTGATGTCTAACTGTGTCTGTGTCTGGACTGCTTTCAATGATACGCCCCCAATTATTGCCAATAAGTTTGCCGTTCAAAAAGACCCCACCACCAGACGCACCCAATTCAATAAAGTGATTGACTTCCATACGCGGCAAGCCACTGTCCCGGTAAATTGTCTTTATTTGTGTCCAGACGACTTGCGTATGATCTTGCCCATCCCAATCTATCTGGGCCACTTCTGCGCCTGGATGTAGCTGGTTGGTATCATTGTCAGCTATCTGTGCCGAGCCAATATCGGCGTGGGTGAAAAAACCTTCTCCGGCCACAGCGCCAAAGTCAAGTAGGGTGGTTTCTCCTGTTTCGGACGCAATAACAAAGACATCTAACGGTGCATGATCTAGCACGGCCGTTCCGTCCAGCCGATACACAGACACACCGGTAAAGCTGCTGTTAGCATGTTGGCTGTATACATCCAGTTGCGATAGAGGAATGCCGAAATGGTTATGGGTGAGCAAGTATTGGCCGTCTATCACCGTCGCATGACTGATCGTGCCATAGATTCGTTCTACCCTATCCCTACTATCTATCTCAATCCAGCCGTGTAAGGCGATCCGTACTGTTGTCTTCAAGATAGCTTGCTCCATTTCCTCGCACTGTTGTTTTTGCCAGGGCAACGGCCGTTGGCAAGAACCACCATCAGAAATAAACCCCGTCATCACACCCAATCCCAACAATATTGTGAGCCACAGCAACTTTTTCATCATCGTCCTCCGTATCAATAAGTTGCTGTCACTATTGCAACCGGACGTTGACGACTGGTAAGCCAACGCATGAACAGAACGTTGACATTCCGTTGACAATGGTACAATGGGGGTATGTGTGACTTGTCGCTCTCCCTGATAGGAGTATTTTCGGCCGTGTATGATGAACGGCCGTTAACCCATTTCCGCACCAAAGCCGTCCAGGCACTGCTCATTTATCTTGTCTGTCAGCGTGAACAGACTCATTCACGGGAGGGGTTGATGGCTTTGCTGTGGCCGGAGTTGCCGCTCAAATCTGCACAAGGCAATTTGCGCCATGCACTTTACCATTTGCGCCAGACCATCCCTGAAATAAGCGGCGCATCCAGTGAAACTGTGCCCTTTTTGTTGGCTGATCGGCAGACGATACAGGTGAATCCAGACGGCCGTTACCACCTGGACCTCGCCGAATTTGAAACCCTCACCGGTTCTCAAGCGTCAATAACAGATTTGGAAACGGCCGTTTCCCTCTATCGTGATGATTTTCTGGTCGACTTCTACTTGTCTGACAGCCCAGACTTTGAAAGTTGGGCGCAGACCCGCCGCACTGATTTGCGCCGCCACCTGCTCGATGCGCTATCACGCCTGACGGACGAACAGATCAAACGAGAAAACCTGGAACAGGCGGAAACATATGCCCGTCGTCAACTGGAAATTGATAATCTACGTGAAGAAGCGCACCGACAGTTGATGGTTGTGTTGGCCTAGAACGGCCGTCGCACCGCTGCCCTCACTCATTGCCAAACCCTACGCCAACTGCTGCAAGATGAATTGCAAATCGAACCTTCAACAGAAACGGAGACGCTCGTAGCAGCGATTCGTACCGATTCGTTGTCCGCAGGAGTCAGAGAGCCAAAAACAACCGAGGATACGGCCGCTCCACCACATAATCTGCCTACGCAAGCTACCCTCTTTATCGGCCGTCAGGCAGAGTTGACAGCGCTTGATGCGTTTTTGTCAGATGGGAATACACGGCTGGTGACTATTACGGGACCGGGCGGTATTGGCAAAACACGGTTGGCGTTGGCGGCCGCTGAACGCCAACAGGAGCGGCAGAACTTTCGTCACGGTGTCTTTTTTGTGCCGCTGGCCGGTATAGACGACAGTGAACGTATTGTTTCGGCCGTTGCGGCCGCGATGGAGATACGGTTGGAGCGGGGCGAAGCGCAATTGTTGAAACGGTTGCGGACGAAACAACAACGGCTGCTATTGGATAATTTTGAACAGGTGATGGATGGTGGCGTTGTGGTGACACGTTTGTTGCAGGCGGCGCCCCGTTTACAAATTCTGGTCACATCACGGGAACGACTGCGGCTGCAAGGGGAGCAGCTTTATCCCATTCAGGGACTATCGGAGGCGGAAACGCTCGGTCAAAACGAATCCCTGCAACTATTTTTGCAGGCAGCCCGGCGTGTACAGCCTAATTTTGAACCAACGGCCGAAAACGCAGCCGCATTGCACCAGATTTGCCGCCTGGTTGAGGGGATGCCCTTGGCATTGGAACTGGCGGCTGCCTGGGTAGATTTGCTCACACCGAGGGAAATCGCCGCTGAAATCCAGTGCAATCTTGATTTTTTGGCTTCCGATTTGCGTAATATACATGCCCGGCATGGCTCTATGCAAGCGGTTTTCGATGTTTCTTGGCAACGCCTTTCGCCCGGCGAACAACGTTTGTTGGCACAGGTAACTGTTTTTCGGAATGGTTTTACGCGGGAGGCGGTTGCGGCCGTGACCCAGGCGTCTCTACACGATCTGGCTGTTTTGGTTAACAAATCGCTGCTGAATTTTAATGGCGACAACGGCCGTTACCACATACACGGCTTGCTGAGGCAATATGCAGCGGCTCAACTGGAGGCGGATACTGCCCTACGAGATCGCCACTGTGATTATTATTGTAAATGGATGGGAGTTCAGGCTGACAGGCTGCATGGGCCGAAACAGATGATTGCCGTGTACGAGATTCAGGCGGATTTGGATAATGTTCACACGGCCGTTAGCCATGCTTTGCAGCAAGAGCAATCCACAGACTTGGTGGCAGCCCTGTTCAACCTTACTGAATATTATCGTGTGCGTGGCCAACGTCAGGAGGGAATCAAGTTTTACCAGCCCATTTATGATGTTCTCAACAACCAACCAGACCTGACTCCTTTTATCCTGTTCTGGACGACGATGTGGCTAGGCGAGTTTCATGGTGTCCTTGATCAGTTTCCCACGTTTGAAACATTTCAACAGCAGGCAAAGATGCTGCTGGAAATGCCTTTCTTTCAGCGGCGGGATACACGGGCGGAGCGGGCAGCTTGGCTGCATCAGGAAGGCTATCGGCTAATCCAGCGAGATCCGACTGCATCCGTCCAACTGTTTCGCCAAAGCCAGGACTTGATACAGACGCTGGACAACCAGGCCTGGTTAGCTCGTAATCTGATTGGACTGGCGCGTGCGGCACGAAATGTAGGTGATTTGGATTTGGCGCGGGATGCTATGGTGCAAAGTTTTTCACTCTTTCAAGCATTGGGCAATCCTTTACGCCAGATTGAAGCCCGAATTTTGATGGGTAATCTGGCTACCGTCGCCGGTCATTATGACGAGGCAGAAAGATGGCTGCATGAGGGCATCGCCCAACTGCGACATATAAACCATCCTGAATTGTTGGGTTTAGGTTTATGGTATTTGGGTACGGCCCAAATGTTTAACGGCCGTTTTGAGGCCGCATTACAGACAAATCAAGAACGTCAACGGGTAGATGAAGAATTGGATAATCCCTCAAGAGCGCGGTTGTTTGAGGCTCAAATTCGGCTGCATTTGGGCGAATATGAGCAGAGCGCCATGCTGGGGCAAGAGGCTTTGCGCGCAGCTCAAACTATTAAAGAAAACAGGATTGTCAATGAAGGGCTGCGATTGCTCGGTATACTGGCGCTGGTTAAGGGGGACAGCATCGAGGCTCTTGCTCGGCTGAAGGCCAGTGAAAATCTGGTACAGAAGGGTCGGCTTTGGACACGTTTTTTTAGCAATCAGAATTTTTTCGGTTTGGTGGCTACTATTGAAGAGGAAACGGCCGTTGCTCAACAATACATCATCCAGGCGATCCAGGAAGCGGTTGAGCAACAGATTGAGGTAAAGTTAGCTGCATCCTTTGCGGTTGCAGCTTGCCTGAATGCGGTGCAGGAAGAGCCAGAGCAGGCCATTACTCTGTATGCGCTGGCGCAGCAGCATCCCTTTGTAGCCAACTCGCGCTGGTTTGCAGATGTGATTGGGAACCGGGTAACGGCCGCTGCCGCCACTCTTCCCCCTGAAGTTGTCACCGCTGCTCAAGCACGCGGGCAAGCAATGGATTTGTGGGAAACGGCCGAATTGTTGTTATAGGTGTGCCATGGAGGCAAAATGGCGCTTAATTTTTCATCTTTGTCTTCCGATTTGGACTATGTTTTAACCCTAAAAATGAGCATTCCTACACGGGGCGGTCTCGTTTCGATATAATCCCCTATGATGGAGAAAGAAAGAGGGTTGAAGCGAGTTGAAGCAACTGTATACGGTCGTGTACAAGGCGTCTCGTTCCGGTATTACACTCAATTAGAAGCACGACGGCTGGGCATTAATGGGTGGGTAGCCAATCGCCCCGATAGATCGGTGCATACCGTTGCCGAAGCTCCTGAAGATAGTTTGCGAAAATTTATTGACTTTTTACACCGGGGGCCGCCTATGGCCTGGGTAGAAAACGTAGATGTGAGATGGCAGGAAGCCAGCGGCGAATTCAGGCAGTTTGCAATTCGGTGGTAAGTATGCTGATTGAGTGATAAGAATTTGCCACAGAGAACTCAGAGATTTTCCTCTGTGATCTTGTATATTAAAAAGGATTGTAACTATTCAGCTTCCAGAGGTGCGACGCACTTGCAAAGAGCAGCGGCATTGACATTACTCTGGGAAAAGTGCGTCGCACCTGTACAGTTACAAAGGATTTATAACGCAACCAGGGTTAGCCTAAAAATAATGATACTAGAAGAAAAACAGATTTTAGAACGGCAACGTCTGGCCTGGATTGTTTTATTGGTCAGTTTTTCCATAACCGTACTTATTTGCATTTCTACGCCTTTTTTCGTAAGCGCCACGCTGCAAAGCTCAACACGGTTATTAAATGTTTTAGTGCAGGCCAATCAAGGCACAGTGGGTATTGACGATCAATCCGGGGGACGGCGGGCAGCCATTGTGGGGGGCGCCGGGCAGTTGATGACTCCTGATGAACATGTTTTAACTGGTAATACGGCAACGGCTCTGATCAATTTTATGCTTCCGGAAAATGAAGGACAGGTTACGGCCGCTTTTCAAATTTTCAGTAATACGGATATACAGTTGTTGGAAGCCGAGACGCCGCGCTTTGGACTTAGTAAAAACGGCCGTTTCATTCAGGCGCGTTTGGATAATGGCCGGGTGCGGATTTCTTTACCTGAGGATGAGGAACGGCCGATGACCGTGCAGTTAGAGACACCTCAAGGCAACCTTCTCATTGAAGAACCAGGTCAATATAATGTTGTTGTGACCAATGAGGAGGTGCAGGTAACGGTGCAAGAGGGTCGTGCCAATATTGCCGCCGCCGGTCAATCTATGCTAATCCAGGCTGGGGAACGGGCCAAAATTCCCAATGGGTCAACACCATTAGGCCCGTTGGGTACAGAGCGCAATCTCATCTTGAACGGAGATTTTAGCCGAGAAACAGAGCAGTGGATTATCAATCCCTGGATTGTAGATCAAGCCGCCCAACCGGAAGGACAGGTGCGTGTTCTAAACCAGGGGGGCAAATCTCGCTTAAATATTGTCCGGCAGGGGGTTGGTCAGGCAGAAGTATCATTGCGCCAATCTATTAATCAGGATGTCACTGAATTAGATTCTTTGCGGCTGCTGCTAACATTCCGAGTGATTAACCAGGATTTAGGTGTCTGTGGTGTGAAAGGGAGTGAATGTCCTCTATTTATTCGTATTAATTATGTGGATGAAGAAGACGCTAGTCGTACCTGGCAGCAAGGCTTTTATGCCACTGGTGAAGTAGATGCAAGCCTGACTCCAGATACTTGTACTACCTGCCCGATGATTCAAGATTTACATGTTCCGGTGCCTTTGCAACAAGATTATTTTTATGAGATTGAGGATTTTCGGCAGACGTTGGCCTTACACGGCCGTTTGCCTCCCCGCTTTATCGAAAGTATCTTACTCATTTCTTCCGGTCATACCTTTGAAATAGAAATTGGAGATATTGCTCTTCTTGCTGAAGATTAAATAACCGTCATTTTTTACTTGTCGTATATCTGGGATTGAGATTGGGAGATTGAGAGATTTAATCTCCCAATCTCTTTGAGGAATAAGTATCATGGAAAAATTTATCATTAAAGGGGGACACCCCCTTAAAGGAACCATCAAAGCTAGTGGTAACAAAAATGCAGCGCTGAAATTACTGCCAGCCTGTCTGTTAACAGATGAACCGGTTATTTTGCATAACATCCCCGATATTCAAGATGTTCGCTCTACCTTTAATATTTTATATGATCTGGGTGTTGACGTGGCTGATTTGGGTAAGGGAAGCTGGCGAATTCAGGCCAAGACGGTACGCAAAACCCAGTTGGATAGTGTGTTGGCCAGCCGTACCAGAGCTTCTTTTATTTTTTCAGGCCCGATGCTGGGTCGTCTGGGGCAGGTGACGCTCCCTTTGCCAGGTGGAGATGTGATCGGAGGACGGCCGTTGGACACCCACATCCGTGCTTTGCGAGCCTTAGGCGTCAATATAGATATGTACCCTCGCGGTCAGTTTCATATGAATACGGATGGTTTGACTGGAGCCGGTAATCTGTTGCTGGTTGAAGCCAGCGTCACTGCTACCGAAAACACAGTTATGGCGGCCGTGCTGGCCAAAGGTGAAACCATTATTGACAATGCCGCTACCGAGCCACACGTACAAGATTTGTGCCATTTCCTAAACCGGATGGGCGCTCAAATTGGAGGTGTTGGCAGTAACCGGTTAACCATTCACGGTGTTGAGCGTTTACAGGGGACAGAATTCCGCATTGGATCAGACTTTATGGAAGTGGGTAGTTTTATTGGGGCAACGGCCGTAACTGGCGGTGAAGTACGCATTCAAAATGCCGAACCCCATAACCTGAAAATGATCCGGCTTATTTATGAAAAATTGGGCGTCACCTGGATAGATGACGGCAATGATATTATGATTCCGGCTAACCAATCTATGATGATAGAATCTGCGCTGGGCGGCCGTATACCCGAAGTTAAGCCGATGCCCTGGCCTGGCTTTCCGCCCGACCTGATGAGCATAGCTCTTGTTATTGCCACTCAGGCCAATGGTTCCATTCTTTTGCACGATTGGATGTACGAATCCCGCTTTTTCTTTGTAGATAATCTTTCTTTTATGGGCGCTAGAATTGTATTGTGTGATCCCCATCGGGTTATGGTTCAAGGAGGTAACGGCTTGCAAGCCAACCCCCATGGCGTTCCCAGCCCCGATATTCGTGCCGGTATGGCTATGGTCATGGCCGGACTTTGCGCCAAAGGGACAACTATTATTCATAATATCCAACAAATAGATCGCGGCTATGAAGGCATAGAAAAGAAATTGCAGCAATTAGGGGCCCAAATTGAACGAGTGAAAGGTTAGGAGAAAACAGAATGTCTTTTGTGTTATCTAAAGTTCAGGAGGAGTACCTGACCATATCCATGAAGAATGTTTCTCGTTCATTTGCGCTTGTGACCCCCAATGTGGAAGCGCCTCTCAACGATTATCTTTCGACAGCTTATCTTATTTGCCGTGTTGTTGACAATATCGAGGATTGTACGCAGCCGTTTGCCTGGCAGCAGCAGCGTTTTGCCGAATTTAATTATTTGTTGTATCGGCCGGAGGAAGCAATAAATATTTTGCGCCAATGGCAGCAAGAAGTTTGGCCTGGTTTGAATGATGATGAATCTGCCATGATGTCTCTTGACGGCGGGCTTATGCTTTGGCAAATTTATGCCCACATTCCTGAACCCTCTCGCCAGGCGATTGCTCATTGGACAGAAGCGATGTCTGTGGGTATGGAGCAGGTACAAAATCCGACAGACGATGGTTTATTTGTGGAACGTCAAGGCATCAAGTTACCAGCAACGGAAGCTGAATATAATCAATACTGTTTTATTGTAGCGGGAACAGTCGGCCGTATGGCCACAGAGTTGGTTGTGATTCAATATGATGTTGACGGCCGTCAGGCTGAAAACCTGCTCAATCTGAGTGATTCATGCGGCCGAGCATTACAAAAAACAAATATCCTCAAAGATTTTGCCAAAGATTTACAACGAAATATTTGTTTTTTACCAGACGCATGGTTACAAGAAGCAGATTATTCGCCTTTGAACCTGGCTGGCGCATCTAACTCGTGGAAGGCGGCCGTTATTCAAAATGTATTGCAAGAATTGGATGAGTCTGTTGGTTATGTGCGGGAATTGCCGTTAACGGCCGTGGGCTACCGTCGTGCCAGCTTATTAGCGATGATACCTGCTTACCACACTTTACTGCTGGCTGCTAAAAAGTTGTCTCAACTGTTTACGGCCGATCATCATCTAAAAATCTCCCGCCGTACCATGGCCCAATGTATACTTGATGCCACCCGATTTGCTAATAATAATGAGGCCATCGCCGCCTATGCCGTTAATATGCACCAAAAAGTGACTGATACCCTAACTTAGGTACAACGCACTTGCAAAGTGCGTCGCACCTGAACAGAGGCAAGTGTGCCCCTAAATAACAATAACCCCGCAGCCACAATTGAAAATGGTGGGTTTGAAATTCTAAAAGAGCATAAACAGGGTTTCGTCCGTCGTTTTTTTATAGCCGGCCGCCATTTCATGGGTTTGGTGGTTGGCAGTGGTTATGCGTTTGTGCGCCGTCAAAAAAAGCGGGGACACGGCCGTCACCTGAGCATTCTCATTTTACGATTACTGCTTTCCCTTTTATGGCCATTTGTCAATCGGGATTTGGTGAAACGGCCGTTTCCCGAACAGTTCCGCCGTCGCTTGGAAATGTTGGGGCCTACTTATATAAAGCTGGGCCAAATTTTAAGTCTTCGTGAAGACCTGCTGCCCAAAGACATTACGGATGAACTGAAAAATTTACTGGATAAGTTGCCCATTGTCACTTTTGTGCGTTACCAGGAACTGCTTGGAAAAAGTTTGCAACGTCCTGTTTCTAGCATGTTTTCTTACATTGCCCCCCTTCCGTTAGGGTCGGCTTCGTTGGCACAGACCCATCGTGCCCGGCTCATCACAGGTGAGGAAGTTGTCATCAAATTGATTAAACCGGGTGTGCGTCAGGCTGTCATCAATGATACGCGCTTGCTGCGACTCTTCGGCGCCATTTTGCAATTGTTCATTGCCCGTTACCAACCCAGGCGGTTGGTATCAGAGTTTTGCCGTTACACTTTATTAGAGGTTGATCTACACAATGAAGCGGCTAATGCAGAAATCTTTGCCGCGAATTTTCGTGATCAGTCTCGGATTCACTTTCCCATCATCTATCGAGAATTTAGCAGCCGAGATGTATTGTGTATGGAGTTTTTCGACGGTCGTAAACCCACTGCTGATCTTCTGGACGACATGGGTCGCAGCCAGCTTGACGCCATTATTGACCTGGGTGTAAGCGCCACCATTCAAATGATTTTCCGCGACGGCTTCTTTCATGCCGATTTACATCCTGGCAACCTCATCATCTTTGAAGATGACAGCGTAGGCTTTATAGATTTAGGCATGGTCGGCCGTTTTGACCAGGATATGCGAACACGCATGTTATATTATCTTTACTCGTTGGTTATGGGAGACGCCTATAATGCTGCTCGCTATTTAACGGCTATGACCATTGCCAGACGAGGCAGTGACCCCGATGGTTTTCGTCGCGCTGTTGAAGATTTGAATCGTCGTTGGCTGCGCGCCCCCAACTTTAATGAATTTTCATTAGGCCAGCTTATTCTTCATTCCATTCAAATGGCTGCTCGTTACCACATCCAATATCCAGGGGAAATTATTCTTATGGTCAAAGCGCTCATTACATTAGAAGGGGTGGGCAATGTGCTGGCTCCCGGCATTGATGTGGCCGATGTGGCCCGTAAGCATGTACGCCAGATTATGCTGAACAAGTATAGTATCAGTAAAATTGTGAAAGACAGTCTCCTTGTACTCCCGGAGCTGCTTGATATCTTTGTTACCAGTCCACTTGTTATAAATGAAGGACTGCGGTTTTTAGAAAACCAGATGAAGAGCAGCCGGGAAGGACCATTAGCAGAATTACGGGGCACGTTGTTTGCCGGATTCTTGGTTTTGGCGGGTGGGTTGGTAGCGGCCGCAGAAGGGTCTATTTGGCTATGGGGTTTTCTCTTCATATCCGCGTTTACTATCGCTGGCTACGGCATCTTTGCTCGCAGATCGTAGTACGGCTATCTAATTAAAAAGGAGACTTGATATGTCCTCAACACATGTTCCCCATCCTGTAGAAGAAACGCGCACGGAACGGCGTGCTCGTGGCAAAGCGCTGCGGCAGCAGACACTGCGTACCAGTCACAGCGGTTGGCAACCGGCTGCCAATCGGCCTGATCCGTTGGCTTTGCTGCGCCAGCAAGATGAAGGGCGGCTGCAGCATTTGCTACCCATTAAATACGGCCGTATGCTTGCCTCTCCCTTTGCTTTTTTTAGAGGGTCGGCCGTGGTCATGGCCGCCGATCTGGCGCATACGCCCGTTTCCGGGTTAGATGTCATGCTTTGCGGCGATGCTCATCTCTCTAACTTTGGTTTGTTTGCCTCGCCAGAGCGAAATCTGATGTTTGACATCAATGATTTTGACGAATGTTACCCTGGTCCTTGGGAATGGGATTTGAAACGGCTGGCAGCCAGTGTGGCTATAGCTGGTCGAGGAAATGGTTTTAGCAACAGTACGAATCGGGATATGGCTGAAGATGTGGCCCATGTGTATCGTAAAGCGATGCGCCGCTTGTCTAAAGCACGCACGTTAGATGTGTGGTATTTCCATGTAGACGCGGCCGCTTTACAAGCCATCTACGACAAATATGCCTCCAAAAAAGCGATCAAGGCTACCGACAAAGCTATTAAAAAGGCAATGTCGCGCACGCAGGAGCGAACAATAGGGAAGTTGACGGTTGTGGAAGACGGCCGTCGCCGGATTAAAAGCAATCCCCCTTTGCTGGTTCCGCTGCGGGCGGACAACCTGGCCCAATTTGTGGATGCAGATGATTTGGCGCAGATATCGGAAGCGGCTGTGACGGACAGTTGGAATCAATACTTGCAAAGCCTGGAAACCGAAAAACGCTTTTTATTATCGCGTTACCGTATTGTGGACGCCGCTTTGCGTGTGGGCGGGGTAGGCAGTGTGGGCACACGCTGCATCATTATTCTGCTGCAAGGCGGGGCGCATGATGACAGTCTCATCTTGCAGTTGAAGGAAGCAGGACCGTCTGCTTTGGCAGCTTACCTGCCGCTCCGCCACTATGAGCAGCAGGCACAGCGAGTTGTCATTGGGCAGCAGCTTATGCAGGCTACAACCGATATTTTCCTGGGCTGGCATCGCAGTGAAGTGAGCGGTAATGATTTTTATTGGCGGCAGTTGAAAGATATGAAAGGTTCGGCCGATGTAGAAAAGATGGATAAGGCGGGCTTAAAGATGTATGTGGATGTGTGCGCTTTGTGTCTGGCTCGTACTCATGCTCGTACTGGAGATGCGGCGGCGATTAGCGGTTATTTGGGTAAAAGCGGCCGTTTTGACAAAGCGATTGGCGCTTTTGCGTTGGCATATGCGGATCAGGCGGAACGAGATTATGAGGGGTTGGTTGCGGCCGTGAAAAACGGCCAGCTTGCCGCTGAAACGGGAATTTAACGGGTGCGCGGAGTTCTTGTTGACAAGTCCCCGGCACTTCGCACAATTTTTAGGTAATCAAGTGCCGGGGACTTTCGAGTTATCAATAAAATATTCGCGCACACGTGTTTAACCTCTGTTTGGAGATTTGAGAAAAGTGAGGTTACAATTATAGTGTAGTCATACTTGCGAATGGGAGCTTAGTGTAAGGAGAGGAAACGTATGTCTAAACTTCTAGCTGGAACCCGTTATCTTGTTGTTGTGCCGGTTATTGGGTTGTCCCTGGCGGCAGCGGCCTTCTTTGTCTTTGGCGGATTAGGCTTGATCAAGTTGTTGTTTGACGCGCTTCTGCATGGGACGGAGGCGCATGGCGACATTCCCTTTGAAGTGGAAGTGGTGGAGTATGTTCATACTTTTTTGATTGGGACGGTGCTGTATATTACGGCCGTTGGTCTTTATCAACTTTTTGTCGAAGAAATTAAATTTCCAGGCGGTTGGTTGAAAATAGACAGTACGGAAGAGTTAGAAACCAATCTCATTGGAGTGACAGTGGTTGTATTGGCTGTCAATTTTATGGGCATTGTTTTCAGTAATGATGCCGACCTGTTGCTGAAATATGGAGCCGGCATTGCCCTGCCCATTGCCGCATTGGCTCTTTTTGTTGGCTTGCGTACCTGGTCCACGAACCTGACCCGTTCACAGGATGAATCGAACCAGGAAAATGTGAAACAAGGCGAAACTGGAGAGGGCTAGTAGGATAATGTTATGGTAGAAACGGCCGATAACGGGGATAATACGTTTACCTGATTAAACGTAACCATTCACTCCCCCAAGGTGCCCGGCGCTTATAAACGAGTGTGCTACCCCAGTAGACTTGGTAATGAAGTGCCAGGCACCTGAATGGTTACGATTAAACGACTGCCACAATCCTATAAACTCTACTGCCTTTCAAGGAGCATTAACCATGAAAAGATGGGGTACACTGATCACCCTTTCATTGGCTATGTTCATTATTGTCATTGACACGACGATTATGAATGTCTCTATTTCCGCCCTGGTTGAAGATTTGAATACCACCGTTTCTGGCATCCAGTCTGCTATTTCCATCTATGCTTTGGTCATGGCTGCTACTATTCTTATTGGGGCTAAACTTTCCGACATTTTTGGTAAGAAACGTATTTTTATCATCGGCCTGATCATTTATGGGGTCGGTACCACTGTTGCTTCTTTCAGCAGTAGTTTGGGCATGTTGATTATAGGCTGGTCAATTTTAGAAGGGGTTGGCGGCGCTTTGATGATCCCCAATATTCAAGTGCTGCTGCGTGGAACATATGAAGGGGAGGATTTGGCGTTTTCTTATGGCATTATTGGTGCGGTGGGGGCGGTGGGCGCGGCCGTAGGCCCTATTGTTGGCGGCTTCTTTACTACCTTTTTCAGTTGGCGCTGGGCTTTCCGTACTGAGGTGCTAATTGTTGTCATTGTGCTGCTGTTGAGCCGTTATTTACAGAAGGATGTGCAAAAAGGGCGACGCCCCAAGTTTGATTTTGTCGGCGCCGGCCTCTCTATCTTTGGCTGGTCGAGTATTGTATTAGGCATTTTGCTGGCGGGAAAATATGGCTTTTTCCTGGCGAAGGAACCATTTATTTTGGGATCGTGGGAGATTGCTCCCTTTGGGCTGTCGATTACACCCATTCTTGTCGGTACCGGGTTTATTCTGGTGAGCCTGTTGTTCCGGTGGGAAGGACGATTGGAAGAAAAGGGGGGCGATGGGCTGTTTCGTCCTTCTATTTTAGAGACACCCGGTATCCGTTCGGGAATGGCAGTACGCTTTGTGCAGATGGCAATTACGGCCGCTTTTTTATATATCCTCCCCTTGCTGCTGCAACTATCTTTTGAATTTACCGCCATGCAAACAGGGGTGGCCTTAATGCCCTTTTCCCTGAGCCTGTTACTGTTAGCCATTGCCGGCTCCAAATTATCAGCCCGATTTACGGCTAAGCGTCTGATACAGGGTGGGTTTGTTTTGTCGGTAGCTGGATTAGGGGCCATTGCAGCCAGTATTCAGCCAAATATTACTCCCAGTGATCTTGTTTTGGGAGCGTTGTTTGGGGCTGGTATCGGTCTGATTGTTTCTCAAATTTTGAACTTGATTCTCTCTTCGGTAAAGCAAGAGCAAACGGCCGAAACGGCCGGGCTTACCAGCACTTTTGAACAGTTGGGTAATTCAATTGGCGTGGCACTGGTAGGGACTGTGATGTTGGCTGCGTTGTCTGTTGGCTTGCAGGATGATATTTCAACCAGTTCCCAAATACCTGACGAAGCAAAACCGACCCTGATGGCTGCGGCCGAAGACGGGGTGCAGTTGATGTCCAGCACCCAATTTGAAACGGGCTTGACTGAAGCAGGCGTTAGCCAAGAGGACGTGGATACGTTGGCAGAGATTTATGCCTTTGCCCGAACGGATGCTTTTAAGGCGGGTGTCGCCCTGCTAATTTATGCGGGATTGTTGGGTTTGTTGTTTACGTTGGGTTTGTCGAACCGGAAGTTGGTAGGGGAGGAGACGGCCGAACAACCCCAGCCTACTTAAGATTTACGATTGTTTATCAAATATAACAAGGTATCAAAATATTTATTTCACTATTTTACGGAGGTAAAATATGAGTGACGAAAGTACAAATGAAGTGCAGGAAGCAGCAGACCTGATTGGCGCTGTGAGTGATTTGGAAGCGGCCGTTGGCCTGGCAGATGTGGCTGATGGTCTGGATGATTTGGAAGCGGCCGAGATGGTTGGAGAAGCCAGCCGTGAAGCGTTGGCGGCCGCCGCCAGTGATTTAACGCGAGGTGTTGACGAGGCAATTGTGGCCCAACGCGCGGCCGTACTCAGTGAAGCTGTGGCTGAAGCGGGCGTGGTTGATCTGGCTGAAGGGGCAGAGATGCTGGCCGCTTCTGAAGACCTGGAAGTGCAAAGCGTTCTGGTCAGCGCCTTAGGCGAAGATGATCTGGAAACGGCCATGGTCCTGGGGGCTATTGCCGGTCAGTTAGAAACGGTTGCCAATGTTGTAGCCGAATTAGATATGCCCATCTTAGCCGATTTCCTCGATGAAAAGAGCGAAGAATTGCAAGAGCTGGCCGTAGACGAAGTTTTCAAAGCCGGGGCGATGAATGCCTTAGCTTCGGCCGTTAGCGCCAGTGGGGCCGAGATTGGCGCTCTAGGCGTCAACGAAATGGCGGAAGGGTTAACCCGCATTGCTGTGGCTGGCGGTATGGCTGAACGCAGTGATGAATTAGCCGAAGACGCGGCCGCGCACATGGCTACCGGTTTGGTAGAAGCGGCTATGGCCGAAGGCTTACAAGATGCAGCCAAAGATTTAGCGGCCGATGGCATCACTGAAATTGCTGTTGGTTCGGCTGAATTGGCCGATGCGGCCGCCATGGCCGATGTGGCTGACGCGCTGGAAGAATCCGCTGAATAAAGGTAACAAAAAGTTTGTAGTGCGGGCTTTAGCCCGTTTATACATACGCACTAAAGTGCACACTACATACACTACGGGAGTTTTAAAAAATGAGTGATTTAGTTGTATTAACGTTCAAGACAGAAACAGGGGCCAAAGAGATGGAAGACACCTTGATAGGTTTGCAAAAACAGGAGTTGATTCGCCTGGAAGATGCAGCTTATGTGGTGCGTCGTCAAGATGGCAAAGTCAAAGTAAAGCAGGCTACCAGTTTGGTGGGCGCCGGCGCCATGGGCGGCGCTTTTTGGGGCATGTTGATTGGCCTTTTGTTCTGGGCGCCCTGGCTTGGTTTGGCTATTGGCGCGGCTACCGGCGCTATCGCCGGCCATTTTTCGGATGTCGGTATCGATGATAAATTCATCAAGGAAGTTGGTAACACGATTGAGCCGGGACAATCGGCGTTGTTCCTGTTGATTGTCAAATGGACAGAAGATAAGGTGATGGCTCAAATTGATCAGTTTGATGCCACGGTACTGCGTACCTCTTTATCTGACGAAGACGAAGCCAAGCTGAAAGAAGCTTTCCATCACGAAGAAGGATAAACCGACTCAGGTGCGACGCACTTCCCAAGTGCGTTGCACCTTATTTCGGGGGCCGAGGATAGTCATATGAAAAAACCCCAAACCGCATTGGCTAAACGGCCGATAATCCGCATACTCGTCATCTGGATCATCCAAACAGCAGCCTTGCTCATCATGGCCTGGCTCATGGACAGCGTTACCATTGCCAGCGTTGGCGCTGCGTTGGCGGTTACGGCCGTTATTGGCCTGCTCAACGCCTTGCTGTGGCCCTTGCTCAGTTACTTCCTGGTACCGTTTGCCGTCCTTACTTTGGGCATCGGCGCTTTGCTCATGAATGGTCTCATTGTCTGGTTGGCTTCAGAGTTTGTAGATGGGTTTGATTTGGTTAACTTTTGGTCTGCCTTTTGGCTGGCATTGGGCATGGCGGCCATCAACATCATCCTCAGCACCTTGCTCACCATTGATGATGACAACTCCTGGTATCGCAATCAGGTGAAGCGGCGCATGAAGCGTATCGCCAAGCCTGAGGAAACCAATGTGCCTGGTGTCTTCTTTTTAGAAATTGATGGGTTATCTCTGCCGGTATTGCAAAAAGCGTTGGCAGAAGGGTTTGCGCCTACTCTAAAGCGATGGCTAGACAGTGGCAGTCATGTCCTCACCGGCTGGGAAACAGACACGTCCTCCCAAACCTCGGCCAGTCAGGCCGGCATTTTGCACGGCAACAACAGCAATATCCCCGCCTTTCGTTGGTATGACAAAGAAAGCGGCAACATTGTTGCTTCCAGCGATACTAAAATTTTGCCGGTGTTGGAAAAGGGGTTTTCCGATGGCAATGGGTTACTGTCTGATGATGGCGCCAGTCGGGGCAATTTGTTTTCTGGGGATGCACCGTATGTAATGAACACAGCCAGCACGTTGTTGGATCGCACTCGTTTTCATACATCGGAGTTTCAAGCCTATTTTGCCAACCCGTATAATGTGAGCCGCACGCTGCTGCTCTTTTTGTGGGATGTGTTTTTGGAAAAACGACAATTCCGTCAGGCTCGTAAAAATAATGTACGGCCGATTTTAGACAGACATCATCGCGGTGGTGTGTACCCGCTTATTCGGTCTGTGATGACGGTGTTGATGCGGGAATTGAATATTTATACGTTGCTGGGAGATGTTTTTGGCGGACGGCCGTCGGCGTATGCTACCTTTGTGGGTTATGACGAAATTGCTCACCATTCCGGTGTGCTAGACCCTGGCGCTTTTGATGTTTTGTATAAGCTGGATGAACAGTTTGCTCGGTTGGAAAGCGCCATTGAAGATGCGCCACGGCCGTATCATTTGGTTGTCCTCTCCGATCATGGGCAAACAGGCGGGGCTACTTTTTTGCAACGGTATGGCAAAACTTTGCAGGAATTTGTGCAAGAGTTAATGACTACGGAATACAAGGTAGATGCCCCGGTTGACAGCGGCGAAAGCTACGGCGTTCTCAATGCTTTTCTCACTGATACGATTACCAATGAGGCTTCTGGGGCAACAAAAATGGTCGGCCGTGTTTTCAAAAGTAAAACGATGGATGGCGAAGTGATGTTGGGGCCAAAGGGGCACAAAAAGCGGCAGGGCAAACAGGAAGAGGATGAGGAAAAACCGGCCGTTATCGCCATTGCTTCTGGCAACCTGGGCATCGTCTCGTTCACCCAATGGTCAGAACGAGCTACGCTGGAACAGTTAGAAACCACTTTTCCCGCTGTCATACCGGGGCTGGCTCAACATGAAGGCATTGGCTTTATCATGGTGCGTTCGGAAACGCATGGCCCGGTTGTGATGGGAGCCAACGGCATATACTATCTTAAAGATGATCGTATTGAGGGTGAAAATCCGTTGGCTAATTTTGGAGATAATGCGGCCGATCATTTGCGCCGTACCGACAGTTTTCCTAATTGCCCAGACATTTTGGCAAACAGCTTTTACGACCCAGAGACGTATGAGGGTTGTGCTTTTGAGGAACTCATTGGGTTCCATGGCGGTATGGGCGGCCCACAGACACAACCATTTATTTTACATCCGGCCGAATTGAAAGCGGAAGGAGAATTAGTTGGCGCGGCCGCTGTTTACCACACATGCAAAGGGTGGCTGAACCAATTACATAATTCTTAAGGACAATCATGCCGTCAAAAATTGAAGAGTTGTTATCAATAATCACCGTGCCGCCAGGAAAAACAATCAAGCTGCAAACAGAGTATGATCCCGGTTACACGGGCAAATATCTGCAAAAGAAAGAAGCCAAAAAGATGTTGGCCGAGGGCATAGAAATGCTGGCCGATCTGCAAAGTAAATTATATGCTCAGGACAATTATGGGGTATTGATTATTTTACAGGCGTTGGATGCGGCCGGGAAGGATGGCACCATTAAGCATGTTATGTCTGGGGTCAATCCGCAGGGCGTTCAAGTAAGTAGTTTCAAAGCCCCTTCCGGGGAAGAATTAGATCACGATTATTTGTGGCGTAACTTTAAGGCGCTGCCTCGCCGCGGTAATATCGGCATTTTTAATCGTTCATATTATGAAGAGGTTCTGGTAGTAAAGGTGCATCCGAGTATTTTAGATAAGCAAAAACTGCCTGCCCATTTGAAGGGGCCGGATATTTTTCAGCGACGTTATGATGAGATCAATCATTTTGAGAAGTATCTGGTGAATAATGGGATTGTGGTGTTGAAGTTTTTCTTGAATGTCTCTAAAGAAGAACAAAAGGAACGTTTTTTGGAGAGGGTGAATCGGCCGGAGAAAAATTGGAAATTTTCAGCGGCTGACATACGTGAACGGCACCATTGGGATGATTACCAGGCGGCGTATGAAGAAATGTTTAACCACACCAGCACGGAGTGGGCGCCCTGGCACATTATCCCCGCCGATCATAAATGGTTTTCACGATTGGCGGTTGCGGCCGTTATTCAGCATACATTGGCTGGATTAAATTTAGAGTACCCGACGGTAAGTGAGGAGCAAAAGAAAGGGCTGTTGGCAGCCAAAGAAGAGCTGGAAAACGAGTCGGGTTGAGAAGGTTTATCCATCGTGCGAACCCATATGGTCGTTTGCGCTATATCATATAAGGAGAGAACGTTATGTGTTGTATTTTTACTGTATTAGTGTTTTTAGGGCCGCGTTTTGCCGGGATTATTTGGTGGTTGATGCAACCGGTACGTTGGGTTGGTAATTTGGGGGCTTTTAACTCATTTATCTGGCCGCTATTGGGGTTGGTATTATTACCCTGGACAACGTTGATGTATGTGGCCGTTGCCCCCGGCGGCGTTACCGGTATCTTTGAATGGGGATTTCTGATCCTGGCCGTTGTCATTGATATTGGCGCCTATACGGGTGGCGGCTATGGCAACCGGGATCGGATTCCGGGAACCTCCTAGGATCGGTTTTTAGTGGGTAGTGTGCAGTTTTCATTTGTCAATTTAGGTTAGAGGGCTGTTTGCTGAAAACTGGTTACTGAAAACGGGTAGTAAGATTAACGGCCGTGTTCTTGCCTAAATATGTGCAGGACACGGCCGTTTTATTATCGGGAATAGAGGAGAAAATAAAATGAGAACTTTCAAGCGGGTTGTGGCCTGGATTGTGGTTGTGTTGTCTGTGTTAGGGTTGGCAGCCATGCTGGCCGGCGTCGTAGGCAGTTGGATTGTACGTAACAAAGTGACAGATATTACGGTGAATTTGCTGACGGTGGGGGAGACGGCCGTTGCCGCCACCAGTGAGGGGTTAAACCGCGTTGACGACCGACTGGATGTCTCTCAAGAAAATATAACGACATTGGAAGATGATATTGTGAGCGCGGGAGAAAAGTTGGAAGAAACCAGTTTGGTGGGCACGGTCATTGCCAACAATATTAGCGAGGAAACGGCCGCATCCATTAGTGAAGCCAAAGCGACGGCCGTAACCATTGCCGATACAGTTGCCGCTTTAGACGAAGCTGTTAACGCTGCTAACGAAATCCCCTTTGTCAATCTGGATGGTTTTGTGCCTACCCTCATCGGGGATGCGGCGGATGGATTGACCCAACTTGAAGAAGATATGGCTGAATTTCGGGCTGGAGTGGTAGAGCGGCGTGAAGAACGTATTTCTACCAGTGTAGACTTCTTCACCGGACTTACCTCAGAAATGAGCGCTGCCATTGGCGACATTCAAACCAGTCTGAACGAAATTGATGAGCGGATGGATGAAACGTCTACCAAATTGGCTGCGGCCAAAATTTCGCTGCCCCGTACATTTACTTTAATTACATTGGCTGTCAACGTAGCCCTGCTGTTCATGGCATTGGCTTTTGTCAGCTTGCTGCTGCACGGTTGGACGCTGGCTCAAAACCCTGATTTAACATTAAAAGAGCTGACGACAACTGGAAAATAGGAGTAACGATGCAGTTGCCAGAGGTAAGACGCATTTTTATAAGTGCGTCGCGCCTTAACATTGCACAGGAGCAGTTTTCATGATTTTGATTGTTCGTGGCATTATTTGGTATGGGCTGTATTTGTTTTTAATATTGCTGCCGTTGGCTACGGCCGTCATCACGGATCCTGCCAAAGCTCCCCAACCCTTTTTGGTGGAAGTCGCTGTGGGCGCCGGCTTTATTGGCTTTGCTCTGATGAGTTTGGAATTTTCCCTCATCTCTCGTATCGAAGCGGCCGCGCAGCCCTTCGGCGAAGATTCCCTGCAACTATTTCATAACATTATGGGGATTGTGGCCCTCAGTTTTGTGTTGGCGCATCCCATTTTGCTCGTTGTGTCTGGGTATCCGGCCAACTGCTGGCTGAACCCGTTTGCCGCCTGTGCTAATTTAGCCACTCGCACCGCATTCTTATCATTGTTCATCTTATTGGCGCTCATTGGGTCATCCATCTGGCGTAAAAAGTTGGGCCTTAAATATGAGATTTGGTATGGACTGCACGGACTTTTTGCCCTGTTTGTTGTGTTTGTAGCTCTGGTACATATTTTTGTAATCGGCCGTTATACCAGTACCCTCATGATGAAAGCAGTATGGCTCTTATATGCTGTTCTTGTACTTAGTTTGATAGGCTGGTACAAACTTTGGACACCGCTTAATAATTGGCGACACAAATGGGAAATAATGGAAAATCGGCTTGAGCGCGGCGATGCGCGTACGCTTGTCTTAAAACCTGTCAATCATCATGGCTTCTCTTTTCATCCCGGCCAATTTGCCTGGATTAAAACGGGACGCACTCCTTTTGGTATGGGTCAACATCCCATCTCTCTTTCTTCCAATGGAGACGTAGAACCGGGGGGAACGGTTTCATTCACCATCAAAAACTTGGGCGATTGGTCAGGCGAACAAGTGCCAGTCCTAAAACCGGGCGATCGAGTGTGGTTAGATGGACCGCATGGCGTTTTTACGATGGATCGGGAACAGGCGATGGGATATGTGTTCATTGGCGGAGGGATTGGCATTACCCCGTTGTATTCAATGCTGCAAACGATGGCTGAACGGGAAGATGTGCGCCCGGTGCTGCTGTTCTATGGCGCCAATGATTCGGAAAGCATGACGTTTCGGGAAGAGTTGACTGCGATAAGCGAAAAGTCGAATATGACTTTAATCCCGGTGTTGAGCGATTCTGAAGAAGGGTGGACGGGTGAGACAGGTTATATCAGCGGTGAGATTATGCAAAAATATTTACCGAAACAGTATAAGCGATTTAAGTATCTCATTTGTGGCCCCGCACCATTGATGGATGCGATGGAGGAGGCTTTGCCGGGTTTGGGCGTTCCTCCTGAAAATGTGCTAACTGAACGGTTCGATATGATTTAGGAGACGCCATTATGCACCATTTAATTATAAAGCGATTTGCGGTTTTGTTGGTATTGTTGTTGATTACGGCCGTTATTCTTTTCGCTTTCATTGTAACCCCATAAGGATTAGAACAATGTCTAAATATAAAAAAATCAAAGTTATTATTAACCCAGCGGCCGGTAAAGACGAACCTATCCTGAATATTCTCAATGATGTTTTTCATAAATATGAGATAGATTGGGATGTTAGCTTGACCCGACAATTTGGGGATGCCACCCAATTGGCTCAGGCAGCGGCCGTCAGCGGCGAGTATGATCTGGTAACAGGTTACGGCGGTGATGGTACACAAATGGAAATTGCGAATGGTATGAAAGGCAGCGACGTGCCCATGGCTATTTTGCCTGGTGGCACTGGCAACGCGATGGCGTTTGAACTGAATATACCGCGTGATTTACGGCAAGCGGCCGCACTCATTGGCGCCAGCCAAAATTTGAAATCAGTTGATCTGGCCAAAGCCAACGACACTTATTTTATGCTGCGACTTTATTCAGGCGTAGAAGAAGGCCAAAAAACCAGCCGGGAACAAAAGGATAAATACGGCATTCTGGCGTATCCGTTTTCTGTTGTGGCCATGGGGCGCGAATTGAACCATGCCAATTATCGTTTGACGATTGATGGAGAGGTGATTGAAGAAGAAGGTGTGAGCTGCTTTGTAGTTAATGCCGGTAGTATTGGCGGTGTCAATTTGTCCTTTGATGTGAATATTGATGTCAGTGATGGTTTGTTGGACGTGTTTATGATTGATACCAGCATTTCTACTTTGCGTTCGGCGGCCAGTCGTTTTTTGCATGTGCGTACCAACCAGGCAGGGCTTCATTATTGGCAGGGGAAGGAAATTGTAATGGAGGTAGACCCGCCGCAAACGGTTTGGGTGGATGGCGAATTGTTAGGAGCTACGCCGCTGACCATTACGGCCGTGCCCGGTGCAGTACAAATCGTCATTCCTTAAAAAAATGGAAGCCAGCGGGAGAAGTTGAATGCAAAATCTAAAACGTCATGGCGTCATTATAATGATGTTAACTATCTTGTTGAGCCTGGGTCTTACAGCTTGTGGGGTGGCGCAGGCTTCTGATGAAGAGATTGAAGCGCGTTGGCAAACGTCAGCCCATGCCGACAAAGAGGCGCGCTCTTTTTCACACTGGAACGATAGAGAGCCGCCCGAAATCCCCATCAATTGCGCCAAATGCCACAGCACACACGGCTACCGTGATTTTTTAGGCATTAACCCAGACACAACAACCGGTCAGGTAGACAATCCGGCTTCGATTGGTTCGACAATTGAGTGTGAAGCGTGCCACAACACGGCCGCGCATAAGAAGGATACTGTTGTGATGCCCTCTGGCTTAAAAGTGACTGGGCTTGGCACAGAGGCCAATTGTATGGAATGTCATCAGGGACGCGCCTCTACCAACTCGATAAATGAGGCAGTGGCTGGCCAGACGGCCGATAGCGTAAATACAGAGTTGAGCTTGCCCAATATTCACAACAATCCGGTGGGGGCAACACAATACGGCACGGAAGCAAAAGGGGGCTTTGAGTATGACGGCCGCAGCTATGTAGGACAGTATAAACACGTCGTACAGTTTGGGACATGTCAGGCGTGTCACGACCCGCATACGCTGCAAGTGCAATTAGAAAAATGCAGCGCCTGTCATTTAGGGGTGGAAACGGCCGCAGACTTGCCCCATATTCGCACCAACAATATTGATTATGATGGCGATGGGAATATTAGCGAAGGAATGGCGGGCGAGATTGAAACGATTCAAGAGCGGTTGTTGTTTGCCATGAATGTATACGCAGCCAAAACGGAAGGGGTAGACAGAATTGTGTTTGACGGCCGTTTCCAAAACGAAGCGGGTGACAGTTATGCCACCTGGACGCCCCGCCTGCTGCAAGCGGCTTACAACTACCAATTCAGCGCCAAAGATACCGGTAGTTATGCCCACAATAACCAATACATCATCCAACTACTTTACGACAGCTTAAACGATCTGGGGGCTGGCACAGATGGGTTAACCCGTCCTGAAAATTAGCCAATGAAGGAAGAATCATGATAGAAGTAAATCGTTTTTCCCAACTAAATCGCTTTTTGATCGGGAGCGCCAGTTTTGGGGTGGTTCTGCTAATTATTCAACATTTTGCCGGTTTTATTGTCACTATCATCGTGGCTGTTATCCTGGCTATTCTTTTTACGCCCTTTTTAAGTTGGCTGCAAAATAAAGGATTACCCAAAGCAGGAGCCTTTATACTGACTTTAATTGTGGTCATCTTGATCATGGTGGGGTTGTTTTTGTTTTTGCTTCTGTCGCTGAACCGGTTAAATGCGGCCGTTCCCGTTTATGCGGCCGAATTGGAAGACGTGAAAGTTCAGGTCCAATCATTGCTTGCTTCACTCGGCATGGATTTGTCTGAATCGCAATCATTAACGGGATTAATGGGGCCAAATGATCTGGCGAATTTTGTTAAACAGATTCTTTCTACATTGGTGGGTGTCTTGTCAGATGGCATTACCATCTTGTTGATGCTTGCCTTTTTGCTGATTGGGGCTTCTAGTTTTTCGACGAAGGCGAATCAACTGATTGAGCAGGGGAATCCCGGATTGAGCCGCCTGTATAAATTTAATAAAGATATTCGCCATTATTTACTGATTACAAATAATGTGGGGCTGGCGGCGGCCGCTGTCAATACCATTATGTTGACGCTCATCGGTGTGGATTTTGCTTTGTTGTGGGGCGTCCTCTCTTATTTGTTGAGCTACATTCCCTATATTGGCTTTCTATTAGCTCTTATTCCGCCGGCGCTGTTGGCTTTGTTAGAGTTTGGCTGGCCGACGGCCGTTTTCATTGTCATCGCCTATTTTGTCATTAACTTTGCCATTGATGATGTAATCAAGCCCCGATTGATGGGGGAGGGGTTGGATTTGGCCCCGGTGATTGTGTTTGTCTCTGTCTTATTCTGGGGGCTGATTTTGGGGCCGTTGGGCGGTTTGTTGGCTGTGCCGGTAACGGTGGGCATGAAGCAGCTTGTGCTTGAGCCGGACCCAGATAACCGTTGGATTGCGGAATTGATTGGGGGAGATGAAGCAGAAAATGAAGGAGATGGCAAAACGGCCGCAAACAGATAACATGAGCATCTTTTATACAATATACCGCCGCCTGGGCATTATCCGCTACCACTTGTCTCGAAATGAGCTGGTTATTGTTATTTCGTCTGGTTTTCTACTTCTTCTCATCGGTACCTTCGTGTATGCCTGGCTGGAAGAGTGGTCACTGCTAGACTCCCTATACGTGACCATTATTACCATGACCACTGTAGGTTATGGCGACCTGAGTCCAAAAACGGTTTACGGCCGACTCTTCGCCATCTTTTTTACCCTAATTGCCATTGGTATTGGCGGTTATGCCATCTCCGTGGTGGCCGCTCTCATCATCGAAAAACAAGCCACAAAATTGGAACGCACCTTACGGAAACGAAAAATGGAAAAAATAGATATCCTTGCCCAGCATATGATTATTTGCGGTGGTGACTTTGTAGGCACGCGCATCGCCCTCGAATACAAATTTATGCACATTCCCTTTATCCTGATTGAAGCGGATGAAGAGCGACTAAAACAAGCGCTGCTGCTGCTCATTCCCGAATATTTTCAATCTAAAAAGGAAATGCTGGCCGATATAAAAAAGATCGATCTTTCAAAATATGAAGATCGAACGGTGTCTGAATTAGCGGAGATTGCCAAAACGCTTTATTTGTTAGACGACCCCACTGACGACCATGTACTATGGCAGGCAGGCATTGACCGCGCAGCCGGTTTGGTAACTGTTTTGTCCGATGATCGTGATAATCTGTCTGTTGTCATCGGCGCCCGGGTTTTGGCTGACCGTTCGGAAAACCCTAACCTGCGTATCATGGCCCGAGCGGAGCAGCTTCGTTACGTTCGCAAGATGTATTTTTCTGGAGCGAATGAGGTGCGGATGTCAGCGGCTATTGGCGCTGAGATGGCGCTGCATTTGGCCCACCCGGAAATTGGTAGATGGTGGTCTTCTCGGCTGGACGAGGGTGCGGGCCGCGCTCAGTTTGCCCAGGTGGATGTGGGGGCGGAACGGCCGTTGTGGGTTGGCAAAACGGTAGCAGATATTCATGTGGCCGAGGGACTGCTGTTGATGGCCCTAAAACGTGATGGTCGCTTCCTGTCTCCTCCGTTGCCCGCGACCACTTTGCAAAAAGATGATATTGTCATTGTTTTTGGCCAACTGTAGCAGGGGAGAGAGAAATGGAATTTCTAGAAAATATCGATCTGATCAATGTTGTTTTCCGTTTATTAGCCGTTTTTGCTATTATTGTTGTCGGCCGTTGGTTGGCGAGCAACAGCCGTAAGTGGCTACTGGCATCATTAAAAAAGACCGAGTTAACTGAATCGCTCAATACATTGATTATCACGTTGGCCTATTACACCGTCCTCATCCTCACTTTTGTCATTGCTCTGGCCGTATTAGGCGTACCCGCAACAGCGTTAGTCGGCGGTTTGGGTCTTATCATTGTCGTTCTGGCAATTGCCTTGCAAGCCTCTTTGGGCAATCTGGCAGCGACTGTCAACTTCTTATTGTTCAAACCTTTTGAAGTGGGCGATCTCATCCTGACGGCCGGGGTCATGGGCATGGTGCAAGAAATTCAAATTTTCAGTACCGTCCTCCTGTCTGCCGACCGCAAAACCCATATTCTGCCCAATGGCAAAATTCAGGCAACCGGCTTAACCAATCTCAGTAAAGTTGGCACTTTACGGGTTGATTTGGCCTTCAATATTAGTTATGACAGTAATGTAGATCAAGCAAAAGAGATTTTGGAAAAAATATTAACAGAGGACGAGGATGTTCTCCAAGAGCCAGCGCCCCAAGTGTTTGTACAGAAATTAAATGATAGTGGTCTTGAAATTGCCGCCTGGCCTTTTGTAGAAATCGCCAATTATTTAGCCTTCCAAACAACCATTACAGAGCGTGTGAAAAAGAGCTTCGATGAAGCCGGCATCATTACCCCATACCCGCAGCAAGACGTTCATCTTGTTTCACAAAGCGACTGAATGGAAACCAGGCAATACCAACATGACATTTTATGCGTTGGGCGAGAAGGGGAGCGAGGCAGTATTTGAAAAGCAGCCACAGATTGAACGCAAGCGGTGGGATTAGGCGCTACGTTGGTATGAGCGGTATACGGTACGGCCGTCTTATTAGCGACAATATTGTAGCTCGCCCCCATTTAATTGAGCGCCTAAATAAGGGGCTAAATCGCAAATTGACGCTTGTCTCCGCCCCAGCTGGCTATGGTAAAACAACATTAGCTACTGTATGGTTACTTCCACAATGGGGTATCTGTGTAGTTTTTGTGGTATTCTTTTTTCTTGTTAGTGAGGTTCTCAAGTTGATACTACGTTCAACCAAAAAGCGGTCTATGTAATGTAAATCGAAATTATCTCTATTCAGGGTAATTTGAAAAAAGATGAAGAGAAAACGATTCTTTATTTGGCTTTTTTGTCTGCTAGTCTTGCCCTCCTTACTTGTTGCTTGTGTTGAACTTGACCAGAGTCTTGAGGAGGAAGCTCAAATCGTAGCCACTCGGACACCTTTGCCAGAACCAACCCCAGACGCAATTGGTCAACAAATTACAGCATTTGCGGAATCTTCTAGCCTGGCAGATTTCTCCTTTTTGGGTTTGTCTTTGGATGATTGGTTGAACTTAGGCGCCTCTCTACTCATCGTTTTGCTTGGTTATCTTTTGGGTACCTGGCTAACCCGGTATTTGTTACGTTGGTTGGTAAACCGGACTTCTGTTGAGTTCGGCCGTGCTATTCTGGATGCCATTGGCCCTCAGTTGAGATGGCTGATTGTGACATTGTCTCTGCGTTTGGCAACGTTTCGGTTATCGTTTCTCAATGTCACCTTAAAACGGCTGTTATACGATCTCTATTTTCTTCTGGCGTTGCTGCTTCTCACCATTGCTATTTGGCGTCTGCTGGATTTGGGAAATGAACAATTTTGCAAGCGCTTTGATAAAGAGGGGCGATTGCAGGAAATGAACCCGGCGTTGGTGTTGCTTACTCGCTTGGGTCGCGCCTTTTTGTTGGTTGCGGCCGGCTCCGTTTTGCTGGCTCACTTGGGTGTAAATGTAGCTGCCTTAACGGCCGCTTTGGGCATTGGCGGTTTGGGCATATCCCTCGCTGCCCGCGATACGATAGCTGATGCTATTGCTGGCTTTATCATTTTATTTGATCGGCCCTTTCGTATTGGAGACCGGATCGAAATTCAGGAAATTGATACTTGGGGTGACGTCACGGATATTGGTTTGCGTACAACGCGGATTCGCACGCGGGACAATCGTCTGGTCATTGTCCCAAACTCTATTATCGGCTCCAATCAAATTATTAATTATACGTACCCCGACCCGCGCTACCGCATTCAGATTCACGTTAGTATTGCCTACGGCCGTGACATTGAAAGCATCCGCAAACTCCTTATTGACACAGTACGTCAAGTGGAAGGTGTCCTGCCGGATTTACCAGTAGAAGCGCTTTATATAGAGATGGGAGATTCGGCGATGATCTTCCGTGTGCGTTGGTGGATTGAATCGTATGAGGATACGCGCCGCATGTTTGATCGGGTGAATACAACTTTGCAGAAGGCGTTAGATATAGAAGGTGTTGACATTCCGTTTCCAACCCAGACGATGAATTTGCAAATTGACCCGAATACGGCCGTGAACCTTTCCCAGGCATTCAACTCGGATACTAAACAAACCAACAACTAGAGGTGCGACGTACTTACAACGGATTATGGAATGAGTAAATTACTTAGGAAAAGTGCGTTGCACCTGAATAGTTCTTACCGCATAAATTTTTGTACCCTTCTCGAATTTAAGCGATAATTGTTCATCATGTGCAATTAGAGTTTTTAGGGAGAATGTAAAAAAATGCCCACCAAAAATGCAAATGATTGGCATCAATCATCGGTCGCTGACTTCCTCAACCAATTGGATGTTGATCCGGAACAAGGTTTAACGGCCGTTGTGGTTGAACATCGCCAGCAGAAATACGGCCGCAATGGTCTCACCAAAGGCAAGGGCAAAAACCCGTTCCAACTATTTATAGAGCAATTCAAAGACCCCATGATTTACATCCTGATCGTGGCCTTTTTGCTTATGTTTTATTTGGGTGAATGGCTGGAAGCGGTTGTGATCTTCCTCATTGTACTCGCTAATGCCATTATCGGCTTTGCTCAGGAATCCAAAGCATTACAGGCAATGGATGCTTTAGCCAAGAGCATGGATATGGAAGCCACTGTCCTGCGCGACGGCCGCCGACAGCAAATTCCGGCCGACCAGCTTGTTCCCGGTGATGTTGTGGTTCTGCAATCGGGAGACAAGATACCGGCCGATGTAAGGTTGGTTAAAACGCGGGAACTGCAAGTAGACGAATCAGCGCTGACGGGTGAATCGGTACCGGTGCGAAAACAAACAGAACCGTTACCGGCCGAAACCTTATTGGCTGACCGTACAAACCTCGCTTTTTCCTCGACATTGGTCACTTATGGCGCCGGCACAGGTGTGGTCACAACTATTGGCGACCAAACAGAAATCGGTCATATCAATGAAATGATTACCTCGGCCGACGTGCTGGAAACGCCGTTGACACGAAAAATCCACCAGTTTAGCCATGTCTTGTTGATGGGAGTTATTGGCCTTTCGGTGGTGGCGCTGGTATTTGGCTGGCAGCGCGGCCTGGCCGGGAATGAATTGATTTTGACAGTTGTTTCATTAGCTGTGGCTGGTATTCCTGAAAGTTTACCGGCCGTTGTGACTGTTATTCTGGCGCTTGGTGTGACACGGTTAGCTGGGAAAAATGCCATCATTCGTAAGCTGCCGGCCGTAGAAACATTAGGCAGCGCCTCCATCATCTGTTCAGATAAAACAGGTACGCTGACGCAGAATGAGATGACTGTGAAACAAATTGAAGCGGGCGGGCAGATGTACGATCTGTCCGGTGTGGGCTATCGGCCGGATGGGGCGTTTAGCCAGAATGGTACAGACATTGACCCGCAAGCCAGCCCAATGCTGGCTGAAATTCTAAAAGCCGGTCTGCTTTGTAATGATTCTGTTCTGAATGAAGCTGCAGAAGGGCTGCGAGTGGAAGGCGACCCCACGGAAGGCGCTTTAATCACGTCGGCGAACAAGGCTAACTTGACAACGGCCGTATTGCTTCAAGAAATGCCGCGCCTGGATGCCATCCCCTTTGAGTCTGATTATATGTACATGGCAACTTTGCACGGCCGTGGCGAGGACAAAAAGCCAATTGTTTACATCAAGGGGTCGGTAGAAAGCCTTTTGCCTCGCTGTGAATCTGCCTTTGATGAAAATATGCAAGCGATCTCCCTGAATCCTGAGGCGGTGCAGGCAGATATTTCGGAGATGGCTGGCGG
>JAAEOP010000472.1 GCA_024223125.1 Chloroflexota bacterium
TGAAGTTAAGCAAATTCATCCCCTGCATATGGGGGAAAGTGAACAGCAACATCCATATATGGATCGGTTTTTCAATGTCAGAAAATTCAACAATTGCCAGATCGCAACATATGGAGGTGACAACCTGTTTTTACCCATATTTGCAGGGCCAATTTAAGCGAACGTAGGGCATTTAAGATAACAAAGGAGATGTTCAATGGATTCTATTGAAACAAAAAACGGTACAGTTTGGCATACCCTCACTGATGAGGCTATCGCTCAACAGTTACATGTGACCCCCAATCAAGGGCTAAGTAGCGCCGAAGCGGCACAACGTCTACAGCAGCATGGCCCTAACACTTTAACTGAGCAAAAGAAGGAGCCAACTTGGCGTGCATTTATACGCCAGTATAAAGATTACATGCGTATTGTTTTGCTTGTGGCGGCCGTTGCCAGCGCCGTCATCGGTGATTATTCGACAGCCCTGCTCCTGTTCTTCCTTACGGTGGGGAATGCTCTCATGGGTATGCGTCAGGAGCGTCAAGCGGAAGATAGCGTCAACGCTTTACGCAAAATGATGAACATTCAGGCACGGGTACGCCGTGATGGGCAACCCGTTGAGGTTGAGTTAGAAAACATTGTTCCTGGCGATATTGCCCTTTTTGAAGCGGGTGACGCTGTTCCGGCCGACGGCCGTTTACTCATCGCCGCTACCTTAGAAATTGAAGAAGCTGCTCTCACTGGCGAAAGCACCCCCGTCCTCAAAGACACAAGTAGTATCGAAGCAACAGACGTCCCTATCGGCGACCGTCTCAATATGGCTTTCATGAATTCGGCCGTTACCCGCGGCCGTGGCGAGATGATTGTTACCGCCACCGGCATGGACACCGAAGTCGGCCACATCGCCGGCATGTTACAAGAAACAGAAGAAGCCAAGTCACCGCTACAAAAACAGATTGACACATTGACTGTGTTCATTGCCATCATGGCCGGTATTGCTTTGGTTCTTATTATCCTGATCGGATTTTCCTATGGCGTTCCCTTTGCCGAACTGTACGTTCTTGGTATCGCCCTGGCTATTGCCGCCATTCCGACGGCCATGCCTGTGGTTGTTACCGCCATTTTATCTTATGGCACAACACAAATGGCTAAACGCAACGCCATCATCAAGAAATTACCGGCCGTGGAAACAATGGGGTCTACCTCCGCCATTTGCTCCGATAAAACAGGTACGCTGACGCTCAATCAGATGACGGCTCGTTCCTTAAACATTGCTGGTAATCGCTATGAAATCACAGGAGAAGGATACAGCAGCGACGGCCAGGTTCGTCGGGTTGGTGGTGTCGGCGAAACAGTTCTTGACCCTTATTTGTTACCGATGGCTTTGTGCGCCGATGCAGTCGTTGAAGATGGTGAATTGGTCGGTGATCCTACAGAAGGCGCTTTGGTTGTTTTGGCACAAAAAGGCGGCCTCTTAATACGCGCCACACGTGAAGAATTCCCCCGTGTGGCCGAAGTTCCCTTTGATTCAGCCTACAAATTTATGGCTACTTTCCACAACATGGTCAATGATCAAAATCAGCCCGTCATACGCGCCTATATTAAAGGAGCGCCCGATGTTTTGTTGGCGCGAGCGACTGCTTATCGTGGCGCTGAGGGTTTGACAACATCTTTAGATGACGAAATGAACGGCCGTGTTGCGGCTGGCAATGAAGAACTGGCAAAACAAGGGATGCGTGTTCTGGTCGTGGCCGAGCGGGATTTCAACCCCGACACCTTTGATCCGAACGCTGACCTGCTTGGTGAAATCAAAGAGCTGACTCTACTGGCAATGATCGGCATTGTAGACCCGCCGCGTGCTGAGGCGCGGGACGCGATTGCCGAATGTAAATCGGCCGGTGTTCGGGTACGTATGATTACCGGTGACCACGCCGTAACGGCCGCCGCTATTGCTCAACAATTGGGCATCGAAGGACGCGCTTTAACAGGCGCTGAATTCGGTCAACTGAACGATGAGGAAGTGAAAGATCAACTGGATGACATCGGTGTCATCGCCCGTGTTTCACCTGAAGATAAAATTCGCCTGGTGACGATGTTGCAACAAACGGACAAAATCGTAGCTATGACGGGTGATGGCGTTAACGATGCCCCGGCATTGAAGAAGGCAGATATTGGCATCGCCATGGGGATTACGGGTACGGATGTCTCTAAGGAAGCGGCCGTCATGATTTTGGCGGATGATAATTTTGCCACGATTGTGGGCGCTGTGGAATTCGGCCGTATGTTATACGACAATCTGCTCAAATACATCCGCTTCCAAATGGGAGGGTTATTCTCCTTTATTCTGGCTTTCTTGGCATCGGCCGCATTTGGCATCACCTTACTTCTGTTCACCCCCGTACAAATTCTCTTCGTCAACTATTTCATTCAGGGTTCTATCGGCGCTTCCTTTGCCTTTGATACGCCAACAAAAGGGTTGATGAAGCGTAAGCCGCGTCCAGCCAGTGAAAAGATCATGACGTGGTCGCTGGGTATTCGCCTATTATTCATTGGATCGCTCACCGCCCTGTTCACCGTTCTCTCCTATCGCTGGACAGAAGAGATGACTGGCTCGACAGTTGCTGCCCAAACGATGGCCATGGTCATGTTCTCTATCGTCCACATCCCCTTTTCGCTCAACTTGCGCCACCCGCACAAAACAGTTTTTCGTCAGGAAACATTGTCAAACCCCTACCTGTTAGTGGCCTACGGTTGGATTATTCTATCCATGGTTCTGATGACTGAACTAGGACTTTTCCAACGTCTGTTTGGCACAACATCAATGACCCTGCAACAATGGGGGATCTGTTTCCTGGCGGCCTTTGTTTTTCTGTTTTTTGGTGAGTTGTTCAAAGTTGTTTGGAATTTGTTTAACCGCGATAAAGATAGCAGTGAATAAAGATGACTACCTTGCCTGAAGAAATCGGGTTTTTCTCTGGTGCATTACAGACATGTGCTGACAAAAAATCCGATTTCTGACTTGACAAACTTAAAGGAGAAAATAATGTCTGAGGAACTGGAAGAAACCAATGAAGGTGAAAAGGGATTCAAGTTTCCCACCGCCTACACCGTCTTATTCATCCTGCTCGTCATTGTTGTCATCGCTACCTGGTTTGTGCCCGCCGGGCAATACGACAAAAATGAAGATGGCGAACCCATCCCCGGCTCCTACCATCAAGTAGAGCAAAACCCGCAAAAGCTTCTTGCCGATGGTTTGCTGGCGCCCGTCAATGGCATGTATGGCATCGAGGGCGAAGATGGCTCAGTTAGCGTTTACAATTCTGGCGGCCTGTACGGGGCTATTGATGTGGCTCTTTTTGTCCTGATCATTGGCGGCTTTTTGGGCATCACGATGGCTACCGGAGCGATTGATGCGGGCATTGGCAAAATCACCACTGCTCTGGAAGGGCGAGAAAAGTGGATGATCGCCATCCTCATGATTGTCTTTGCTCTGGGTGGTACAAGCTACGGCATGGCCGAAGAATCGCTGGCTTTTTATGCTCTGATTATCGCCGTTATGATCGCCGCTGGTTATGATGCTCTTACCGGTGTGGCTGTCATCATGATTGGGGCCGGTATTGGTGTGTTGGCTTCCACAGTCAACCCCTTTGCCACCGGCGTTGCCTCCGGTTTTGCCGGTATCTCTATTGCCGATGGCATGGTTTCCCGTATCATTATCCTCGTAATTGGCACGGCCATTGGTATTGTCTTTGTCATGCGCTATGCTGAAAAGGTGAAAAAAGACCCCACCAAATCCCTTGTGTATGATCAAAAAGAGGTGAATGAAAAACATTTCCTAAAAAGTATGGGATCCGAGACGATGCCGGAGTTTAACGGCCGTCGTAAAATCATCCTGGCCCTGTTTGCCATCGCTTTCTTGATTATGATTTACAGCGTCATTCCCTGGGCTGATCTTGGCTTGCCGCTGCCGCAATGGGATTGGTGGTTTGGCGAATTCACAGCGCTCTTTTTAGGGTTTGCGATTCTTATTGGCATTGTCGGCCGTTTAGGGGAAGCCAATCTCTCTGAAACATTTATCAACGGGGCGCGGGACATGCTCGGTGTAGCCCTGGTCATTGGGCTGGCGCGGGGTATCAGCGTCATCATGAGCAACGGCCTGATCATTGACACCGTCCTGTTTTGGGCGGAAAGCGCGATTGGCGGTTTAGGCGGTGTGGCCTTCATCAACATTACCCACCTGCTCTATCTGCCGCTTGGCTTCCTGATTCCCTCTTCCTCTGGCTTGGCAACTATTTCTATGCCCATCATGTCGCCTTTGGCTGATACGGCCGGGATTGATCGCAGTCTGGTAGTCACCGCCTACCAATCGGCCAGTGGCTTGCTCAACATCGTCAACCCCACTTTTGCGGTGGTGATGGGTGGTTTGGCCTTAGGTCGGGTGCGCTACGACAAATGGCTGCGTTTCACCTTGCCTTTGTTACTGGTATTACTCTTGTTGTACGCTATTGTTTTAAGCATTGGCACCTTCTTCCCCGACAGCATGATTTTCTAAATAAGCGTTTTTTAGATTGGTTCAATCTTTAAGATTGAACCAATCTTTTTATACCGTCTTTTACAAATGGAGATAAAAAATGGCTTTCAATTTACGTAATCGCAACTTTGTTAAATTATTGGATTTTACGCCGCAGGAGATTAAATTCTTGCTGAAACTATCCGCTGACCTCAAAGCGGCCAAATATGGCGGCTATGAACAGCAGAGGCTCAAAGGCAAAAACGTCGCTCTCATCTTCGAGAAATCCTCTACCCGTACCCGCACCGCGTTTGAAGTGGGCGCTTATGATCAAGGCGCCAACGTCACCTACCTGGGGCCGGCCGGTTCCCATATCGGTTATAAAGAGACGATGAAAGATACCGCCCGCGTCTTAGGCCGCACTTATGACGGCATCGAATATCGCGGTTTTGGTCAAGATATTGTGGAAACGCTGGCCGAATATGCTGGCGTACCAGTCTGGAATGGGTTGACCAATGAATATCATCCCACTCAAATTTTGGCTGATGTGTTGACGATGACTGAACACAGTTACAAAGATTTGCCCGATATCGCCTTCACTTATTTGGGGGATGCGCGTAACAATATGGGCAACTCTTTGATGGTTGGCGGCTGTAAGTTGGGGATGGATGTACGCCTGTGCGCGCCGGAGCACTTGTGGCCAGAAGAACATCTGGTAGCCCAATGTCGTGAAATTGCGGCCGAAACGGGGGCGCGTCTAACGCTGACGGCCGATGTCGCCGAAGGCGTAAAAGATGCAGATTTCCTCTACACCGATGTTTGGGTCTCGATGGGCGAACCGGCTGAGGTGTGGGCTGAACGGGTTGATCTGTTACGGCCGTATCAAATCAACGCTGAAACGATGGCCTTAACGGGCAATCCGAACACAAAGTTCATGCACTGCCTGCCCGCTTTCCACAATAACGATACCGTCGTTGGCAAAGAGATGGAAGAAAAGTTTGATATGCCAGACGGCTTGGAAGTGACGGAAGAGGTGTTTGAGTCACCGGCATCCATTGTTTTTGATGAAGCGGAAAACCGATTGCACACAATTAAAGCAATCATGGTTGCCACTTTAGGCGATTGATAGCAGTCCGCTCCAAAGTCCCCGGCACTTCCAAAGTGCCGGGGACTTGAAGGGCAAAAAAAGGAGCATACACAATGCGTATCATTGTTGCTTTAGGTGGGAATGCGCTGTTGAAACGGGGTGAACCGATGACGGCCGATGTACAACGCGGTAATATCAAGGTAGCCGCGCAAGCATTAGCCCCCGTCGCCGAAAAACATCAACTGGTTTTATCACACGGGAATGGCCCCCAGGTGGGTTTGTTGGCCTTGCAAGCGTCGGCTTATAAAGAGGTAGAGGCGTATCCGCTGGATGTGTTAGGGGCGCAGACGGAAGGGATGATCGGCTACATGATTGAACAAGAATTGGGCAATCTGCTTCCCTTTGAAGTCCCTTTTGCCACGATTCTGACAATGGTTGAAGTGGATCCTGAAGACCCGGCTTTTCAAAATCCGACCAAATTTGTGGGGCCAGTTTATGACAAACTTGAGGCAGATAAATTAGCCGTAGAGAAAGAATGGATATTCAAGCAAGATGGGGATAAATGGCGGCGGGTTGTCCCTTCGCCCTTGCCCAAACGTATTTTTGAACTGCGCCCCATAAAGTGGTTGCTGGAACATAATACTGTCGTTATTTGTGGTGGCGGCGGTGGCATCCCAACAATGTATTTATCGGGAGAACCTAAAAAGCTAACGGGTGTGGAAGCGGTTATTGACAAAGATTTGGTTAGTGAACTATTGTCCCGTGAATTGGAGGCTGATCTATTTGTGATGGCAACTGATGTGGATGGCGTTTATCTGGATTGGGGAAAACCAACACAAAGAAAGCTAGAGCATATTTCAGCGGCCGAACTGAAAACACACAGCTTTGCCGCTGGTTCGATGGGGCCAAAAGTGGATGCGGCCGTTCAATTTGTAGAGAAAACGGGTAAACGGGCTGCCATTGGCGCTTTAGCGGATATTGAACAAATTGTAGCAGGTAGCGCTGGCACAAATATCGTAGCCAGTTAGTAGGGAGAACAAAAAATGAGCGAGTTTGGAGTTCATTCAGAAGTTGGTAAATTGCGGAAGGTTATTGTCCATCGGCCAGGGTTGGAGATGCGGCGCTTAACGCCTACGAACTGTGAAGAATTATTGTTTGACGATGTCATCTGGACGCGCAAAGCGCGACAAGATCACAATACGTTTGTGGATTTGATGCGGGAAGAGTTTGGCATTCAGGTGATGCGGGTGCATGAGTTGTTGGAAGATGTGGTAAAGGATACCGACGGCCGTGCCTACATCCTTGACCGCAAGTTAATCGCCAACGAAGTGGGGGTCGGAGGTGTTCTTGAAATGCGAGCCTGGATGGATGAAATGAAACCAGCCACGCTGGCCGCCCACTTAATTGGCGGCGTTACAGTAGATGAACTGCCCCAAGGATTGCTGGAACGTGTACGCAAGGCATGGGGCGGCACCGAGTTTGTGCTGCCGCCGCTGCCCAACCAATTGTTCACCCGTGATAGTTCTTGCTGGATTTACAATGGCGTCACCGTGAACCCCATGTTTTGGCCGGCGCGTCGTAAGGAAACTTTGCATCTGATGGCCATTTACAAATACCATCCAGAGTTTAAGGGTGGCGATTTTAACATTTGGTGGGGCGACCCGGATGTGGATCATGGTAACGCCATGCTGGAAGGCGGTGATGTGATGCCGGTCGGTAATGGCGTTGTTCTCATTGGCATGGGGGAACGAACTACCTATCAGGCAGTGGGGCAGGTGGCACAAGAACTGTTTAAGCATGGGGCTGCCAGTCATGTATTGGCCGCCAAAATGCCGCGGGATCGGGCCAGTATGCACCTGGACACAATTTTTACTTTCTGCGACCGGGATTTGGTGACGATTTTTGAACCGGTTGTCAATCGTATTCAGCCCATTAGCTACCGACCGGGTAGTCAAGAAGGTGCCTTGGATGTGACCATTGAGGATAAAGGTTGGTTGGAAGTCGTACAGGAAGCGATGGGACTGAAGGAACTGCGTGTCATTCCCACTGGCGGCGATGAGTTCGAGCAGGAGCGGGAGCAGTGGGATGACGGCAACAATGTAGTCGCACTGCAACCAGGCGTGGTTGTGGCCTATGACCGGAATGAATGGACCAATGCCCGGCTGCGGAAGGCGGGCATCACCGTTTTAACGATTCCTGGCTCTGAATTAGGCCGGGGTCGCGGCGGTGGTCATTGTATGACTTGTCCTGTGCTGCGTGATCCGGTTTAGAACATACAAAGTCTCCGGCACTTGGATGAAGATTAAAAAATTATTTCGGTAATAGAATCAATACTGTCCGGAAAGGGATCAGGTTGAGCCTGGCAAAGAACAGATTTTCCAGTAACGGTGGAGTTTAGAGCCGACGGTAGCCAGAAAAGTTTGTCCTCGTGCCGAGCGTAAGGATTCCGGTTGAACCATAAGTCCAGGGATAGTCTCAATCGGGTTGGCCTTGTCCTCGGCTAACAGGAGGTCGGTCTCTGTAGCGGCGACACACTCTTGCTTGAGATGCAATTGCAAAAGAGCGGTGACCAGCAACAGATAAAATTGAATGGTCACACCCTCTTTGGTGGTGGAGAGCAAATGCAAGCCAGTCAGGGCTGTTCAGTTCTAAAGAATTCCATCATAATTGAGAACATTTTCCAGGTTCATGCAATTATCAAAAAGTTCTGAGCTAACATTTTCAACTTCGTCTCGATTTCTTCGTGCCCTAAGATAATCTGCTCGTCAACAGCAAACGCACTGAGAACTTGAATTGCTTTTTGGTCATTGAAGTGGTCAA
>JAAEOP010000473.1 GCA_024223125.1 Chloroflexota bacterium
AACACAGGCAGCAAGATTTCCCGGTCGGGGTCAGCCTGGGGCAGCAGGGCCACCGAACCGGTTTGGTAGCAGCGGGCCAGGGCTTGCTGCCGGGCTGGGGATTCAAATTGTTGCTTTGTTTTTTTGGTTAGCGCGTTAATGACACCGATGGTTAGTTCAGCGGCTACCGTAGCCAGGTAGCCGGTTAGTAGGGGATCAGTCATTGTGAATTCTCCATTTTTTTAATCGGCCCGCTGGTTCAAAGGGCTGCTGGAAGATAAGCTCGAAGTTTTGCTGGATGCCGCCGGTGATTACGTTTTGGGCCTTCAGATTGCCCTGAACAGAGACATCGCCGGCAGGAGTTGGATTGATCATTATACACCTCGGTGTAGTAACCGTTCACCCCCCCCACGCCTTCGACAAGCTCAGGCTGCGAATCGTTGCCTGAGCTTGTCGAAGGCAACTGATTGGGGACGGTGGGCTGAAATCCTTGAACCCCAAAATTCTTTACAGACTTGTACTGAGTGAAACCGAAGTATGAGACAAGTTTTTAGCTCACGGATAAACACTGATTGACACGGATTTTTTATGGTTTTTAT
>JAAEOP010000474.1 GCA_024223125.1 Chloroflexota bacterium
CAGGCTTGGGGCTGGCTACTGTTCACGGAATTATCACCCAGAGTGGTGGCCATATCGAGGTCGATAGTGAGCCTGGGCGTGGTACCACTTTCAAAGTCTACTTGCCGTCAGCAGATATCAAGCCGGTCAACCGGCACCCTGTTTTCATCTAGCAGTCTGTCGGAGAAGTCGGTTTTACCAGACTTCGGAAGTTTTAGAGTGTAATTTTGCCACCAAATCAGTCCAATAATGAGGGCAATTAGGCTTGTAAAGTCACCGTTGGAAACTTCCGAAGTCTTTCTCCGACAAGCTACCAGGGGTTGATCAAGCCGCAGTTTGATGTTCTTCAGAACGATATCGTCTTATTGGGCAACAATGATAACATTGGTCCGACCATCATCTTCTTTGGCGGCTGTCATCATTAACGTTTCACCATCTTTCTTGAATTGCAGCATACCAAGGGTGTCCGGCTGGACCACTGATGCTGTGGCGTCTTCTTCCCATCCATCGGCTGAGAATTGCTGGCGATAGAAATCAACAACAGAGGATATATCAGAGGCGGTGTAATAATTTACAAATCCGCCCAACACGTTAACCTCTTCGGCGTTATCAAGCAGGGGGAAATCGCTGCCGGACGTGCCGGATTCCGCACCCCCAGCGCTGCTATCGTCACCGGCAAAGTCTGGAATGTCATAGGGAAGAGTCATGCTTACAAAGTAGCCCTGGTGGCCAAGGTCTCTTTGAGCATACACTCGCAAAATGCCACCGGTTTTATCCTCAAATACAAGCAGAGCGTATCCATCTTCTTCAACATAACTTTCAACGGGGATTGCCGCCCAACCGGCAGCCGCTAGATCTTCCAGATGAAAATCTACAATCGATTCAAGATCGGCTGTAGAGTAGTAGCTCATACCGGCAAACGCATCGAAGAAAACATCGCCACCTTCCAGGGCAGCCAGGCCGCTCTTTTCGTCAAGGGTACTGGTGGAATCAACAAGGTCTGCACCTTGCGCTTCGGCCGGTAGTTCTATTGTGACCTCGTTTATGTCTGTCAATTCATAGACAATGTCATAAGTTTTGAAAAATTCAAAGCCGCCACTATCAAATGCGCCTTTAAGATCCAAACCCTCAACATCCAGTACATATTTAAGAATATAATTGCCGTCTTCAGCTATCCAAACGTCGCCTTCAATAGCTGCGGCGTCCAAGGCATAAGAGACATTATCTTCTTCGGTAAAGCTGCAGCGAATAGCTGAAACGCCATTGATGGTTTCCGCTTCCGAGTCACAGAGGGCTGTTTCAGGTAGATGGGCAAATAGACCGGGATTCATAAACTGGCTTCGACCTAACAATCCAGCCTGAGCCAGCCAATTATCAAAAGCTTTAGTATAGGCCAAATCATCAGCATAATAGGCTTCTGACTCAGTATCGACTTCAATAGCTCCCTCGCTCTCGATCTTGTTGACCTGGTGCCAAATTTCAGGGTTTTTATTTACCTCAATCAATATCTCCTGATGCTGCGAGGTGGTTTCATCACCCATGAAGTCACCGCTGGCGTCGGTAAATTCAAAAATAATGTTGGCTCGATAAGAGTCAAACTGCTCCAGGCCCATCACGCCGGGAAATTCTACCGCTTCCGGCTCCGGTTCCGGGGTTGGCGTTTCTTCTTCGACCGTTTCTATATCTTCAACTACGGGCGGTTGGGTGGGCGCTGAGGCATCTGAGCCTTCCTCGCCAATGGAAACCTGGGATGAGGCCGACTCATCGCCCCCACCTCCTCCCAAACTACAGGCCAAGGCCGAAAGCACCAAGATTATGATTACCCAAGCAATATTACGGTTGTTCATGATAAATTCCCCCTTAATGTTTTAATAAATTTGTCAATTATTACGCCGCAGGGATTTGCGCGTCAATCTTGACACGACGACCTTTGGTCTCGAAATGACATGAGGCTGAGCGATTACATTCTGGAATTTGCTGAGTCCAGTCTATCTGAATCTTGGGGGGATGTAAAGAAGAGTAAATGGCTATTGCGATATAATTAGGCCCGCAAAATCGCCCGAACCGGGGAGCCGTCGCCGCCTTCTATTTTGAGCGGAAGGGCTATCAGCTCATAAACGCCGTCCGGGACTCCGGTCAACAGCAGTCCTTCAAGGATAGCTATGCCGTTGCGGCGAAGAGCCTTGTGTCCCGGCAATCTTTTGCTGTTCATATCGTCCATCGAGGGCGCATCGGAGCCAAAAAGAACAACGCCATTTGCGGCCATAACGCCGGCCAGTTCCGGGGAAGGATAGACAAATTGGGTAGGGAATTCATCAAGGGGCTTATCACTGGCCCTGGAGTGAACCAGTAAACGCTCTACGCTGCTCCAATCCAGATTCGGGAAATCAGAAGGTGAAAGGGGGCCATCTTCACGCTCGACGGTTAGCAGCGTAGCCGGGCCAAGGTAGGCTTCCAGCGGCACTTGCTCCATCGTCAAATCGTCATTTCCAAAATGATACGGCGCGTCGACATGGGTGCCCATGTGACTGCTAAGGGTCAGGGTGGTCAGGTTGACCGAGGTTCCCTGGCTCATATCCAAAATGACCTCAGCCGAAAATGGGGTGTCGCCCGGCCATACGGCCAGATTTGGGTTGAGGGTGCGGGTCACATCATAAAGCTTCATATTTTTGGCAAGGTATCACCCTACTCATCTGGTCGAGACTTCATGAGCATCCGCCATTCGCCTTTGTGAACGACATCATCATTCTGATTAATTACGCGAGCATCAAAGGCAACAATTCCGCCACCGAGGCGGGCCATAAGTTTGGTATTGGTGATTTTGACTTGCACATGAATAGTGTCGCCAATAAATACCGGTTTGGTGAACTTCCAGCTCAAATCTCTAAAGGCCAGGGTTGTGCCGTCAATAAAGCCCTGCTGCACGGCCAGACCGGTAGCTATTGAAGCGACCAGCATTCCGTGAGCGACACGCTGGCCAAAGGGGGTATCTTTAGCCGCGTGAGCATTGGTGTGAATAAAGTTGAAATCGCCGGAGAGGCCGGCGAAATTTACAATATCAGTTTCGGTAATGGTCCGGGCCCCGGTTTGAATGACCAATCCAACTTCAAAATCTTCAAAATACATCCCTCGTACAAGGGCGCTCATAAGGTCCTCCGTGCCGGAAAAATCAGATAAGTAAGTGGTCGTAAAGTAATTCCAGGCTCAAGTCAACGCAAACGGTGTCGGTACAGGCCAGGGTCAGGGCTGCGGCGCTTACGCCCAAGCGAACAGACTCATCGGTTGGAACATCGTTTAGCAACCCAAAAACAACCGTAGCCGTAAGCGCATCGCTGGCTCCGGTAGAATCAACAATATCTGTAGCAACTGCCGGAACATGCCCGCTGGCGTTAGCGGTGGCGTAAACCACGCCTTCTTCCGCCAGCGTAATTGTGGCGAATTCTACCCCGGCATTAACCAAGTGACGGGCTGCAGCCATAGCTTCATCTTCATCGTTAATCTCACAGCCACATAAAACTTTAGCTTCGGCGATGTTGGGCGTAATCATATAAATGTCGGAGAGATGAGGCCTTAGTTTTGTAGCCAACGTTGTGGAGGTAGGATCGGCACAAATCCGCACGCTATAACGTTTGGCGATTTTAAACACGGCATCGATGGTATCTTCGGGCAGATTGCTGTCTAAAATTATCATCTCGGCATTTTGGACAAGGTCTCGATTCTGATCAACAATCTGGGGCGTAATGCAGGCCAGAATCTGCATATCATCAACAGACATCACCAGATTACCCTGTTCGTCCAACAAAGCCAGATAAGCCGACGTGCGATGCTCGCCTGAAACAACGCAAAATCTGGTGTCGATGCCTACTTGTTGGGCGTTGGTCAGAATACGGTTGCCGGACCCACCCTGCCCTATTGCGGATAGCAACACCGTCTCGACACCCAGTCGAGCCAAATTATCGGCAATGTTCCGGGCAGTACCGCCAGTAGAAACTCGAACTGTACCGGGTGTGCTGGTGCCCAAGGTTAGCGGCGCGTGTGCCGTGCCTTTTGAGTCGATCCCTGCCGCACCAATAACCAACACATAGGGTTGGGTCGGATTTTCTTTGGCCATTTTTCACCTGTTGGAGTAGTCAATGTTGGGCACACTATACCATATCAATTATCAATGATCAATTAGTATGAGCGCTTTTCTTGAGTCCTAAATTTAAAAATATGTTATAATGAAGCAACAGGAACCA
>JAAEOP010000475.1 GCA_024223125.1 Chloroflexota bacterium
CGATCCGCTCCACGTAGCCAAGCTGGCGCAATACGCCCAGGTACTTGACGATATTGCTGCGCACAATGCCGGCCATCTTGGCGATATTCGACAGGGTGTGATACCCGGCGGCAATGGCCTCGATGATAGCCATATAGTTGCGCGGCTCATCCAACTGCTTGTGCAGCAGGAAAATGGCGTCGGTCAACATCACGTTGGCCGGGGTGATGATGCGTTGGCGCAAATTTTCCAGAATGGTCAACCGGTCATCGAACAGTTCAAGATAGCCCGGTATCCCGCCGGTGACGGCCTAAACTGCCACTCGCTGCTCCGGTTGATATTGGGGTAGCAGCCCGGCCATACAAGATCAGGAGTTGAGCGCCGGATCGACGGTACAAATCATCGAGCAAATTCAATTCCATCTGACGGGCAACAAAGTCCATAACTAACTTCCTATCGACTTAAGGCGTATTGGAAGTATGATACCGCCGGCACGCCTTAAAGGCAATAGAAAATCCGATTTGGGTGAACACTAAACCAAATTTAGGAGCAGACCGGCGACCACGGCAATTGGAGCCTCAGCCGGTCAGTGGATGGTGACCAGCGGCGGCGATTTAGCCGGTTTTGCCAGCTTTTGCACTTCCATAGAAACAAAAAAGACACTGATATCCTATCAGCGTCTTTTAAATTACTTGACCTAATGTCTCGGGAGAGACTCCAAAGCACATAGGACGCCCCGATGCTATTGATAACACCGCAAAGCCCGGTTGACCCCGACTATTTCTACCCGATTGGTGGAAGAGCTACATCGTCTAAGGCTCTCTGCAATAGATCGCTCACTCCTAATTGTTGGGCCCACTGTTGCATATAATCCCGATCCAGATTACCTGTTTGCACTTTCAAAACGCCAATCAGATCCCGCCATTGTCGTTCCGATTGTTCGCCCCCTAACC
>JAAEOP010000476.1 GCA_024223125.1 Chloroflexota bacterium
ATCCTAATTATTCGGCGAGGAGGTCATGTTGTTGATCGGAGGGTACTCAAGTTATCTCCGGTCAGATTGCAGATTATTTCCCTCTTTGGTGTAGCCGTCCAAAATTGTTATTTGGTCGAAGTTTAAGGTGCGGAATGTGGGATCAAGCTCTGTTACAGCAAGGAAAGCAAGGTGAGAGACTAATGAATACGATAGCGCAAGAGTTTATTCAAGAAGGCATACAGCAGGGGATAGAGCAGGGGATGGTATCGGCGATGCGGCAGAATATTGTGGAACTGCTGACGTTGCGCCTGAATGTGCCCGAAACGGTGTTTGAGGAACAGTTAAGCCAGGTCAATAATCTGGACGACTTGCGGCTGCTTGTACGTTGCGCGGCTACGGTGGACAATGTAGAGCAGTTTGAACAGGCGTTAGCTGTTTTGCAAATGTCAGATGTGTAGCGTTTTTGGAGAAACGGCCGTACCCCATCTTAAACACCTCTCATCAATTAAAATCAAAGCCAAGCTGCCGCAGTTGTGGTTTTTCTAACTTGCTGACCCCCACCCCCAACAAACGCAATTTTTTGTCAGGCGGCCAATGTTCGGCCCACACAGCATACGCCATCGCAAACAAGGTCTCGGCATCATCAAAACCCACCGCTACCGATTTTTGGCGGGTGTAGGTGGTAAAGTCTGCCCAGCGGAATTTGACGGTGACGGTGTAGGCGATTAGCTGTCGTTTTTGTAGTGATTGGGCCACACGGCCGCACATCTTCTGCAACTGGGCCCCTAAAATGTCTGCATCCCCCACATCTTCATTAAATGTCCATTCCTGGCTGATGCTTTTAGGTAGGCCATGATCGGGCTGAACGGGACGGTCATCTATACCGGCAGCACGTTGTTGTAATGATTCCGCCTGATTGCCGGCGACACGACGCAGGGTCAACAGATCGGCTGCTGCCAGTTGGCCGCAGGTTGTAATGTCCAATCCAGCCAGCTTGGCGGCCGTTTTAGGACCAATTCCCCAAATAGCGCGGGTGGGCAGGGGAGCCAAAAATGTCGCTTCATCGCCGGGGGGGACGATGGTACATCCTTCTGGCTTGTCATGGTCGGAAGCGACTTTAGCAACGAGTTTGCTGGTAGCCAACCCAACGGAACAGGGCAGAGAGGTTTTGGTTTTCACGGCCGTTTGTATCTCCACCGCCACTTTTTCAGGATTGTCACATTCACTGAGACCGATGTAGGCTTCATCCACACTCATCTGTTCCACTGGGCCATAGTCGCCCAACAGTGCCATCACTTGCCGTGAACGGCGGTGAATCTGTTGCCAATCGGTGGAGACAATTTTGAGATGAGGGCAAAGATGCACGGCCGTTTTGGTAGGCATCGCCGAATGGATTCCCATTTTACGCGCTTCATAACTGGCCGAAGCCACCACGCCCCGATTTTGTGGCTGTCCACCAACCACCAGGGGAATACTACCATCTTCCGGGTGGGAAAGAATGTGGACGTTGACGAAAAAAGCGTCCATGTCCAGGTGGAGAATTGCGCGGGGCCAGGTTTGCATAGTTTTTCGTATTCCGTATTCCGTATTCCGTGTTCCGTGTTCCGTGTTCCGTCGGATTACGGATAACAGAATACGGAATACGGATCAATCACCGAAAGAAATGCCCATATCACGGGCGGTGAACATAGTGTCGCAGTCGAGGGGGACGGTTTTCATGCGGCTGGTGGCTTGTTCCAAGGGAACGTAGTGTACTGTTGGCGGGTCGAGGGCGACCATGATGCCGTTTTCACCCGCTTCCAGGGCACGCACGGCCGCCGCCCCAAATCGAAGCGAAAGCAGCCTATCAAAAGAAGTGGGTGTGCCGCCGCGCAGTAAATGTCCCAGACGGACGACGCGGGTTTCTTTACTGGTTAATTCTTGTAAAGCGGCCGCAATTTGATGACTAATACCTCCCAGACGTTTGTTAGATTCTGAAATCCAGGCAAAATCACCACCCAACGGCCGTGCCCCTTCAGCCACGACGACCAGAGAAAAGCGACGGCCGTCTTTGTCTCGCGTCCTGATTTTGTCGGCTACTTTATTGATGTCGTAAGGGATTTCGGGGATGAGAATGACGTCGGCTGTACCGGCAACACCCGTGTTGAGGGCAATCCAACCGGCGTAGCGACCCATCACTTCTACAACCATCACTCGTTGGTGCGCGGCGGCCGTCGAGTGGAGTCGGTCTAAGGCTTCGGTGGCGAAGGATACGGCCGTGTCAAAGCCAAACGTAATCACTGTTTCTTGCAAATCATTGTCAATTGTTTTGGGCACACCGATCACACGTAGTCCCCTTTCGTACAGAGCATTGGCAATTGTTAGTGAGCCATCCCCCCCAATCGCTACCAAGGCGTCAATTTTTTGTTCCTCAAAAGCTGCCACAATTTCATCCAGGCGGTTCACAGAAACTATCTGACCATTTTTATCTTTCATAGGAAACTTCATCGGGTTGCCCTTATTTGTCGTACCAATGATGGTTCCGCCCAGATGGGTAATGCCACGCACTGACTCCCGATCTAATGGAATCAGCCAGCCATCAGGATATTGATCGGGCAGCATAAGGCCGTTAAAGGCATCCCGAATACCCACACATTCCCAGCCTCGATTGCAGGCTGCCAATACCACCGCCCGAATAACAGCATTCAAACCCGGCGCATCTCCCCCACCCGTGTTAATCGCAATTTTTTTGATGGACATATTTCTTCCTTCCCACTATGGGTTGAACTGTTCTGGTTGGATAGGGGCTTGATCTGGCGACCGTGGCGCGCTGAAATAGTTTTGCAATGAGTATACCATCAGTGGGTAAATCAGCCGTTGGGTTTCATTGTCCACATCGGCAAAGTTGCCGCCCAAATACCAAACGGCCGCTCCCTTCACTTCAGGATAAGGCGCATACAACCGGGCCGCCCAGTCAATATCGGCCAATGCTTCATCGGGTTGGGGAACGTGTTGGTACGTCCAGCCCCATTCAGTGATGAGAACTGTTGGCCGGGGAATGCCTTGCTGGTCTACAATTTTGAACAGTTCTTGAAAACGGCCGACTTTATACGGATACGCATCGCCAATATCATCTACCAGATAGCTGTATTCATGTAAAGCAATCGCCAGCCTGTCTGGGTTTTCAGCAGCCAGCCGTAGAAATTGTAGCATAGATGGGGTTTGCCAATGGGCTGGTTCTGGTTCGCCGGAAGCCCAACCGAAGGCGGCCCAGTTGTAACCATCACGCCAGGTCAATTCGGCCGTTTTCAGCGCAAACTGCCCCATCCATTCAGCCACATTTTTGTCTACCTCGTTAATCGTTTCAATCCAGACCAGACTGGGGTCTAATTCAGGTGGGAAAGCGTCGCGGTGCATTTGCCAATGTATTTCGGCCGCCTGATCGGGGGACAAAGCGTAGTTGGGCACATCCCAATCGTATTCACTGCCGGCCGCTTTGCGGTAAACCAGCACATGGGGAACGCCACTGGTCCGCTTGAGTTCCTGAGCCAGCAGAATGGGTTGGGCGTTGTCTACACTTTTTAGGAAGAAGGGAATACCGGCTTCATCCAGACGGCGCATCCATTCTTCTAACCCGGCCGTATTGCCGCCAATACCCACATGAAACCCGATTTTAACGGGAGCCAGTTCCTGCCCTTGTGCGTTTAGTTCTTCGCGAATCGCGGCAAAGTCCAGTGTGGGAATAGGCGTTGGCGTGGGCGTTGAGGGAATAGGCGTTGGCGTGGGTGTTGAGGGAATAGGTGTTGGCGTGGGTGTTGAGGGAAGGAGAGTTGGGGTGTTGGTGGGCTGGGGAGATGGGGTGATGAGGTGATGAGGTGATGAGGTGATGAGGGGTAGAAATATCTCGTTACTGGTTTGGGGTATGGGGTAAGCAGATTGTAGTGTTGGGGTGGGTGGCGGCAGTAAATATGGTTCTGGCGTGGGTGTATCTGGTTGAGGGAGCAGTGTTATGGTGAGTGTGGGCGCAGCCGGGTAGGGGGAAGGGAGAGCGGTCGCTTCAGCTTCATCCACCTCGACTGTGATTACTGTGATTGTAGGTGTAGGCGGCAAAACAGTTTCCAGGGCCAATACGGGCGGCGTGGGGAGCGGTGTGGGCGTGGGGGGGGTGTTGCAGGCAGTGACGGCCGTGAACAACAACAATAAGGTGATGAGGGGGAACTGTTTCACCTTATCCCCCCAATACCTCACCCCCTCATTGAGGTTAGCCAACGGTAATTAGCTCTCGTGGGAAAGAGGTCAGACAGCAGTATCCATCTTCTGTCATGACAATATCATCTTCAATGCGGACGCCGGCTTTACCGGCAATGTAAATACCCGGTTCTACCGTAAACACATTGCCCGGTTGCAGCGATTCTGTATTGCCTTGCATGATGTAGGGAGGCTCATGCCCCTCAACCCCCAGGCCATGGCCGGTGCGGTGAATGAAATAACCTCCATACCCGGCATCATCAATGACATCGCGGGCGGCCGTGTCTATATCTTCCCCTGTGACCCCTGGCACGGCCGCCAACACACCCTGTTCATTAGACAACTTCACCGTCTCATAAATGCGGTGGGATTCGGCGTCAATCTCGCCTACAGCAAACGTGCGCGTAATGTCAGAGGGGTAGCCATCTACCAGGCAGCCCCAATCAATGACTAACAGGTCGCCTTGTTGTAACGGCCGGTCGGTAGGTACGGCATGGGGCGAAGCGCTGTTTGGCCCGCCAGAAACGATGGGGCCAAAGGCGATGGCGTCAGCCCCTTCTTCCAACTGCAAAGAACGCAGCAGGGACGCGATCTGTTTTTCACTCATGCCGATTTTTATTTTGGGTAGCAGTCGTTTCATCGCTCGTTCGGCTATGGCAATAGCCCGCTCCATAGCCGCGATTTCAGCCTCGTCTTTGATGGCCCGCAAGGCCATCAGCGTCGGTTCGGCCGGGGTTGTTTGCAGACCGGGGGCGTACCGTTTGAGCAGTTCATATTCCAACACCCGCATGTGTAACGATTCGATGCCTAGTAAATAATCGGTTAGTTCCAAATGGGCGCACGCTTGTTGGATAGCTCCTGTGTACCCTTCTTCATCGCTCCAGGCGAAGATACGGCCGTCGGGAATTCCGGCTGCACGAGCTTTCATCGCTTCCAGCGTGGGAATGACAATGGCTGGCTCATCGTCGGCTGGATAAAAAAGGACAATCGGCCGTTCGCTAAGATGAGAATAGATGCCGCTAAGATATTCCATATTGGGACCGGGAACTAAAGCGATGCCATCCAGGCCATTAGCCAGCATTTTTGGGATGAGTTTGTTGAGTCGGTTTGTGTTCATAAGCTTTTGAGATTGGAGATTAATTGGTATGCTAATCTCTCAATCTCTAATCTCCTCTAATTCAATTAATTGGTTCCCCGCCTGTACAGATTTGCCCTGGGTGCAATGTACGGCCGTAATCCGCCCAGCATAAGGCGCTTGAATGGGAATCACCATTTTCATAGATTCCAACAGGATGAGCTTGTCTCCCTCAACAACATCATCCCCAATGGCTACCAGAATTTCGGTGACAACGGCGGGGATAGAGGCGGATAGGGACGTGTCATTCTGGCTGCTGCGGCCGCGTTCGCGTACCCGTTCGACGATGAAGGTACGGCCGTTTACCCACAATTGCCGCCGATCCCCATCTTTAGTCCCTGCTAACCGAATGCGTTTACGGCTTCCGTCGGGTTGAGTCTGTTCCAGCAGAATGGTATGGGCATCGTGGTAAAGTAGGTGGAAGACGGCCGTCGTTTCCCCCATCGTCACCCAAATTTCATTCCCTTGCCGGGTGGCTTCAAATTCCCGTTGTTCGCCGGGTATTGCCAGTTTGAATTTTGCCATTAGCCTGTAATATACCCTTCTAAATGTTCAATAATATTTTGTTGTTCTGCAATAACAGCTTTAACCACATCTCCGATGGAGATAACGCCGACCATGTTACCGTTGTTGTCTGTCACCAGCAGGTGCCGGATACGGTTGACGGTCATCTTTTCCATACAGGTTTGTACACTGTCGCTGGTTTTAACGGAGATGACGGGGGAGGCCATGGCTTCGCGCACGGCCGTTTTTTTGGAGGAACGGCCGCGTAAGACTACCTTGCGAGCATAATCACGCTCTGAAAAGACACCCACCGCTTGATCATCATCCACAACCATTAAGGCGCCAACGTTTTTGTTAGCCATCAGGGTCAGAGCTTCGTAAATAGTGGCCTCTGGCCCAATAGACCAGATAGTGTCACTTTCAGTTTTACCATGTAATAATTGAGTTACTATTGCCATTATTTACCTCCTGTCCTTTGCAGAGGTTCCACCTTTTGGAAAGGTGGAACCTCTTATATCTCCGCTTTTTCTACTACCAACTCAAACCCATCCATCGCTGTTACAACCACATCGACGCCAAAAGGAATGGTTTCATCAGCTTGCGCCTGCCACAGTTCGCCATTGACCAGAACAGTTCCCTTATAACGGCCGTCTTCCCCTTGCACCTGGAATGATTGCCGCACTGGGCCGGTTTTGCCCACCATCCCCTCGGCTCCCGTAACTGTTTCTTTACGTTGTGCCCCCAATGCTTTAGACATGATAAAGAGGAAAAAGGCGGCCGATACGCCCGTTATGGCCACGGCAGCGGGAATGGAAATGCGAGCAAATTCTGGCGTACCCGGTGAGTTAAACAACACTAACAATCCTCCTAACAGACACAAGACGCCTGCCAGAGCCAATGCCCCATGATTGGCGGATAATACTTCGGCTATAAAGAGAATAAAGGCCACAATAATCAACCCTAGACCCAACCAGTTCACAGGGAGCTGTCCCAGGCCATACAAGCCCAAACCCACAAAAAGAACGCCAATAAGTCCGGCTATCCAGCCGCCAGGATTAGAAATTTCGATGATGATGGCCTGCACCCCAATCGCCATGAGAATGCCCACAATAATAGGATTGGCCAGGGCGTGTAAAATGCTTTCGCCCAGGTTACGGTTCAGGTTTTCTTGGGCAGCGTCGGCCGTTTCCAGGATAACAGTTTGCTCTTTGATGAGAACGGGTCGGCCGTCTAACTGTGCCAGCAAATCATCCAAATCCACCGCAATGACATCAATAAATCCGGCCGTCAACGCTTCTTCCGAGCTAACGGCGCGGGCGTCTTCAATCATCGCTTCGGCCAGTTCTACAGCTTCTTCACCTCGATGTGCCGTCAATGTCCGCATGGTGGCTTTCATATCTTCCACTGCTTTGCGGAACGCTGTTTCGTTGATGTCGCTGCCGTCGGAATTGATGGGGGAGGCGGCGCCGATGACTGTCTGTGGAGCCATGCCAGACGCATGGGCAGCGGCGGTGATGATGCTGCCGGCCGAAGCTGCCTGTGCCCCACTGGGAGTTACATAAACAATAATGGGCACATCGGCATTGCGGAAGGATTGCACAATATCCAAAGTGGTATCCAGCGCCCCGCCAGGTGTGTTTAGCTGAATGACCAGGGCATTGGCGCTGCGGTTTTCAGCCTCACGGATGCCGCGCTGGAAGTAGTCGGCCATGGCTGGCGTAACCGGTCCGTCAATTTCCAGCACCAACACTATACCCGATTGGGCCAGGGCTGCCTGAGCCAATCCCAGAAGAACAAACAACAATAGGGGAAGGAGAAATAGTTTACGCATCGGCTAATTGTAAAGCGACATAAAATTCACTGCCAATTCCTTCGACACTTTCGGCCCAAATACGGCCGTTGTTCAACTCCACTAATTCTTTGGCAATAGATAACCCCAGACCGATTCCTTCATGGCTGCGACGCAGAGGGGATTCTACCTGGTAAAAGCGTTTGAAGATGCGGTCTAGCTGTCCGACCGGAATACCGCCGCCGGTATCTTGAATGTGGAACCACACTTCGCTGCCCTGCCGCCGTACTTGTATGTTGATACGGCCGCCCTGCGGTGTAAATTTAACTGAGTTGTCTAACAGGTTGCCTAATACCACTTCGATCATACCGGGGTCTACCTGGATGAGCAGGGGGGTGTCGGGTAGGGTAACGGTGATGGTTTGTTGTTTGGCGACGGCCGTTTCATCTGCATCGGCCCGAATATCTTTTACAAACTTCACAAAATCAATTTGTTCCAGGTCTACGGTCGCTTCCCCGGCATCCACATAACGCAAATTGAGCATGTCTTGAATGAGAGTACGTAAATGGACGGCCGCGCTTAACACACTGTCCATTTGGGCGGCCATCTCCGGGCTGGCTTCATCTCGCAAAAAGGAGACATACCCCAAAATAACTGAAAGGGGCGTCCGCAGTTCATGTGAAGCGATGGCAATAAAGTTCATTTTAATCTCATCCAATTCATTGAGTTCTGTATTAGCCTGTTCTAACTCTTCAATGAGCCGTGCTTTTTCTACGGCGACCCCGGCAATATCGGCCAGCACCACCAACGTTTCAAAATCTTCCCGTGTAAAATGGGGCGCGCCTTGTTTGTTAATCGCTTCCAACACGCCGACCGGCTTTTTGTTGGTGTTACGCATAGGCACACCTAAAATTGATTTGGTCTGAAATTCAATCGCCTGGTCAATGTTTTGGTTCCAGCGTGGGTCTTCAGCCACATCCTGAATGTACATAGGACGATTGGCTTTGACAATGGCGCCGGCAATGCTGTTATCCAACGATAAGGGCATGGAGGCCATCTCTGTCGGAATGGGATTGGAGGAGGCGGTGAACCGCAGTTGGCGTGTACGCGGATCCAATAAAAAGATGGAAGCCGCTTCAGATTGGGTTAAGTCGGCCGCTTCTTTAATGATTTGTGATAATAATTGATCCAGATGGGTTTCAGAGTTAAGGATGCGGCTGATCTCGACCATCCGCACAAGTCGTTTGTTATCTAGTTGGGGAAGAAAACCGGTTGTCATTTGTTTGCCTCGGATACGTCATTCAGGCGCTGCTTGTAATTCTTGGTTGTCTGCAAAGATATGATACGGTATGCTGTCTGCTTAGACAAGATTTAGTTGCAAGTGGCAAGTGTTGATCCGTGTGTATTTGATGCGAACAGAAGATATTATGAGAGCAATTGGAATTGTGGGAGGTGTGGGACCATTTGCCGGGTTAGATTTACAGCGTAAGATTGCAGAGCAGACTGTTGCTCAACGTGATCAGGATCATTTGACGGTGTTGTCTGTTTCACGGCCGTCACCCATCCCCGACCGCACCCAATATTTGACAGGTCAAGTTGAAGAAAATCCAGCGAGAGCTTTGGCTAACCAGGTACACCTGCTGGCAAAGATGGGGGCTACCGTCGTCGGGATTCCTTGTAACACCGCCCATGCACCGCCTATTTTTGATCTGTTGCGGGTGGAGTTGGAAACGGCCTTGCCCCCCACCAAACTACTGCATATGATCCAGGAAGTCGGCCGTTTTTTACAAACCCATTTCCCGTATGTAAAACGGGTAGGCATCCTATCTACCACCGGCACATATCAGACCAAACTGTATCCACAATTGTTAGAACCGTTGGGTTTTGACACAGTCATCCCTTCTCCACAAATGCAAGAGACACAAATTCATCCCGCCATTTATCACCCAACCTATGGTATTAAATCGTGTGGTGTCGTAACAGAACAGGCCCGTCACAACTTGACCACCGGGGTAGCCACTTTACAAGGGCAAGGAGCCGAAGCAATTATCTTGGGCTGCACCGAAATCCCACTAGCAATTACTAATCGCCAAATTGACAGCACAATCATCATTGACCCAACTTTGATTTTAGCCCGTGCTTTGATTAGAGAGGTAGATGAAATGAAGTTGCGGCCGTGGTAAAACGTAAGAGATTCCACCTTTTGAAAAGGTGGAATCTCTAAATTGTAAAAAGCCCCGGAGAGGGACAGTAAATCTGGAAGTGGCTAAGGTTTCAGCAGCTTTATGTTAGTGAATCTCGCGGTTGGTGACTTGTACAATTGACCAACCATTTTCTGCGAGGAGAAAAAAGCATGCTATTTGATCTGGTAATTAAAAACGGCACGGCCGTCAGCGCCAACCATACCTATCCCGCCGACATCGGCATAAATGGGGAAACGATTACGGCCGTCGGCCAAAACCTGACCGGGAAGAAAGAGATAGACGCGACCGGCAAGCTTGTCCTCCCCGGCGCGGTAGATATTCACGTTCATCTGCAAATGCCCATCGGCCGTTTCACCTCTACCGATGATTTTTACAGTGGCACAGTAGCGGCCGCTTTTGGCGGGACGACCAGCATTATAGATTTTGTAGAAACCCAACCTGATGAAACGATGGTAGAGGCGATTGCCGCCCGTCGCGTTCTGGCCGATCCTCAGGTGATTATTGATTATGGCCTGCATATGACTATCACCCCCAACGATATTACCAAACTATCTCAGGTTCCAGAAGCATTTGCCGCCGGATGCACCACCTTTAAGCTGTATATGGCTTACGGGCATCGTTTGGATGATGGGCAGCTTTTGCAAGCGTTAACGGCCGTCCATAATGTTCAAGGTCTCCCCGTCATCCATGCCGAAAATTGGGATGTCATCCTGACGCTAATTGCCCAAAATTTAGCCAAAGGTAACACCGAACCCCATTGGCATCCACGCAGTCGTCCGGCGCTTTTTGAGGGCGAAGCGGTAAGACGGGTGATCGCTTTGGCTGAGTATGTGGGCGTACCGCTGCATATCTTTCATGTTTCTTGTGAAGCGGCCGTGCAAGAAATCGTCGCCGCCCGACAGCGCGGTTTGCCTGTAACCGGCGAAACCTGCCCCCAATACATCTTCCTTACACAGAACGTGTACGATGCGCCAGGCGTAGCGGGGGCATTGCCCGTCTGCTCCCCGCCCATCCGCAGCCAGACAGAACAGGATGCATTATGGCAGGCGCTCAAGCATGCCGATTTGCAGATTGTAACCACCGACCACTGCCCCTTTACCCGCGCTGAAAAAGCAAGCGGCCAACACGATTACAGCCAGATTCCCGGCGGCGTCCCTTCTATTGAAATGCGTCTGGCAGCCCTCTATTCTCGCGGTGTGCGGGAAGGGCATCTTACGCTAAACCAATGGGTAGACACCTGCTGCACCACCCCGGCGCGGTTGGCGAGACTAGAAAAAAAGGGGCACATCACTCCCGGTTATGACGCTGATCTGATCATTTTCAACCCCCAGACTAAATGGGAGCTTTCTACTCAATCATTGCACGAAACGGCCGATTGGACGCCGTATGAAGGGTTGACGCTACACGGCCGTGCCGAAACAACCCTGGTTCGTGGCCAAATTATTGTGCAAGATGGGGCTTTGCAGGTGGGGGCGGGTGTCGGCCGTTATCTTCACCGCCAATAGAATCATGGCGAAGGTGTTTTCGTGTATATTTATGTACACTTACGTCCATTGCAAAATAACCCTAGAGATAGCCTATGCTAACCCGCTTAAAAGTTTCTGGATTCAAAAACTTGGTAAATGTGGACATTCGATTTGGCCCATTTACATGTATTGCAGGCCCAAATGGAGTCGGAAAATCGAACCTATTTGATGCCATTCAATTTCTCAGCACGCTGGCAGATAATGAACTTGTAACAGCTGCTTTATCTATAAGAAAATTGGAAAGTGGACGAACTGCCGATGGATGAAATGAGTTTCGAGGCTGAAATGATTGTGCCAGATGAGGGAGTAGACGATTTAGGACAAAAAGCAAAAGCTACTATTACATTCTTACGGTACAAACTCATTTTATCGTACCGTTATGATGAAGACCGGCCAACCATTGGTTCATTAGAAGTAATGTATGAAGAATTAGACTATATAAGTTTAGGGGATGCGTCAAAACATCTACTATTCCCGCATACTGTCCAATGGCTGAATTCTGCTGTTCATGGCAGAAGAACATCTCCGTTTGATTTTTGTCCGGTGGAAACCTCACAGGTCTTGATAGTTACGTTTCTTCAAATTGTCACAAAACGGCCGTACCCGGTGTTTTGTTTGTTGTGTGTTCCCAGCGTATATTTTTTTCAAACGGAGACTCTCATGTCAAACAATTCACCTAGGTTTATTAAGAAAATGTTTCTGGCAACAGCCAATATGTTGATTCCAATGCAAACGGCCGTCCTTCTCTACTATTTCCTGTCCCGTTGGCTGGGGGCTGAAAATGGGCCGCTCATACAAGGCATTGGCTATGTGCTGCCCTGGCTGTTTATGCCTCTGATTTTGCTGCTGCCGTTGGCTCTGTGGCGGCGGTCTAAACTGTTGGTAAGCATGACGGCCGTCAGTTTGCTGCTGTTCGCGGGGGGGTACGGCCGTTTATTTGTGCCCCAATTGCCCGTACAAACAAGCGCTCCTACTTTCACCGTCATGACCTATAACGTCCTCTATGTAAATCGCAATCTGGATGATACGCTGGCCAATATCACCCAATATCAGCCTGATGTTCTAGCTTTGCATGAATACATTCCTACCCTGTCCGCTGAACTTCACCCCAAGTTAGCCAAAGTGTATCCATACCATATGGTGGAGCAGGGACGTGGTTTTTACAGTCGGTATCCCATCGTATCTTATGAGGCCGTGCCCATGCCTTACAGCTTTGGCGGCGTCGGGCAAAAGGCGCTTTTAGATATCGAAGGGCAATTGGTGACACTATTTAGCGTCCATCCGGGCGCGCCTCCGGCACGGGTAGCCAAAGTGCCCGGTTTACCCCTCCATTTGCCTTTTGGCGTAGCTGATGCCAGCCAGCATCAAGAAAGTATGCAAACGATTCTGGCTGAAGTAGACGACAGTTCTGGGCCGTTGGCGCTGGTGGGTGATTTGAACATGACTGATCAACATCCGGCCTATGCTAAATTGACCGACAATTTGCAGGATGCGTTTGTGGAACGGGGATCGGGAATGGGTTTTACGTTCACCCCTTTTGGCAATTACCCGCTGCCAGTGTGGCGTATTGATTATGTATTATATTCACCAGAGTTAACGGCCGTAGACATTGCCATCGGCGACTTTGCCGGATCAGATCATAAGCCGCTGATTGCTACCCTCGCTCTACCAGATGTACAGGAGACGGCAATGGACAATTAAGAATTTCTGGCGATTATGTAGATAGTGGTTAAAATCCTGTCTATGGCAAAATACACACTTATTCCATTGGTAACGGCCGTCATCCTGGCCATTGTTTTACAACAACTCATCGGTCTCTTCGACCCTCTCATTTATTGGCTGGTCAGCATTACCCTGGTGACGTTTCTAACTTATGGGTATGACAAAGCTATTGCCGGCGCAAATAGAAGTCGAGTTCCCGAAAATGCGCTGCTGCTGCTCGTTTTCGTGGGCGGAACAGTCGGCGCTTTAACCGGCATGTTTGTGTTCAAGCATAAAACCAGCAAGCACAGTTTTCAAGCCAAACTGGCCGCAGTCCTCCTCGTGCAAATCGCCTTGCTTGTGGCCTATTTCTACTTCATATAAAATAAACATCAAACCTGCAACTTGCACACTTGCAACTTAAAAAGGAGTCAGCCATGTTCCAACATATTTTGGTTCCCGTAGATTTATCAGACAGAAATAATCAGGCGGTTGATATTGCTGTAGAAATGGCGCAGATGAGCAACGGCCGTGTCACCTTACTGCATATCATCAAACTCATCAGTGGGGGCACATATGATGAGTTTGCCGATTTTTATCAAAAACTGGAAGGGAAAGCGTATCAGAAAATGTCCAACTTAATTACCCCCTATCAGGGTCAAGGTGTGGACCTTACTTCTCACATCCTCATCGGCCATCGCGTTCAAGAAATCATCAACTTTGCGGCCGAGCAGCAAGCCAATCTCATCGTTATGAATTCCCACAAGATTAACCTGGAAAACCCCGATGAAGGCTGGGGAAGCATCAGCCACAAAGTAGGCATTCTGGCGCAATGCCCCATTATGTTGGTGAAATAGTATCACCTCAATTAACGTAAGGGTGACCTTTGGGGTCGCCCGACAATCCCCCAACAGGGCCGGCACAAAATCCACCACTACCATCAGATTTAGAATTACGGCCACACACGCCAAACTCTGGCTAAATCCTTAAACTGGGCTAAAATGCCTCAGCCATCAGAATGGGATTTGGTTCATTGTCGCTTTTATGCCCCCACCGCCAGATTTCAAGTAAACGAGTCAGTTTACATACCAATTGAAGGAGAAAACAAAATATGAACCGTAATCATGTCTTTGATTTCATCCTTATCAGTCAAATAAATATAGGAAATTAGATATGAAGAAAAAGTGGATAATTATTACAGGATTTGTTTTACTATTCGCCGCAGTCATAGCTCAGGGATTAAACCAATCAGCTTCTGCGGCCGCATCAAAAGAAACCAATGTATGGATTGCGGAGAAACCTTCTCCAGAAACGTTTTCTCCGCCTACCAATCAGATCATCATCAAATACAACGATACTTCTGAAATGGCCGCAGACAGTCCTGCTCGTCTAACACAGCTTAGTCAAAAAGCTGGTATACAGTTGGCTTACAGCCGTGATATGTCTGGTGGCGCCCACGTTTATGAACTGCCAACCCCTGTGCCTGTGAGTGACATTGACGCCCTGGCCCTAAAGCTGGAAGCTTTGCCAGATGTTGCTTATGCTGAACCAGACCGTATTTTGCATATTGGCGACCGGCCGCAGCAAACTATCCTGGCCCCTAACCTCATTCCCAATGACACCCGATATAACGAGCAGTGGCACTACATCTATGCCGCCAACACTTCCGAGGGTTTGAACTTACAACCAGCCTGGGACATCATCACCGGCACAGGTAATACCGTCGTCGCAGTCATTGATACGGGCATTTTGTTGGGTCACACAGATCTGACCGGAAAACTTGTGCAAGGGTATGATTTTATTGTGGATATTCCAACTGCAAACGATGGCGACGGCCGTGACAGCGACCCCTCCGACCCCGGCGACTGGACCAACGTCAATGAATGTTTCTCTGGTTGGCCTGGTTCCCCCAGTTCCTGGCACGGCACACATGTAGGGGGCACGATTGGCGCGGCAACGAATAACAATCTGGGCGTAGCCGGCGTTAGCTGGAATACCAGATTGCTGCCCGTCCGTGTTTTGGGTAAATGCGGCGGCTTTACTTCCGATATTATTGATGGGATGCGTTGGTCGGCGGGTATTGTTGTACCGGGTGTGCCCACTAATACGAACCCGGCTAAAGTATTAAACTTGAGTTTGGGTGGCGGCGGCGCCTGTTCTGCAAGCCAACAAACGGCTATTGATGATATTGTCAATGCAGGCAGTGTTGTTGTAGTAGCGGCCGGTAATGAAAACCAGGATGCCAGCAATGTGAACCCGGCAAATTGTAATAATGTCATTACCGTGGCCGCCAATGATCGTGGCGGCGATAAGGCTTCATACAGTAATTTTGGCAGCGTGGTAGAAGTGACAGCGCCAGGCGGTGAAACAGCCACAATTACCAATGGTGTATTGTCCACGCTAGATTCAGGCACAACAACCCCGGCCAATGATAACGCTTATGCTTTTTATCAGGGAACCAGTATGGCTACGCCCCATGTAGCCGGTCTGGTTTCCTTGATGCTGGATTATGACCCCACCTTGATGCCCGGTCAGGCAAGCGCATTATTGCAAAGTTCGGCCCGGCCGTTTCCCTCTGGCAGCAGTTGCAATACAAGCATTTGTGGCGCTGGCATTGTAGATGCAGAGCGTGTTTTGAACGCCATGAACAATTCAGGCAATGTCATTGCGAATCCGGGGTTTGAAGACGGCCGTACCGACTGGACAGAATTTTCAAGTAACGGTTTCATCTTGATCTTCGATGACAGTATACTGCCTGTCACGCCCCATAATGGTAGTTGGGCCGCCTGGTTGGCCGGGGAAGTTGATGAGGTTAGTTATATTGAACAAAACATCACTGTACCCATTTCTAACACCACACTTTCATATTGGCATTGGATTGTTTCGCAAGAATCTAATTGCGCCAATGATCTGGCTGGGGTTATCATTAATGGCAATGTGAGTCCCTCAGCAGATATCTACCCCCTGTGTGTTGGGACAGAAACAGGGGGTTGGGTACAACATTTTGTGGATTTATCCACCTATGCTGGGCAGAATATTTCCTTGCGAATCCAGGCTCAAACAGATACAAATTCGTTGATCAGCCATCTCTTTGTGGATGATTTCTTGTTCCAAGCAGGCGCCTCCAATCCTATAACGGACACACTGACGAACAGTGCCATAACGGGCACGGTGGGATCAACTGTTATTCACGATTTGACATTCACAAACATAGGCAGCAGTGAGGCGTTTACTTTGACCGCCGGTCAATATACCTGGCCTACCACGTTGTTAACAACTTCGCCTTTGAGCGTTTTGCAAGGGATGACAGCTACCATATCTATACAGGTGGATATTCCCTTAACTGTCTATGGAGGCGATATGGACAGTTTTGTATTGCAGGCTGAATCCACGAGCCAACCCGGTGTTGTCATCACCGGAACTGGCGCTACCAGTATCCCGGTTGTAGCTGATCTGGCCGCTTCTGGAAATTCAAGTCAGTCTGGATTTCCTGGTGAGTCAATCACTTACACTGTTGCCATTACAAACCAGGGGAATCTTACCGATACTTTTGATCTGACTATGGGTGTTTCTAATTGGCCGGTAACAAGTACAGTCACGGCCGTTGGCCCCCTGGCTCCTGACTCTACAATTCCTGTTGAAATAGTCGTCTCGGTGGGTTCAGGAACAGATGACAGTGTGAATGTAACCTTTACCTCCACGAATGACAGCGCGGTTTCACAAACTGTCACCCTCGTTACCAACGCTCTCCGCGAATACCAGATTTATTTGCCTGCTATCCAAAAACCAATCCCTTGTTTTAAGGTGTGCTGGGATGATGGGCCAGAACGCAATCCTAACAATTCCAGAGACGCGGCGGACGCCAACGGCTTGCTTTGTGATGGGGTGACAATTAGCGGCGTTTTTGATGACCAGAGTGATTACTATGCCATGCAGACAGGAACCGATGGGGTGATTGATATTTCGTTAACAGGTTACACCGGAAATGACGCCCAAATTTTGCTACTTTACCAGGGGAATCTGGTGACACAAGGGGTTACCCCCGATTACCACATTCAGCACATCGGGCCGGCCGGACAATATCACATTCGCGTGTTTATTCCCATCGCCAACAACATCAAATATTTCCTAAACGTCAATTTCCCATAACGGGGAAGATATTGTTGTAGGGGCGAGGCAACCGGGTATAACCTTTGCCACACAAAATACCTTGTCTCCGGTTGCCTCGCCCCCGTCATAAGGTTTTGGTGTACGGACGTCGCCCACCCAACCGCCGGCATTCTAGGCCCCAAATCCGGATGATCGCGTTTTTAGACGAGGCGACGCGACATCTTTATTTACGTAAGGTGGGCGGCGGCTACACTTTTACCCATACGCTGCTGCAAGATTATTTTAAGGCGTTTGATCGTCGAGGCGGGTGAACAGCCATTTGAGAAAAGGGGCGCTGGGGTAATGGATTTGCTCGGCCTGGCGGAGCAGCGCCTGCCAATCGTAGGCTGCCTGACGATAGGTGATGGTGTACCCGTTTGGGTCGGCGTGAAGCAAGATGTAGTTGGCTCGTTTATCGGCCGTATTCGGGTTGCTCAGACTGCCGGGATTGACTAGATGACGGCCGTCCACATGCCGTTCTACCGCGTAATGAGTATGTCCCACAAAAACCAGGTCGGCGTCACACTTCCCAAACAGTTTGCGTAATTGCTCATCGGTAGATTTGGGGCTGAGTCCCCAACTTTCATCTGTGCCTGGGGAAGCGTGGACGGCGAGCGCCTGACGGCCGTCGGGTAAAGTCAACCGTTGTTCCAGAGGCAGCGCGGCTAACCAATCAAACCAACCGGCGGCCGTGACCATCCCTTGCGTCCAGGCAAACCCTTCATTCATCATTTTGAAGCGTTCAAGCAACGTGGTGTCCGCTTCAATTTCGGCCAGGGTAGGGCCGGGGCGGTCACCGTTACTAATGTAGCGGTCGGTGTTGCCGCGAATGAAAACAGTCTGGGGAGGCAGTTGGGACAGCCGCTCCAAAACCCCAACCGGATCGGGGCCGATGGCGACATAATCTCCCAGCAGCCAAACATTGTCTACGCCACCTTGAGCTTGAATGTCGGCTAGAACCGCATCCAGAGCCAGACTGTTTCCGTGTATGTCTGAAAGAATAGCTAGTTTCATAGGATTCCAAAAAGTTCCTACATCTTTTTCAAAACGATGCTTGAAAAAAGATGTAAACTCGGATAGGAAGGAACACGGATATTAATGTCACAGAATTTTGGGATGCAAAACGGCCGTAACTGAAAAATTTAGATCGTGCCCAGAAAACACCAAAATCAGCTTTTCATAAACCTATGTGCCCCAACAAACGATTATCCAGATAAACTAATTAACCTAATTGGCCTGATTAACCAACCACAATACTGTTGCCGGCACAAACATGACAATAATTAAGGCAATTCCCTGAATGCCCATAAAGGGAATGGCTCCTTTGTGAATATCTAACGTTTCCACTTCTGGCGGGGCCACACTTTGCAAATAGAACAATGAAAAACCAACCGGCGGAGAGATAAAAGCCATGTTCAGGTTAATAGCCATCATCACGCTGAACCAGACCAGATCAATATCTAACGCCAGTGCGGCCGGAACAAAAATGGGCAACGCAATAAAGCTGATTTCCAGGAATTCCAGGTTGATGCCCAACAAAAAGATAGCAATGTTGGCAACGATGACAAAGCCCCAATAACCACCTGGCAGATTGGTTAACAACTGCGTTGCAAATTGCTGGCCGCCTAAATTGTCGAATACTAAAGCAAATAAGGTTGAGCAGAACAGAATCATCAATACCAGGGCTGTAATGTTGGCTGTAGAACGGCCGGCTTGTTTTACAATCTTCCATTTCAGATTGCGATTTAAGGCGGCCAATACACAGGCGCCAAAAGCGCCCACAGCGCCAGCTTCTGTAGGTGTAGCCAGTCCTGAAAAAATACTACCCAAAACAGCAAAAATCAGGAGTAAAGGCGGTACGATAGCGATTAAGGAACGACGGGCCAGGGCGGCCCCTTTAAGTGTGCGATCCTCAGGGGGAATGGCCGGAGCGCGTTCTGGCTGGAAGAAAGCAACGATCAGCACATAAACGGCAAAAAGCCCAGATAGAATAAGGCCAGGTATTAAAGCGCCCACGAAAAGGTCGCTGACAGGAACACCGACCTGTTGGCTGAGAACGACCAGCACCAGACTGGGGGGTAGCAGTTGGGCCATTGTGCCAGAGGCAGTGATGACGCCGGTAGACAACTTATTGTCATAGCCATAACGGATCATGATAGGCAGCGCCAGCAGCCCCATGACGATGACGGTGGCGGCAACAACGCCAGTAGCGGCCGCCAGCAGTGTACCCACAAACACCACCGCTAAAGCGAGACCCCCACGCATGGGTCCCATCAACATGCCAATCGTTTCCAACAGCATTTCGGCCAGCCCTGATTTCTCAAAGATAGCCCCCATAAATACGAAGAAAGGTATTGCCAGCAAGGTAAAATCGGACATGGAGCCAAACCAGCGGTTGGGTAGTAATCTGAGGATGTTCAGATCAAATGCGCCCAGCGCCAACCCAATAGCCCCGAAAATGATGGCTGTGCCGGCAAATGAAAATGCAACTGGATAGCCGCTAAGAATAAGGAACAGGAATAACCCAAACATAACCAGAGCTATCCATTCAAATCCTGATCCCATAAATTTTCTCCTCGTATAAATTGGACATCCTTGTCCAATTGCCCGAACAGGGATGTTTGGGCTACTAAATGATGTGATGCATCAATAATTATTCAATGCGTAAGGGGGTTTCTAAATCGCGGGCTTCTTGCGTTTTTAGCTCGTCGATATCTTTGAGAATAGCCCACAGACGGATTAGTTCAACAACAGCCTGTAATAGCAATGTGATGAATGCTACCAGGATCATTGTTTTAATAGGGGCGCGAGGCAGTCCGCTGGGGTCTGGTGAAAGTTCCCAGGTTCCCCAGTCGCCGTTTGGAAGGCGACCCCAAGATATGAGTATGGGGTTGATGGAGACAACGATGCCTAAAATGCAAAATGGAACCAAGGCCACGATATGGCCTACAAAGTCAATAAGAGCTTTCCGTTTGGGGCTTTGGTCAGCGTACCAAAAGTCTACCCGCACGTTGATGTTGTGTTTAAGAATATAGGCGAAACCAAAGATGAAAATAAGGGAATAAAGATACCATTGTAGTTCGATGACTAAGTTGGATGTTAGACGTTGGCCGATAAATTGTCCCACATAGCGCAGGACAACGTTGGTGAACCCAATAGCGACTGTAATAATAACCAGATACATGGCAATTGTACCCAGACTTTCTATTATTTTTTCAACGACTTTGATGTAGAGAAGGAGGATACGATTCATCGGTTTTACCTGCGGGCAGGGTTGGTGGGTCAGTTATTAAAAATCCTTTTCTGGTGGACGAATGAGCAGGACGGGCACGGTGGCTTTATTGATTACTTTTTCGGCGATGTTGCCAAACATGAGCCGTCTGACACCGGTAAAGCCGTGGGTACTCATGATGATGGTGTCGGCGTTTTCTGTTTCGATGGCTTTGAGGATCATGATATGGACGGGTTCACCTTTGAGGATAACGGCCGTAACCTGGAACCCGTCATTACGCAGTAGTGCTTCCTTTTGATGCAGATAGTCTGTAGCATCTTCTGTTTCTATTTCTAAAGCAATGTCTTCACTTTCTGGAACTTCCGCACGCATTTCAGCTTCCCAAATGGAGGGCACGACATGTAAAAGGATGATGTGGGCGGCATACTTTTGGGCTAGAGATAGGGCATACGTTAACGCCAGTTCACCAAATTGAGAACCATCAAGCGGAACAAGTAGATTTTGAAACATAAGCCATTGTGTCTCCTCTTCATTGAAAACAGCGGCCTAATGTTACGTCAACTTGGAAGGAACTGTCAAACTTTAATGAATACTTGGATATTTCTAATTTTGAACAAAATCCCCAACGCAAATTTCTGTATTGGGGATTTTGCAGCCTTGTAATCTCCCGGAGGATTGATGCCAGGGAGGTCGGTTGTACGGTAAAAGCCTCCGGGAGGTTATTACCGTACAACTTATTTCTTAGATGCCAAACGTGTTGGGAGCCAGAATGGGGGCCGGGCAATTTACTACAAACCCGTTGGGATGTGTATCGGGGACACCCAGGAATTCTTCCAGTTCACCCGCATCAATGGCTTCTCGAATTTCGGTGGAGGAGCGCAAGACATGCGGTTCTGTGCCATCAGTCCATTTGAGGGCACGATGGTCCCAGAAGGGACTCCAGGCAGGTTGTCCGGCTTCATTATCAAAGATGGCCGGTTGGAAGCCCATCACGCCGCTGCCTTCAATGCCATTCACAAAAATCCAGATTTCATCAGTGGCGGCCAAATCTAAAAGCTTCTGGTTGGGGGCAGATGGAGGAACGCTCATCATGGGGGCCATGCCGGGCAGAGAGGTGTCAGTGAGGATGTAGCGGCTACCAGGGAAACATTGGTGCAGTTTGAAGGTGACAGTCATATTACCGGTGTCAATTGATTCCATAAGCTGCCCTTTGCCCAGGGTTTCTTTCTTTTCATCGTCTACCGCCAGTTCACCACCAGCCCACTTGACGAGGGGGTAGTTGACGAAAACGGCGCTTTCTTCAAGTGTGGCGCGGCCGTCGGCCGCGGCCGCTTCTACTGCTTCGGCCGATTCCAATACCAAACTATCATCACTAACAGATACATTTTTGACCTGGAATAAGGATGTGAAGGTTTCACCATCATCGGGGGTGCTGCTTAATATAGGTGGGCGGCCGTCGCTGAACAGATAGATTGATTCGGCCACCTCCTTCCCATTGGCTAACAAAGGCACATGCACCAGCCCCACTTCTTGGGCAAACGACTGGTCGGAGCTATCGGTACGAATAAAGTAGACGGGATTGTCATTGTGCCGCCCTTCCTGCAAGCGGAAGGTGACAGAACCATATTGGCCGGCCCACTCATCGCTCTCCAAAACAAAATCCAAGACATCTTCGACCATAACTTTGGCTTCGGATTCTGGAGATGGGGTGGCTGTGGCTCGTGGCGCAACGGTGGCTGCCCCACTAGATTCAGCCGCATTGCTGCCGCTGCCATTGGCCCCACAGGCAGCTAGTAAGGCTGCCCCGGAACTGATAGCCGTCAGGCGTAAAAATTGTCGCCGAGATACACTATTATGAAGCTTGATTTTTTGTGACATAGAGTTGTCCTCCTAAATTATTGTGAGTTTGGGAAATAAGATAGAACTCGCAGCCACAACTTGACATAGGGTGGGGAGTGTGCCAATATTGCGCTTGATCACGGCCGTTCAGTTTATGGACTGCGGTTAATTGCCAGCGCCCACATTCTCTGCCAGGAGTTGTGTGGGCACTTTGGCTATTGTAATAAAAGGAGTTGGGGGTTTGTGTAAGTCAGCCTACGTGGGGAAAATGTTTATCAATCCAGCAGTTTATTTAGGTACCATTTACCAGATAGCAGGCTGTTGACATCTTTAGCCAAGTCGCCAGCCATAGCATAGCGGTCGGCAGGATCTTTGGCCAGTGTCTTGTTCAAAATATCATCCCAGGGCAAGCGCGATTGGGGTAACTGCTCTTGCACACTGGGAATGGGTTCTGTCAGGTGGGCCATGATGGTGTAAACTACGGTGTCTTTTTTGAAGGGGAGTTGGCCGGTGAGCATGAGGAAAAGAACAATGCCTAGTGCGTACACATCGGCACGGCCGTCTAGTTTTTGGTTCCCTTGAATTTGCTCTGGACTCATATACTCTACTGTGCCGATGAAGGTGTTGTCGGCCGTTAAATCAGCCCCGCCTTCCGTATTCTTGGCAATGCCAAAATCGGACAAAAAGGCTTCTCCTTTGGAGTTAAACAAAATATTGGCCGGTTTAATATCCCGATGAATGATGTTTTTACGGTGGGCTTCATCTAGCGCTGCGGCCATACGCTCAATAATTGGCGCAATGGTCTGCAACTTCATCGGCCCCTTTTCCAGACGGTCTTCCAAAGCGCCCCCATTCATATAGCGCATGACAATATACGACTGGTCTCCCTGATGCCCAAAATCATAGATAGGCACAATAGACGGGTGTTCCAAATTGGCAATCGTTTCCGCTTCATTTTGGAAACGATCAAAAAAAGCAGGGTCAGTCATTAGTTGGGCAGACATCACCTTAATGGCTACTTCCCGTCGAATAAGGGGATCATGTCCTAAAAACACAGTGGCCATGCCACCATGACCCAACTGTTTGATTATCTTGTAACGTCCTATTCTTTCAGCAGTCATAAATTCCTCTACCTGAATCTTACCAGATTTTAATGCAAGCCAGGAAGCCGGTCAATATTACACTTTGATCATTACCGAGAATTCACAACTTTTTGAAACAACATTAAAGGCACAATGGATACAAGCCTCAGGCTGCTTCCTCGCCGCTAGTTGGCGGCGTTTCTTCCCAGGCGGCTACAATGCCCAGAAAGCCAATACCGGCAAAGGCTAATGGGGCAAAAATGGGGGGCGCCCAAATCAGTAAAAAGACAGTAATCCGCTGCCCTGGAGGAGCGTCCGGTAACATTCCGCGCACAAAATGGAAATAAGCGCCCATGATCCCCACAACCATGCTTAACAAAAAGACAATTGGGGGATAGTCATCGTTTCGGCCATTGTGTCCAGCCGGGAGGCCTAAAGGCGGTTGCGGTTGTATTGGGCGACCTCGTTTTCGTGGCAGCTTTCACACGTGGCAGTTGTGGGGGTGTTGAGAACATAAGTGTCTTCATGCTCTACAGCGCCAGGATAATCTGCGTCTACTTCGTGACAGTCGCGGCAGGTGACATCGGCGGCAGCCATGATGATTAATGTGAAACCGACAACGATGATGATAGCGACCAGGGGGATGATGAAGATACGCGTGCCAAAGTTGGGTTGTTCAATTTCATTGCTCATTACAGTCCTCCTGTTTTGTACGAGTTGAATTGAGTGGGAACAGATTTCCCACAGGGAATCTATTTATGGGGGTTGATTCTGACGAATGGGTATTGGTTGAACTGATTAGAAAAAGCTATACTTAACGGTATGTCAAATTTGCGAATTTTACTGGTTGATGATCATGAAGTTGTCAGGTTAGGTTTGAAGAGCCTGATTGAGCGGCACGCGGGTTTTGAAGTGGTGGCGGAAGCGGCTTCACAGCATGAGGCGGTGCAAAAGGCACTGGCCCATGAACCGGACATTGTGGTGATGGATATTCGGTTGGCCGGTGGCAGCGGTATTGAGGCCTGTGAGGAGATTATGACGGAACGGTCGTCTACTAAAATTATCATGCTCACTTCTTATGCTGAAGATGAAATGTTGTTTTCGGCCATCCGAGCTGGGGCTGTGGGTTATGTGCTTAAGCAGGTAGGGGGAAATGAAGTTATCCGGGCTATTGAGTCGGCCGCTCGTGGTGAAGCAACCCTGGACCCCACACTGACGCAGCGTGTTTTTGATGAAATGCGTCGTTCTATCAGACAAGAAGAAGCCACTGCCTTTAATGATCTAACCTCCCAAGAAATGCATGTATTGGCGCTAATTGCAGAAGGGAATACAAATCGGGAAATTGCCCAAACCTTATATCTCAGCGAAGGCACCGTGCGGAATTATGTCAGTGGTATTTTGTCTAAGTTGCAGGTATCTAATAGAGCCGAAGCGGCCGCCTACGCTATTAAACATCATCTGTCAGATTATTTACAGAGTTGAGTATGAGCAACGGCCGTGATAACCACCAAATTCTTCACGCCCTTCATCAGGCAACCCTTTCTATTGCTGATCTGGACGACCTGCAAAGGGTATTGCAGCGTATTGTAGACGCCTCCCGTGAATTGGTCGGCGCTCGATATGCTGCGTTGGGCGTCCCCAATAACGAAGGTTTTATGGATGCGTTTGTTTACAGCGGCATCACAGCGGAAGAAGCCAGGCAAATAGCCCGTTTTCCTGAAGGGTTAGGATTGCTGGGAGCCATTGGACAGCAACGTCAACCCATCTGTATTCCCCGAATCAGTGACGATCCCCGGTCGGTGGGTTTTCCACCTGGCCATCCTCCAATGGAATCTTTTTTAGGCGTACCTATCATGGCCGGTGATGAAATGTTGGGGAATCTATATTTAACCGATAAGATCATCGCTGAAGAATTTTCTGAGGCGGATCAGGAAGTTGTGGAATATATGGCCGCTCATGCGGCCGTAGCCATTCAAAATGCTCGCTTGTATGAACAGGTCAGTCGTCTGGCCATCATTGAAGAACGGACCCGGATTGGTCGGGATTTGCATGACGGTATTATTCAATCTATTTACGCGGTGGGCTTGACTTTGGAATCGGCTCGTATAGCTTTGGCAGAGTCGCCTGAAGAGACTAACATGATGTTGGGCAATGTTATTGAAGGGTTGAATGATACGATTCGGGATATTCGTAATTATATTTTGGATTTACGGCCGCATCGTTATCGGGGTGATTTAGAAGAGGGATTGGGGCGGTTGGTGCGTGAATTTCAGGCCAATGCGATGGTTCCCGTTAGCTTAAATGCGGATGCAGGGGATATGGCAACTGTGTCTACAGGTGTGGCTCGCTCGCTCTTTTTAACCACTCAAGAGGCGTTGGCGAATATTGCCCGCCATGCAGATGCCAGCCTGGTGACGATTCAGCTTTCACGCAGTCGGGGGATGATTGATATGATTATTCAAGACAACGGCCATGGTTTTGACCTGGCTTCCCGCAATTATTCTGTGGGGCATGGCTTGTCTAATATGCGGGCACGAGCCGAGGATTTGGGGGGCAAATTTGTAATTCAGTCGGCGCCATATGAAGGGACACAAGTTAAACTGTCTGTGCCTGATCATTGAGATGGTGTGGGGGCCAACTCATTAGCGACAAATTCCAAGATGTCGGTTACGGTAATGATACCTACCAGGTTGTCGTTTTCTACGACCGGCAGCGCGCCAAATTTGTAGATGCCTAATATTTCGGCCGCCCGGAATATGGGTGTGTCTGGCGTGACAGTGACAGGGTTGGGGGTCATACAGCTTTCGGCCGTTATTTTGTCGAGTAATTCTTCATCTTGCCAACGGCCGTGTAACACAATTGGCGAATTCATAACCAGACGTACATCCCGGTCACTAATTATGCCGGCCAGCTTGCCATTATTCAAAACAGGTAACTGACGACATCCTTCTGATTTCATGACACCGATAATGGTGCGTAAGGTGGTATCCAGCGTCACACTGCTGGGAATAACGGTCATCAAATCATTTACAGATAACATTTTTATTTGCTCCATTTGCAAGTATATTTTTGTTATTGATCTACTGCTAGTGTAATGGACAGCTTCCCATTCCCGTTATTGATAAATGTCATCATTGCGGCTGATTATCCTCATTCTGAGTCATTAAGGCCAATTCCAGAAAATAATGATCCTGAATTGACGCCATTTCGGGAATTGGCTGGAGACTTTTTCAAAACGGGTAGGATCATTTAATTTTTGAAAAAGCCTAACCGATATCGGAATTTTTTAAGGCCGACATATAATTGGCCCGTTCAAAAGCGGCCGGATCAGCCACGTTTTGCTGACTCATACGGCCTTGCAACGACCGTAACGCCTTCACCCCATGAGCATCTAACCAATCATTCAATTCGGCCAGCATCGTTTGCAGATGATCAATGCCGTTTTCCATCAGAGCCGAGGTAGTCATGGCAACGCTGGCGCCGGCTAAGATAGATTTGAGGATGGCCGTGCCCGAATGTACTCCGCCTGTTACGGCCAGGTCTGCCTGCACATACTGTCCCAAAATAGCTACCCAACGCAGCCGCAGCCGTAATTCGGCCGGATCGCTCAAATCCAGACTGGGAACCACCCATTCATTTTCAATATCAATGTCCGGTTGGTAAAAGCGGTTAAACAAAACCAGGCCATTGGCGCCGGCTTTATCTAGCTGTACGGCCGTGTGCGACAATGCGCTAAAGAAAGGACTGATTTTTACGGCAACCGGTATGTTTATTTTCCCCTTCACATTGCGAACCAGATTTAAGTACATTAGCTCCACTTCCTGACTGCTAATATGTGGTTTGGTAGCCAGATGATAAATATTTAGCTCCAAAGCATCGGCGCCAGCAGCTTCAATTAAACGGGCATACTGTACCCAGCCACCGCTGTAATAGCCGTTTAGACTGGCAATAATGGGTATGGAAACAGCTTTCTTGGTTTGGTAAATATAGGAAAGGTAGCCGCTGGCGCCCTGGTTATATTCTTTCATCTCTGGAATATGCCGTAAAGCGTCGGGTAGCATTTTTTTATCGGCCGTATCCACATTATCCACCCCCATATCTCGCAGTTCAATTTGCTCTTCAAACAGGGATGGCAGTACAACGGCCGCCGCCTCAGCCCGCTCCATCTGTCGAATATTTTCCACATTGGCGGCCAATGGTGATGAGGAAACTACGAGCGGGTTCCTCAATGTCAATCCTAAATAAGTTGTTGATAAGTCTGCCATAGAATCTCTCCTCTCTAAAATCATATCCCACTCTAAGTAAACATTCCAATGTTTGTGACACATATCAGGCTAGACGTGTTACAATTTGCACTCGTTGAAAATTTGATGCAGGCTAGAGTGACAATAAAAACTAAAAGGATTGATGAAGAGCAATGACTAAACGAGTAAGAAGGAAGAAGAAAAGCACAAAGAAACGACAAACAAATTGGTGGGTGATTGGCGGCGTCATCGTGGGCGGTCTGGTATTGGTAGCCTTGATGAGTTTGGCTTTTCGAAAACCCAATCAATTAGATTTGGTAAAATATTGTAACAATAATCCTGAAAACTGTATTGTAGAAGGAGCGGCAGATGCACCGGTGACAATTGTAGAGGTGTCTGATTATGGTTGCCCTCATTGCAAAGATTTTAATTTGGGAACGTTCAATCTCATTAAGGAGCAATTTATAGACTCCGGCCAGGTTAAATGGGTGGTTATGCCGTTTGCACTGGCCAATCAGTTCGGAGAAGCGGCGACGTTGGACACGGCCGTTGCTGGCATGTGCGCTGCTGAACAAGATAAATTCCCTGAATTTCATTCGGCCGCTTTTTCTTTACAAGGAACTGCCCTGTTTAATACGGAAGCCGGATTGATGAGTGTGGCCGAAACGGCCGGGCTGGATACGCAGGCTTTTGCCGACTGCCTGGATAATAATGATTATGAAGATTTGATTCGGCGCAATATGACGGCCGCCGGCAGCGCTGGAATTTCTGGAACCCCCAGCTTTTATATTGGCGATGATCTTTTGAGCGGGAATCAACCCTTTTCCATTTTTCAGCCGCGCATTGAATCGTTGCTTAATTCTTAAGAAACACTCTGAGATTGGGAGATTGAATCTCTCAACCTCCCAATCTCTTAATCTTTTCATCCCATTCAGGACATTAATTCTCAATCTAAAAAACATATGCGCGAAGATTGGCAGCTACGATTTATTCAACTGTTCGCAGTCATGGGGCTGCTGGTAGCCCACTATTTACTTCTTTTTCATCAGGGTGTACTCATTGCCGCCTGCACTGGTTCTGGTTGGGATGATTGTGGCGCCGTCAGCGGACCTACGGCTCCCTTTGCTTCTGTCGGCCCCATCCCTGTGGCTTTCATTGGGCTAATTGGATATGCCATCATCTTTTTGCTTACCTGGCTAAAAGATTGGGAACCGCTCCGGGAAGGGTATTTTCTAGAACTCCTCCTGGGGATGACTGGTTTGGGTTTTCTATTTACCGTGGGGCTAACAGCTTTAGAAGCGTTTGTTATTCATGCTTTTTGTCGTTATTGTTTGATATCGGCCGTATTCATGACCATTATCTTCATTTTGTCCATTAGCTTTATGCGAGCGCAATCTTCAGGAGATTAGAGATTGGAGATTTGTAATTATACAGCTACCTCTCGATTGTCATATCTGCGAAGGCGAATATCCAGATGTGTGGATTCCTGCCTTTGTAGGAATGATCTGCATAGTTACGAGGATGTTTCAATTTTTGATCCCCAACATATTTCGGAGGCCGGAAATGCGACTGGAACTGGTTAAAGATTGGATGACGCGAGATGTAACAACGATAACCCCGGATACAGGTGTGTTGGAGGCGGGGAATATGATGCGTGAAAATGGGATTCGTCGGCTACCTGTGATGGTTGACGGCCGTGTCATCGGCATCATTACCCACGGCGACATACGCGAAGCCAAACCCTCTACTTCCAGCTCTCTCAGCGCCTGGGAGATGAATTATTTGCTGGCCCGCTTTCAGATTTCTGAAATAATGAGTTCCGATCCCCTTACCATTTCACCTGATGCCACCATTGGGGAGGCCGCTTACCTGATGTATAAAAATAAAATAAGCAGTTTGCCGGTCATAGATGCAGATGAAAATCTGGCCGGTATCATCACCGAGTCAGACATCTTCCGTATGGTTGTCTATAATTGGATCAAAACCCAAGAAGGCACATCTTCTCCTTATTCCCATTACAACGAATAACATAGTAGTTTTCAATCGTCAGTTTTTAGTGTGCTGCTTTGCTTTGCCCAAAAGGCTGCAAGGTGTAATCCCCGTACTCATTCAGGGGGTTACCAAGACCCTAAGGGTTTTACTCCTGAGTGTACCTGTTAGATTAAGCGAAAAACCCTTAGGGTCTGAACGGGTAAGCCTCCCCACACTTTTTTGTCGCTAATTGACGCAATGTCGGCGTGAGAATCAGTTAAGATTGTGGAGGATGGTTATTGGCCGACACTTTGATTTGGCTATAATGCGCCGGGTGAGTTGTATGTAGCAAGTCGCAAGTGGTACAAAAGGGATTTGATGGGTAGACGGAAGATTTTTGTTTTTTTGATTGTGGCAATTATGGCAATTGGGCTACTGGCGGCGCTGCCGGCACTTTTGCGTTCTGTGCCTTCTCGCTACATTGTCTATGCCACCGAGAAATTGCCCCAACCGTTGCAAGACCCTATTCAGCAAATTGCTTTGCCGGTGCAAGAGGCGGCAATTTTACCAACGGCCGTGCCCGTCGCTAATGTAGCGGCTCTGTTAGGTAAACCAACGCCGGAAACGGAAATAGTCACGGCCGTTTCTCCCACCGACCTGCCACTCACTTTCACCCCCTTGCCCAATACCGATTTGCCTGTGACACTAACGCCGCTACCGACGGCCGTGCCGCCTACCAATACCCCTACACCCATTCCCTCGCCGACACCAGAACTATCACCATTGCCGGCGGCCGTGCGCCTGACCGGTTTCTACCACCAGTTTCAAGAGTGGAACAACTGTGGGCCAGCCACATTGGCGATGACGATGAGCTACTTCAACTTACCCCTGACCCAAAGTGATACCGCCCGCATCCTCAAACCCAATCCCGAAGACCGCAATGTCAGTCCCCATGAGATGGCCGACTTTGTGCAAAATGAAACTGTCTTTGAAGCCATCTTTCGTGCCAATGGAAACGCTGAAACGGTAAAACGCCTGTTGGCAAATGGCATTCCCGTTATTTTGGAGATTGGTATCGAGCCGCCAGGGGAATTCCGTTGGATGGGCTGGTACGGGCATTATATGTTGGTGGTGGCCTATGACGATGCCCAGCAGCAATTTTGGGTTTATGACTCCTGGTTGGGAACTGGGGGCGAACCATTGAGCAGCGCTGACCCTAACGGCCGTTCCCTATCCTATGCCGACCTGGAACGAGATTGGCCCCACTTCAATCGCAACTACATTGCCATTTACAAACCAGAACAGACTCAACTGGCAGCCGACATTATTGGGGCCGGGATGAATGATGATATTATGTGGCAGCAAGCCATTGCCCAGGCGCAAGAAGATGCCCGCCGCGACCCCGACAATCCCTTCTACTGGTTCAATTTGGGAACCAGCTTGAATGAGGTCGGCAGCTATGACACGGCCGTCCAAGCCTTTGATCAGGCCCGCGCCATCGGCCTGCCCTGGCGAATGTTGTGGTATCAATTTGGCCCCTATGAAGCGTATTATGAAAACGGCCGTTACGAAGACGTTATCCTCCTGGCCGATACGACTCTCAACGGGCGTCCCTATTTTGAAGAATCCTTTTACTACAAAGGGTTAGCTCAGGCCGCGTTGGGCGATTTGAATGCCGCCTATGGCAACATCCAACGAGCGGCCGACTTTAACCCTTACTACACTCCCGCGTTGGACGCGCTGAATCAATTCGATAATGGAGGTTAACATCTGTAATTCGTGGGCCGTAATCCGTGAACCGTAAACGGAATACGGAATACGGAATACGGAATACGGATCATGAATAAACGAACCAGAAACATCATCCTATTGATTGTAGGTTTGCAATTTGTTTTGATTATCGGATTTTTGACACTGCCACAGGTGGTGCAGGCGATACCTGGTCGTTACCGGGTTGCTTTGCAAGAACGGATTCCGGTGGCCAGTACCGTTTTAGAAGAAGTCATTGATCAGGTAGCGCCGGTGGCCACAGCCCTACCGGCCGCCAATCAACCGGGTAACACAGCTGAAGTGGATATTGCCGCTTTGGTAGCTCGATCAACGGCCGTGCCCTCCAACGAACCCACCCCATCACCCGAACCCACCCAGGAAGCTGTTGTGGTAGAAGAAAGTGAAGGTGTAGCCGAGGTAGAAGCAACGACCACTTCGGCTTCGCTCAGTACAGATGTGCCCACCAATATCCCGCCACCGCCGCCCACTCAAACCCCTACACCGGAACCCTTACCCATCAACCATGTTTTAGAAGGTATGGGCGTCATTAAACAAACCTTCAACAACTGCGGCCCGGCCAATTTAACCCAGGTACTTAACTGGTATGGCAACGACATCACCCAGGAAGAGATTGCTGCTTATCTCAAACCCAGCAGCGAAGACCGCAATGTTAGCCCCTGGCAAATTGCCGACTACGTGAACGAGCAAACCAGCGGCGTTTATATGGCTGTTGCTCACAGCGGCGGTAAGCAAGAATTGATCAAAGAATTAATTGTGGCCGGGTATCCTGTCGTCATTGAAAAAGGATATGAACTGCCTGAATCTGGCTGGTGGGGACATTACCTGACTGTTTACGGCTACGATGATAATCTGGGTCAGTTTTACACCCAGGATAGCTATCTTGGCCCCTGGGATGGCAGCGGCCGTCCTGCCACCTATACTGAAGTAGAACAGTATTGGCCGCAGTTCAATAACACCTTTTACGTCGTGTTCAAACCGGAACAGGAAGCGGAAGTGAAAGCGATCATTGGCCCGGAACTGAGCGACAAAATCAGGATGTGGCAGCTTGTGGCCGAGCATACCCAGGCGCAGGTAGAAGCCAATCCTGATGATGTTTTTGCCTGGTTTAACCTGGGCACAGCCCTCACCCGTCTGGGTGAAAATGTACTGGAAGGAAATGCGAAGTATTATGAGGCGGCCGCGCAAGCATTTGACCAGGCCCGCGAAATTGGCCTGCCGCCGCGCATGTTATGGTACCAGCACCGTCCCTACATCGCTTACGACAAAGTCGGCCGTTACCAGGATGTGATTGATTTGGCTAATGCCACGTTGGCGACGCAAGGCGGTCGTAATGTAGAAGAAACTTACTGGTACAAAGGGCACGCTCTGGCTGCTCTGGGCGATCTATACGGCGCCCAAGACGCTTACCAAAGCGCCCTGGCCGTCAATGAAAATTTCTACCCGGCCCAAATTTCGTTAGACTGGGTGAATACGGTTATCAACGGGAACTGATCCGTGACCCATAATCCGTGAACTATGACGGAACACGGAATACAAAAAAATGCCTCCCCATCTCATCCTCGTGCGGCACTCGGCCGTAGACCGAATTCCTGGTTCGCCAGCCCGGTTGTGGCAGTTGTCGGTCGACGGCCGTACCCGCGCCCACCAATTTGCTCCCAGACTGCTCCCCTATCAGCCGACCCGTTTCATCACCAGCCAGGAACCAAAAGCGGCCGACACTGGACAGATTATGGCCGACGCTTTGGGCATTCCCTGCCACATCGCCCCCGGTTTGCATGAACATGAGCGGGAAGGGGTTCCTTATTATGATAGTCAGGAAGTATTTATTACTGCTGTGGAAAACTTCTTTTTGCATCCTGAAGAGTTATTGTTGGGACAGGAAACGGCCGTGCAAACTCAAACCCGTTTCACCCAGGCCGTCCATTCAGCCCTCACCTCCTACCCCGATGACACTCTGGTCATTGCCGCCCACGGCACAGTCATCACCCTCTTCATCCAGCAATACAACCCCGATTTGAACTTTTTGGTCTTTTGGCGCGATTTGACCTTGCCGGCTGCGGTCGTTCTTTCTCTGCCCGATTTTCATTTTATTACCCAACTGCGTAATCTGGCCCGAAAGCGATGATTATGATCGGCTGATGATTGAAGGAACAGACATTGATGCGCCCTTTGTGAAACCGACCCCTATTGTTTAACCGCAGACAACATTGAAGGTATCCGTTCAGACCCTAAGGGTTTTTGTGCCCAATACAATGGTGTTCTCAGGAGTAAAACCCTTAGTCTCGGTAGCCCCCTGAACGCTTACAATTGAAGAAATTGAAGAAACAATAATTGCCGATATAATTGCACAGGGATGCCATATATTTATTTTGATGTCTCTGCGTGTTATAACCGGGGATGGGTTGGAGATTATCTGACCCAGGGTAGACGTAAAGTTGTCTATGAGATAGAGGAGAGGATGGCTTCATGGTAAAAGAAGGCACACCCATATTACAGCTTAAAGGTGTATCGAAAAATTTTGGCGCTGTGCAAGCGCTGACTAAAGTTGATTTTGATGTTCGTGAGGGTGAGATAATGGCCCTGGTGGGTGACAATGGGGCCGGGAAGTCTACCCTGATTAAAGGGGTTGCCGGTATTTATCGCTATGATGAAGGACAGATTGTGTTTGATGGGCAAGCGGTAAATATTCACAATCCACGAGATGCAGCCCAATTGGGGATTGAAGTTGTGTACCAGGATTTGGCTTTGGCAGATAATCTAGATGTGGTGGCGAATATGTTTTTGGGGCGGGAGATGATTCAACAGCCGGTTCGCCTGGATGAAACGTCTATGGAAAAGGCGGCCCTGGAAACGTTGGATTCGCTTTCGGTGACGACGGTGCGCTCTGTGCGGCAGGCAGTGGCGGAGTTGTCGGGCGGTCAGCGGCAGGCGATTGCGGTAGCAAAAGCTGTGATGTGGAATTCGCGGGTTGTTATTTTGGATGAACCAACGGCCGCATTGGGGGTAGCCCAAACACGGCAGGTGCTTGATCTGGTGCGACGATTAGCGGATAAGGGGCTGGCAGTGGTCATCATTTCGCATAATTTGCATGATATTTTTGAGGTGGCTGATCGTATTACAGTTTTGCGCCTGGGCCAACGGGTGAAGGTATTTAGAACAGCGGAAACGAATCAACAGGAAGTGGTTCATGCAATTACGGCCGGTACAATGGAATCTGTACCTGGAATGGTGGAAGGATGAGCGATACACAAATGTCAGAAGTGAAAGAAAGCACAGTGATGCAAGACGCGCAAAAAACGCAGTCGGTCTCTGATTATTTGAGGGATTATAGTACACGCCTGAAGTTGGGAGACTTGGGATCATTACCGATTATTTTGGGTTTGATTGCCATTGCTATTATTTTCCAATCTCAAAACTCCAATTATCTGACACCGCGTAATATGGTGAATTTAATTGTGCAGATGGCTGGTATTACGACGATTGCCATTGGGGTAGTATTTGTGCTGCTGTTGGGTGAGATTGATTTGTCTATTGGGTATGTGAGCGCGGTTGCGGCCGTGTTGGCGGCTTTGTTACTGTTAGGCCCGTCAGATAAAACGGGGGTGGGGATGTTTTTGCAGCGTTTAGGTTTCGAGTCGCCCTGGTCTTGGTACGTGGCTATTCCTGTTGGTCTGGCATTTGTGGCGTTGGTTGGCGTGGTGCAAGGGTTAATTATTACCCGTTTTCAGCTACCTTCGTTTGTGGTCACGCTGGCCGGTTTGCTGGTGTGGAATGGTGTGGTGTTGATTTTAATTGGGGCCGGAGGCACAGTTATTATTCAGGATCAGGTTGTGGTAGATATTGCTAACTATTTTTTGCCGTCGGGCTGGGGCTGGGCTGTAGGCATTGCAGCCATCTTATTGTTCGCCATTGGTCGAGTAAATCGCTGGTTATCAAGACGGAAACGGGGTGTCTCTACGACACCGGTGGCCGTCGTAGTGTTCCAAATTTTAGCCCTGGCCGGAGTAACAGCCACCGTTATTTATATCTGTAATCTGGATCGTGGCGTACCTGTTGTGGGTATTATTGTGTTGGTTCTGCTGAGTATCTTTTCTTTTCTAGCAATGCGGACACGATTCGGCCGTTATGTGTATGCGATTGGCGGCAATATGGAAGCAGCTCGCCGCGCTGGTATTAATGTGACCCGGATTCGAGTAACGGTATTTATGTTGTCTAGTTTGATGGCCGGGATGGGCGGGGTTATTCTGGCTTCGCGGCTACGTTCAGTGGATACGGCCGCTGGCGGTGGCAACTTGCTGCTTATTTCTATTGCGGCGCCGGTTATTGGCGGCACGAGTTTGTTTGGCGGACACGGCCGGGTGGTGAGCGCTCTGTTGGGCGCATTGGTCATCATTGGTGTGGAAAATGGGATGGGGTTGTTAGGGTTAAGCGCTGGCGTGAAGTTTGTGGTGACAGGGCTGGTGCTGCTGGCCGCAGTGCTGGTAGATTCGATTACACGCCGGGGACGGGCTCAATCAGGCATTGCCTGACAGGTGAGCTGTAAAACGTAACGCCCACGCTCTGGATAATGGGCAAACACATTGCCTATTTTTTCAATAACGCTCTCTTTCAGGCCGTATTTCATGTGGGTTCCTTATGAGCTTGACAAGCCGCGATAACAGCATCAAGTTCGCCTTCCCAGAGAGAGTCTTTCACATTATTCACCCATGCTTGTTGTTGTTTCTTATCCCGAAAGCCTCAGTTTGTTTGGTTGTTGTTACCTCTATCTTATCGGATAGATGCGAAGACTTCATTTTATTTTTCACTTGTTTTGGCTCAGGCGCCAACGGGATTACCTCCCGTCTAGTCTGGGTGTACAATTGCGCCTCCTAACATCTGGTGACTGTATATCGTTTTCCCACTTCGCTTGTAATGTTTTTCCAAGCAGTTCGCACAATGCACCTTTTCTGACTTGAAATAGTCCGTACCATCCAACGACGCTAGATAATACTTCCCCATATATCTCATCTTTTCCAGTTCTTTGCCTCTTTACAATTGCTGCAATATGCTCTTGAATTGCGGTCTTATCTCTTCTGGGTTTACCCCGTCCAGAATCGTTCTCATCTGCGTGTCACTTGGTATCCGATTGATACCATACACTCGTTTTAAGTTTTCTGGTTCCTGCCTTCTCTCGTCAAAAGCCAATAATGAGGGGTCTTTCAGTGAAAACATAGCAAACCCACTCATCAAGGCATCTGCCAACGATATTTCTACATTCGTAGGGCAATGATCTTTTACCTTGTTGAATCTCTTTTTCACCATCTTCAACAAGCCATCTGCTGATAAATGCTTTCTTATCTTCATTTGTTGCCTCTTTTTTCCTTGAATCTCTACGAAAACGAGGCTATTGTTATGCCAGATTTTACCTGCGGGAATTACTGTGTTGTGTATGAGTCTGACCAGTGTAAAGGTCTCTATTTGTGGTTCGGGTGATCTGAAGCACGGCTTGGGAGACGATGTTGCAAAACCAGAGCTATTTCATCGTGCTGCATCGCCAGGCCGAAGTCCAGGATATGTATCTATCCCCCGGCGACCAGCACATTCTCCGGTTTCAGATCGTGGTGGAGGATGCCCCGCCGGTGCAGATAGGCCAGTCCTTGCAGGATCTGTTGAATCAGGAACGGCCGCAGATATTGTCCTTACATCGTGAGGACGGGTGCCAACCCCAAGAACGCATTTCAGCCATGCTACGGATGATGGTCTGTAAACGAAAGAGGCTTCACCCTACAACATTTCAACTGGTTTCCTCACCAAATTCTGCCAACAACGCCACCACAACGGCATCCAGGTCAAATGCCTGGCCGCGTTCAAGCGCCGCTTGTAATTCGGCCGCGGACAGAGTCGCCTCCAGTTGGGGCATTAGCTCATCCAACCTCTCCTGTACATCGGTACCGTAATTTGGATGATGCTGAGCCAGGCCGACCAATTCTCCAGCCCTGGTCGGCAGAGCCTTGTTCAAATACAGCCAGGCAAACCCCACGACAGTCTCCAAAGCGAGTGCGACGGCATGGAGGTCTTGGATGATACTCAGAGC
>JAAEOP010000477.1 GCA_024223125.1 Chloroflexota bacterium
ATGGGGTTTGTTTTCACCCATACAATATCATTCAAAAACCAGTACCCTAAATCTTGCATGATGGCGCCGAGGCGGTAGATATTGTGGTACGAGCCAATGACCCAAATCGTCCCTGTGTCTTTGAGAACCCTCCGGCAGGCCTGGAGCCAGCCCAGGCTAAATTCATCGTAAGCTTTAACGCTGGCAAATTGATCCCACTCATCGTCCACCGCGTCAACCTTCGTCAGATTGGGCCGCCAAAGGGTTTTTTGTAATTGCAGGTTATATGGCGGGTCTGCGAAGATCAGATCAACGGACTTTTCGGGCAGCGAGGCCAAAACGTCGAGGCAGTTGCCCTGGATGATTTGATTGAGGGGGAGAAGTTTACTCGTCATCGTTTGTTTGGTTTGGGAGGCGATTTTCCCACTTCCCCTTATATGCGACTCCAACATTGAGCAGCGTTACGCATACAAACCTGCTTTGATGAGCCTTATCCGTTCTGCCACGCGCTTATCGTCGTTCAGGCGGAGAATTTTGATGGTCACTCGCGCCTCAGCTGTGAGCGGGCGCAGCGTCGCTTCATCAAATGCAAAATGTGTTTTCCAGACTTGGTTGCGGGGGTTGAAAAAGGGGACGAGTTCGCCTGTTTCCGGATCAAAGGACCCGACATTAGGGCCTTTGTAGCGATTGCAACGGAAACAGGCCAGCGCAAGATTGCTGGCATCTGTTGTCCCCCCGTGTTGGCGGAGAATAATGTGGTCAGGCTCGTGTTTGTGCAGAGATGCAGTCTGTGGGAGACGGCAATACTCACATTTTTTGCTTGCTCGCGCTTCGACCAGGCGGCGTAAGCTGGTTGGCAGCGTGGGCGACAACTTACTCCCCCTGCAATTGGTTAGCTATATTTGCTTTGAGCAACACAAGAATATGTTCTAGCCGTTGGAGTTCGTCAAGTTCAAGTTGCTCTTTTTTTGCGAGCATACCGGCTTCATTGAGAGCTAGCAAACGCCGCAAACGGGCTTGTGCTTGTTCGGATACGTGATAATTGAGTACATCTTGCGGAGATGGATTTTTGAGAAGGAATTGAGTAACTTCTGTTGCCGTAGCAGTGGCAAGCGTCTGAAAACCAACGAGACTTAACTCAATGATAGTGGGCAGCCAGGCGCTAATCGGCTGAATGCGCTGGGCCAACTCATCGGAAACCTGCATTGTTACCTGAACCATTTTATACTCCATTCGAACTACTTAAGTGAGTCCATTATAGCACACCCCCTCTCTTGCCTTCTGGTACAGTTGGGCATAAGCTGCCGATAGGTTACCAAGTTGAAAGCCAGACTGTTTCAAACGCAAGGAGTTTGCAGTACTTTGCGCTGTAACCACAAACTAGGCCCGAACTTCTGCCGCAAAGTATTAGCTCACCGGTTCATCTCCCAAATAAGACGCAGCCCATCGAGCGTCAGCCAGGGGGCAATAATTTCGATTACCTCGGTCTCGCGCGCAATAATCTCTGCCAGCCCGCCGGTTGCAATAACCTTCATTTTTGGGCCAAGCTCCTCTCGAAAGCGTGCGACCATCCCCTCGACCATGGCTACATAGCCGAATAGCAGCCCCGACTGCATCGCGTGCGTTGTATTGCGGCCGATCGCGCTGGGGGGGCGCTGAATGTCCACCCGCGGCAGTTTGGCCGTGCGGGAGAACAATGCCTCCGCC
>JAAEOP010000478.1 GCA_024223125.1 Chloroflexota bacterium
GGAAACCATCGGGCGGCTGGCGATTGACACTATTTCGGAATACGCCCCCGACTTCGGTGAATGTGTGCGGCAGCAGAAGGTGATTACCCCTTTGGATATGGAAACCGTGTACAATCTGCCCGAAGGCCATCCCACCCACGGAGAGATGACTCTGAACCAATTCATGTGGATGCGCCCGATCCCCGGATACGCACAATACCGCGCTCCGGTCGATGGGTTATATTTGTGCAGCGCGGCAACCCACCCCGGCGGCGGCGTGACCGGCATCAACGGGAGAAACGCCTCCCGCCAGATTTTGAGCGACCTGAAATAGGCGATTGACGCGCAGAGGCAACGTTGGAAATCCACCTGCAACTGTATTCAATCCTGCGAGAGAAGCTCCCTGCCGATACAAAGGGGCGCGCTGTGTTGAAATTAGACGAAGGCGCGACCCTTGCCGACCTCCTCGCTAAGCTCGACATCGAGCGGAAAGTGACCATCAGTGTGAACGGCGTCCACGAAACGGATAAGCTGCGCCAATTAAATGATGGCGATGAAGTGAAAATATTTTCATCGGTGAGCGGCGGGTAGGACACTGGTGGGTAGGCACTGGTGGGTAGTGTGCCACAAACTAATAGGACGCGGACGAGCGCGGATGGACGCGGATCATTTAAAAACAAATACAAAATCCGCGTTTTCCGCGTTAATCCGCGTCCCATAATTATCGTAACCATTCTGCGTGGGAATGGTTACGCGGAGAGCCACGGAGAATAAACAAAATAATGACTGTAGGACTTACGCGCCAGAGCGAGAATCATTCAAAAAATGGATATAGGGGGTGTGAAACACCCCCTATATCCATTTTTTGGGCAACTTTTTGCCGAACTACGTAAGTCCTAGACTGTTCAAAAAGGAGACCGACAAAATGAATATGAAGGAAAAGCTTTCAACCTTGTGGATATTCGTAATGGTTAATATGGTAATGGCAGATATTGTTGGCTTTATGAATCCTGGCTCTTTAGAGCAAATGATGACAGGCGATGTGGGATTTCAAATCACTCAAGAAATAATGTTGATATTTTCAATTCTCCTGGAGATTCCGATTGCTATGATTCTCCTATCCAGAATACTGAAATATAAAGCGAATCGCTGGGCAAATATAATTGCGGGTGTAATTACAATTCTGTTTGTAATTGGTGGTGGGTCTCTTGAACTTTCTTATATATTCTTCGCTACGATAGAAGTTGTGAGTATGGCATTCATTATCGGATATGCATGGAAGTGGTCTGAACAGGAAGCATGATCCAATTCTATTAAATGGATGAAAAATAGCATACCTTAAGAAATAACAACAAAACTTAACCCCGTGTGGTGCCGACTTGGGGGACGCGTTGGTGTTTTTGATAGCTACGTGAATAGCCAAGTCCCCAAGCTGCACACACCTCCGATATGTGGATTTTGCCACATACATTTAAACCAAACA
>JAAEOP010000479.1 GCA_024223125.1 Chloroflexota bacterium
AATATTTGCCGGTAGTCGTGCGGGATAAACGAAACACGGCCCCCTCGCCGGGAGGCCAACTCCTCGGTCGGAAAATAATAACTGCCCAAGCTCAGCCCGGCCACCAAAAATATTATAGCCAGCAGGACGAGTAAAATTTGTTTGAAGTTAAGACGTGACATGCTGTTTCTCCGTGACGCGTGATACGTAAACCCAATTTCTCGTTCCCAAACTGGAGTTTGGGAACGAGCCGACTTTGGATGCCTAAATCAAGGCTGCCCAATCATCGATCAATTCAAACAGTTCACCCGGTATCAGGGCCGGGGACAAAATGGCAAAGACGAAGGCGACCACGATGAAAACAAGCGGCTCGACCGGGCCGCCGGTGCGTATTCGTAGTTGACGCGGTAGGATATGCGCCTTTTCTGCTTTCCAGGGGCCCAGCAGCGGCACGCCGGCCAGCGTCATTCCGTCAGCCAGAACGTGACTGCAATACCCCAGACCGAAAGCCAGGCCCACATCCCAGAAGCC
>JAAEOP010000480.1 GCA_024223125.1 Chloroflexota bacterium
GAGGAATTTGAAACTAAGAAGAAACAGCTTTTAGGGCTATAAGCTTGGAATCGAGCCAAGCGGCACTGGGTCTGTTCTATGGGATTTGATCTTATGGCAACTTTTTCGCCGTGACTCAATGATATGGTTGCTCGTGGTAATAGCCCAAAATGGGCTAGAAAATGCGCGACAAAATAAGTGATTTAGGACCAATCCCATTCAACGGACCCAGTGTCAGCCAAGCACACAAGGAGAAAAATCATGTTGCTATTTGGATGTCTACTTGCTTTTGGGGCGGCCGTTGCACCCCGATTAATATTAATCCTGTCTTGGATTTTCGGCCGCAGATGGGACCTCGTTTGGCAGGGAAATTGGATCGTTCCTTTACTGGGTATCATTGCCTTGCCGTACACGACGATCATGTACATACTCGTCTGGAGCCCGGCTGGCCTTCACGGATTTGATTGGGTTTGGTTGGCCTTGGGCGTCATGCTGGACATTATGAAGTGGAGCCAGATCGCCCGTAATCGCGAAGGGATACCTGGTCAACAGTCCAGCGCACAATCATCGACTGTTCCAGCAGCTCAGCAGGCAGCACCCGTTAGCCAACCGGTCCAGCAGACGGAACTGGAAAAACTGACTGACCTTCGCGACAAAGGGATCCTCACTGAAGAGGAATTCCAGGCTAAGAAACAGCAACTGGCAGGATAGTCAGAGAACCTAACGGTTCGCCAATAAAAGCTTGCCGAGTAAACGTACGCAGGCGAAACACTTAAACCGAAGCAAATCTCGAGCTGGATTACCCGACAAAAGAAGAACTGAAAACGGAGGCTTGAAATGAGAACTTTCAAACGTGTTGTTGCCTGGATTGTGGTCGTACTGTCTGTCGTTGGCATTGTAGCGGTGCTGGCTGGAATCGTGGGTAGTTGGATTGTACGCAACCAGGTAACAGATATTACGGTAAATTTACTGACGGTGGGAGAAACAGCCGCGGCCAACATCAGCGGCGGTCTCAATCGCATTGATGATCGCTTAAACGTCTCTCAGGAAAACATTGCTACGCTTGAAGGCAATATAACCGATGTGGGCGAAGATTTAGAAGAGAATAGTTTAGTTGGTGAGGTCATTTCTAACAACATCAGCGATGATTTGGCCGCCTCAATTACGGATGCACGGGCCACGGCCGTGAGCATTGCCGATACAGTTGCTACTCTGGATGCAGCCATCAATGCTGTCAATGAAATCCCCTTGATCAATCTGGATGGCTTTGTGGCTACCCTGATTAGCGATGTGGCCGACGGGCTGATTCAGCTAGAGGATAATATGGCCGAATTTCGTACGGGCGTACAAGAACGGCGCGAAGAACGGTTGTCCGATAGCGTAGACTTCTTAACCGGCATTACAGCCAATATGAGCGGCGGAATTAACGACATTCAGACCAGTCTAAATGATATAGATGGCCGACTGGACGAAACGGCCGCTAGATTTGCAGATGCCAAAGTAACCCTGCCGCGTACCTTTACGCTCGTTACGCTGGCTGCAAACATGGCTTTGCTCCTAGTTGGCCTGGCCTTTGTCAGCTTACTTCTGCACAGTTGGGCCGTCGCCCAAAACCCAGACATAACGTTAAAAGAGCTGACTGCGGTCGAGAAAACAGAAAGTAGCTGACGTTGTACATTTGGAGAAAAGTTTAACTAGATGATAATATGTAGGCAGATGGTTGCCTACTCGTGAGGAATGATTGAACAACATGCTTTGGCAAGAAAGTTAAAATTATACACGTGAGCGGTCCACCCCCATCACTCCCGAAGCATCAGGGCTGTTCAGTTCTAAAGAATTCCATCATAATTGAGAACATTTTCCAGGTTCATGCAATTATCAAAAAGTTCTGAGCTAACATTTTCAACCTTGTTTTTCCGTAGAATGTTGAGGGCAAAACTCCGCAATTTAGCAAAAATATGAGGGTTTATGCGGATACGAGATTTGTCTTCCCCCAGGGTAACATCGCGGACATGATGGTCTCTATTCTCAATGCCCCAATGATTACGGATAGCCTGACAAAATAGTCGGGCGCTCAAATCAATGGTCGAGATATAATAGGAAACTTCATCGCTTTCTTTCCAGGTTTTTGTTTTAGTGTCAAATACCCGCCGATAGCGGGTTACTTTGATAATGACCTTAACCAGACCCCAC
>JAAEOP010000481.1 GCA_024223125.1 Chloroflexota bacterium
GTTTTACGGCATTATTAATAATTTGAGTGGGGATGGGACGGTGGAAATTACGGCCGTGCCCGGAACCACCCCAATCGCCCAAAATGGCAACGGGAACGAACAGGTTTTCACCAACCTCGATTCCCCCGAACCCATCTGGGGGCCAGACTACGATCCCAATGACGGTCTGCCGACCTACGTTTGTGGCGCCGATGCTTTTGGCAGCTACTTTACCTTGCAGCAAATGCAAATGGCCGGCAAAGACATTGAGCATGGCTTTCATCTAGGCATTGTCCCCTTCTTCCTGAATGACGATCCTGAATATGACGTATCTGAAGAGGTACGTACCGCTCTGTTGGACGCCGGATTGTGGAATTGCCTGCTGACCACGCTGGATTCGGTCGCTCTCAGCAGCCCCGGCGTCATTACAGCTATCGTGGATGAAAGCGCCGGCGCCGACCAGCTTTGGGGCCGGGACATCGAAACGATCAATGAGTTGGAAGATAAACGTATTGCTTTCTCACGCGGCAGTGTGGGTGAATATTTTGTTTACTACACTCTTTCCATTGCCCAACTCAGCCCCCGTTCCCAGGTGACGCTGGTTCCAGAAGATAGTGTGGCTGATGCGGTGGCGGCGTTTAACGACGGCCGTGCCGACATCGTATCTGGCTGGGAACCGGACATTTACGACGCCGAACAAGGCGGCGGCCAACCCCTGCTCAGTTCGGCCCAACTTCGTATTGTCATGGATGTCATTGTCACCTCCCGCGACTCCATCAACGACGAGGCCAATCTGGTGCAAAGTTTCCACGATGCCTGGTTTGACACGTTGAAAGATCAGGTGCAGGATTTTGACACGGCCGCGGCTCAAATTGCCGCCTGGGGCAACAACGATTGGAGTTTCGTTTACCCGGAAACGGCCAGCGAGGATCTTGGCTTATGGCTGGAAAATGTTGCCCAAGCCGACCTGGGCGACAACGCTTTTGTCATGCGGGATACACGCCCCATCCTCAACCGGCTTTCTATTGCCCGACGTGTTTGGGCAGCTTCAGATGTGTCTGTGCCCAATGACAATGTGGAAGAGTTGGTCAATTCCGGCTTTGTGGTGCGAGCGGCCGAGCAAGCTAGTTTGCAATCCAACGCCAACCCCGTCAATGACAGTTTCTCAATTTCACAGCAGCTAGATTTAAGCTCCGTTTCCACCGGTGACGCGGCTACATTAGCCATATTGCCCTGCCGTACCTTCACCTTCCTGCCTGAATCTACAGAGTTAACGTTGGAATCACGCCGCATTTTGGATAACTGCGTCGTGCCTACCCTTTCGCAAAGCATCGGCCTATTCTTGCGCGTCAAAGGCTCGTCTGCCTGGCCGGCTAATGAGCCGCCCTGGACGGAAGCCGACATTTTGGAAGTGGCCGAAGGACGAGCACAATCTGTAGTAGATTATCTGGTGGCTCAGGAAATTGATCCGGCCCGCTTTATCGTGGAAGCCTCCCTACCGCCAGAAGACCATTGGCACACGGATGACCCCAATGTTCAAGCCGAAGATCGTTTTGTGGAATTGACGCTGGTTACGGCCGGACGGTGATTTAGTTAACGGACGACGGACGACGGTTGACGGACGACGGTCATCGGTCAACCATCATCGGTCATCAAAAATGAAGGATATACACATGAATAGAAATCGTAATGCCTGGCTTTTGGTTTTTGTAGCAATGCTGGGATTGAGCACACTGGCTTGCGGCCTGGGGAATGGGGGCAGTGATGGGCCACCGAGAAATGCGGAAGTTGTAGAAGTGGCGGCAAATACGAGTCTGGAGCCGTGGTTGTTTACAGCCGTCTCCCAATTCAACGCCAGCGAAACGGAAACGGCCGCAGGCAAACCCGTTTACGTAATTCTAAATTCTGTAGATGCCGGTCAAGCCGTCACTGATTTAGCCAGTGGAACAAACGCTGTCTTATGGATTCCCGATGAGCAGGCGTGGGTAAATTTGTTGGCCGACCAGGGAAACAACAGCTTTCAGAGCAATTGTATGAGCGTAGCTCAAAGTCCGCTGGTCATTGGCATGTGGCGCGAAGTAGCGGAGACATTGGGCTGGCCTGGTCTGGATATTGGCTGGCTGGACATTGGCAGTCTGGCTTCTGACCCAGCCTTGTGGAACTATTACAGCGGCGGCCAACTGGGAAATGCGTTCCGACTGGGACATACCCATCCTGGCCTTTCCGGTACAGGGGCCAGTACATTGCTGGCATTAGTGCAAGCAGCCCAATCCAAAACGGAGGCTGTCAACGAAGCCGACATTCAACAGCCCATCGTGCAGGCATCTGTAGGTGCGTTTGAAGGGGGTGTCACCACGTTCAGCTCCGACACCCGTGCTCTGGGCAATTCGATGAGCCAGCGAGGCATGAATTATCTCAGCGGCGGGGTGATGTATGAAAGTGATGTGGTCAATTATGGGAATGGGCAGATTGTAGCTGTGTATCCCTTTGAAGGCACATTTATAGCTACCCATCCGGCCTGTATCAATCAAACTACAACGGCCGATCAGCAAGAAGCAGCCGGTTTGTTTCGGGATTATTTGTTGGGTGAGGAAGGGCAGCAGTTGGCTTTAGAAAATGGGTTACGGCCGGTGAGTACGGCCGTCCCCCTCAACTCTCCCTTAGACGGAGCCCACGGCGTAGACCCCAGCCAGCCAGAAATCATCTTCAACGCGCCTTCTGTATCCACCATTTATGCAGTACAGGAATTGTGGCAGGAAGCGCGTAAAGATGTGAATCTGGCCTTGCTGCTAGACACGTCAGGCAGTATGCGCGGTTCTAAAATGGAGGGTATGCAGGAAGCGGCCGTGCAATTTATAGAGCAGATGGGAGAGGATGATTACATCTCCATCATCGCCTTCAGCACTGAGCCGCAGCTGATCGTAGATCACACCCAGGTTGGCCCTAACCGGCAAAAAATTGTAAGCGCCGTTATGGCTGTGCCGGCTCAAGGGGACACAACCCTTTTTGACGCCATTGGCGACGGCGCGGTGAAACTGCAAGAGACAACCCTGCCCCAAACGACGAATGCGATGGTGGTTTTGACGGATGGACAGGACACACGCAGCTATCGTTACGATGAAAGTTCGTCTTCGGGTATGGCGCTGGCAAATGGAATTACGGTGTTTACAATTGCTTACGGCCGTGACGCCGACGATGATGTATTACAATCCTTGGCCAACCAGGCCAACGGTAACTTTTTTGAAGGGGATGAAGCCAGTATTGCCGCTATTTATGAGGAAATGTCGGCCGCGTTTGGGGGCAGTGTGGGAGTCGGCAGGTAGACAAACAGGTATACCTGTTTTATGCCAGTAAAAATATCGTTTTGATTGTCAGGAAAAACTATGGTAAAAGGTTTGATTTGGCTGATTTGGGGTTGTATTTCTATCGAAAGATTGAATCTCCCAATCTCCAACCTCAGAAATTGTTCCTTAGTTAATGGCAGAGAGATTAGGCAATACAGCTTTTATACTACCGATAAGCTCGTCGAATGAAACCGGCTTGCACAAATATTGGTTTGCACCAGCAGCTAACCCTTCGGCAATGGCTTTTTTTTGGGTTTTGCCGCTGAGCATAATCACCGGTAGTTCCATCAATTCAGGGTCTTCACGGATAATTTTGCACAGCGTAATGCCGTCCATGCGGGGCATCATCACGTCCAGAATCAGGGCATCGGGGGGGGATTCTTCAATCTTGTTCAAGGCATCTTCCCCATTCTGGGCTTCAGTGACCGCGTAGCCGCCAATTTCTAACATCTGCCCAATGAGATTTCGTAAAGCTGGTTCATCATCTACTACCAGAACTGAAAATGTCACTATTTACTCCTCTTGTTGGGTGAAAAGCATGGACACTACTCAGCTTTCCAGAACATCCAATAAATAACCAACACTATTATGGCATAAAAGGAGCGTGAATGGCAGTAGGAAATATGGGCCTTGTTCGGGCTGTAATTTATTCACTATCCCATCTCTGAGTTCTGCACCCGTGTCAGCCAAGACTTCATTAAGCTTTAACCATCTATCGAAGCGTTCGGAATAAATCATCGTTCACCTACCATTTATTTACTCACATTCATACAGTATAACCGATGATGCTACAATCGCGGCCGTTTCCGCTCGCAGAATCCGTTTGCCTAAAGTGATGGGCTGGACGTTGTATTGCTGTGCCAATTCAATCTCATCAGGGGTAAAGCCGCCTTCCGGGCCGATAAACAAGGCAATAGATATGGGCGTTTTCCCGGCCAAAGCGCTGCGAATACCCACATCTTTGGCTTTTTCCCAGGGGATGAGGGCCACGGCCGCATCCAACCCTGTCACCGCCACCCCAAATTTCAACGGTTCAGCCAACGTTGGCATCCGTCCTCGTCGTGATTGTTCGGCCGCTTCCATAATAATTTTTTGCCAACGAGCCAGCTTGTTCGGCTTCAGATGGTCATCCTGCACTAAACTGCGCTGTGTCACCACAGGCACAAAACGGCCGACACCCACCTCCGTGCATTTTTGCAATACCCATTCAAACTTATCTCGCTTCAGCAGAGCCATATACAATGTGATGTGTACAGATGGTTCCCCAACCGCGGTTTGTTTTTCCTGGATTTGGGCGGTGATCTGGTGGCGGGTTACGGCCGTTATTTCCACCACATACTCCCAGCCCACATTGTCCAACACAACCAGCACATCCCCCGTCTTCATCCGCAGCACATAAGCAATCTGGCGAGCCTGTTCGCCAGTCAAAATGACGGTTTCGGCAGAAATATTATCGGGGGAAATGAAGAATCTATGCATAATATTTTGGAGATTGGGAGATTGAACCCAATCTCTAATCTCTAATCTCAAATCTCTTATCTATAACAAAAACCAACTCCCCCTCAAACAACAACTCTGTCAGCGGCCAATTGTGGTCGGCAATCAATTGAGCCATAAATTCGCGGTAACGGTTGGTTAAATCTCGGCCACCGTGCGTACTGATTGTGGGATAAGAAAGAACCAGATAGCGGGCATGGAGGGCTTCCAGCAGCGGCCGTCCTCGCCCCTTATAATTCCGTTCAAAACGGGGTATCTCCTTCAAAAACAAGGCCACATCTGCCCGCTCCTGGGGAAACTGCACGGCCACATCCTGCACCCGCGCCAACGGTTCCAATCCTTCCAGGGCAAAGTAATGATTGATGAAAGCGATACGCGGTTCATGGATGTCGTAGGCATAGAAGCGACAACTGTGTTGCAACCGTAAGTTCATCCAGCGTAAGGCTAGTGGGTTGAGGGCACAGGCAATATCCAGGAGGGTTTGCGGCCGTCCGGTAATAGCAAAAATACGTTCGTAAAAATCAGTCAAAATGGGCAGCCGTTCGCGGGTAGACAAATGGGCGTTGAGACAGTCCAGGCAAATCGCTTCGATCTGCTCTTCATCATTCGCCGCAAAAGCCGCCTCCAGACGAGCTGCTTCCACTTCATAATCGGGATCCCCTAAATAAGGAGCCATAATGCTGTGCAGTCTGGTTCGCACCGCTTTAATGGCCACCTTCGTTTTTTTATGTTGGCGTACCGCTTCCTGTGTCAATTCCCGTATCGTCGCTTCGCTAGTGTCGCTGTACTTATTGGATTGTTTTACGGCCGTGACCACCGCCTCTACATCTGCCTTTTTTGTCATACAAACAATGTCTATAACTCCATAAATTCGACTCTATATTCCAAGATCATTTTGATAGCATCTATTGAGAAATTAAATCTCTCAATCAATTAAAACGTCCTGACCAGAAAAGCAAGCTCCGTATCAAATTCAAACTTTTGCACCTGCCAATGACGGCCGTGCGCTAACTGTGCAAACTGAGCTTCATAATTGACCGCCATTCCTTTACGGCGGCCACCCAAACTTTGTGCCGGGTAAGAGATGAGCAGGTAATGGCCATTTACTGCATCCAGCAAATTCGTCGTCGCCCCCTTTTCGCTTTGTTCCAGGCAGGGCAGCGTCTTGAGGATGAAGACCAAATCAGCCTTTTTTGTGGGCGGCTGGCTGATGATGTCTTGATGATGAGTACGGCCGAGTACCCCTACCAACGGCCAAAACGCAGCCAAAAAAGCCAGCATATCTCCATAAATATCATAAGCATCATATGTCATATCGGTCGTCAGATTCATCCAGGGAATAGTCAATGGGTTTAGGCCACAGGCGATGTCTACAATCGAATGGATGGGCGGCAGGTGTGTGAAAATGGTCCGGTAAAACTCCGCCAGAATGGGCAGCCGTTCACGGGTGGAGGCGTGGCTCTGCATTATCTGGCGGCATGTTTGCCGGAATAGTGTGGGGTCAGACACGGCCGTCTGCAAGCGGTGTAAAGCTTTGTCATAATCAGGTCTACTTGCAAAATAGGCCCCCCCAACCTGGTGCAGCTTGTTCTTAGTGGCTTTGGTGGCTTCTTTCTGGCTGCGGCCGATTTGTAGCTGCCGCGCCCCAATACGGCGAATGAGGTCTGGGCTGACGTGCCGGTATTTGGGAGATTGGGTTACGGCCGTAAGCAATAATTCTAACTGATCAGCCAACGTCAGCCGCCCCTAACGCTTCCAACTGCGTCACCCAATCATGAAAATGCGGACATTTTTCGCGCATGATTTGCAGTCCGATCCTCTTGGCAGCAATGTTTCCATATAAAACTTTGTTGTAATCAGGAAATAGTCTTAACAACCGTTTTGACAGCGCCGTATCTGCATGATCGTTAATCTCTTCTGGGGAATTAAATTCGGCTGCGATTTGCTCTAAAGAAGCGACATCTGCTGACCTTTGCATTACTTGCGCCAATACACCCGGTTGGCTAAATAGTAACGCTTCAAATTCGTGCATTTGGATATATGGGGAAAAACGCGCAGCATTAAAAGAGTTGCCCATTTCTCTGCAAATATCTTGGGCAATCGCTTTTTCAATACGTATAGCTTTTTGACTGTGCGGTAATGTCGCAGTGGTATCTCTCTCCGGCCAGTTATGGGGCAGACCATAGTAGTCTACCATTGTTGTGATGAAAGCTTCCCTGTCTTGCTTCAAGAACTTAAGAAGGACAGAACGGGCACGGCCGTAGCGAACAATGCCACCCCTCGTACCTGACTTATTCAATAAAGGTGTAAACACATCATATACACCTTTGCTCCTCAAATGCGGGCGCAATATCCTGTCTACAAAAGTTTGTTCTGTTTGCCCTTCTACAACCACAATCAGCTTATTCATACGCCGGCGTCCCACCATAGATATTCTTCTGCCATAATTCGCCCAGAGTATATTCTTCATCAAGCCAAATTGATAACTCATTTTCAGTCAAGTGTCTAAATCGGGATTCACCGTTTTTTCGATCTACCACGATAATATCTTCAGGCATAAAGGCATCTAACAGGGTCGCTGATTGCGTAGCAACAATAAGCTGTGTTCGTCGGGATTTCTGCGGCCGTTTAACAGCTTGTTTCATCAACCCGGCAAGAATCCCCAACGCATAAGGATGCAGGCCTAGTTCTGGCTCATCCAGCAATATGGTCGTTGGTGGGTTCGGCTGCAACAAGGCTGTAGTGAGAGCCATAAAACGTAGTGTGCCGTCAGATAGCTGACTGGGGTGGAACGGATAATCGCTGTCCTTTTGTGTCCACTCTAATAATAAAACCAAGTCCCCATTGCTAGGGCGAGGCCGAAGCAAAAAGTCATTGAAGAATGGAGCTACCAACCGAATCGTATCGCGGATTAATTCATAAATAACTGGTTCTTTCTGTTTCAAATGCCACAAAATTGAAGCCAGGTTCGCGCCATTGGAACGTAATCGTTCATTATCACGCATCGTGTACGGGCGCAGCATGGGAGCTGTGTCACTTGTATCATGAAAGTGATAGACGACCCAACTGGAAACGGCCGGGTAGACATGCCGCGCCACTCTTGTTTTTAATGAAGAATCATCCTCATCAGCATACATTTGGCTTAATTTGGCTTCTTCATGTCCTGAACCCAAATTGAAGCTCTCCTCGCCGTACGCTCCGTCAAAATACATGCGTTCGTAGCCGAATATAAAACTGTTATCTATTGTTGGTTCCAGGGAAAATTCGTAACCATTCCAGCCAAATAAGATTTGACTATTGATCTGGCTGGTTTCTTTTGGGCCTAAAAAGAGATGTGCGTCAGCACCGCCTTTTTTTCTTATCGTGGCTACCATTCGTTGTTCTACCATCTCATGAAGCAAGTGGAAAAACTCTACAAAGTTACTTTTCCCCGCCCCATTGGCACCAACCAGGATATTAAGTTCTTTGTTGAGTTCAAAGTTTTGGAGCCTACGAATTGACTTGAATCCTTCTATTGTTATGTTATGGATTGGCCCACTCATGTTATTTTTCCTTTCTGCCACCTGACGGCTGTTGCCATCCAGCAGTAAGATTTTCCATCAACTGTATCATAAAACGCAAATTGTGGATGGTAGCCAGGCGAGGGTACAGGCTGTCGTTTAGCTTAAACAGATGGTGTAGATAGCCCAATGCGTAACGGCCGCAAACCGGACAATCACAAAACTCAGAGATGGGTTGGTTGATTTTGATATGTTTTTTGTCTTTGATATACAGGTAATGGAAAAAGTCACCTTGCTCATCCAGATAATTGGCGCCGGGATCAACAGTGTAGGCATATAAACGGCCGTGTCGCGCATCGCGGGTCGGCATCGTGCTGTCAAAAATCTCATAACCCAGCCGGGTACAAGCCACTATGCTGGCCGGATGTCCAATCCCCAACCCATGGACGGTATATTGGCGGGGGATCAATTCCCGGACCTGAGCTACCATATCGGTCAGCAGATTACCGGCTGCATCCAGCGGCCAACCGCCATAACCGTAACCATCAAACCCAATTTCCAGCAGTTGTTCAGCACACTGCTGCCGTAGTTGTTTACTGGCCCCACCCTGGACGACGGCGATGAGGTACGGCCGTATCCCATCCACCCACTCTTTTTGCTCCACAATTTGGCTAAACTCCCGCTTACATCGTCTGGCCCAGGCCACCGTGCGCTGCACCGATTTCTCCTGCTCACTCCAGGGATCATCTGCGTGCGTACAATCATCAAAACAGATAATTACATCGGAACCATACCGGAGTTGAAGCTGAACACTTTTTTCTGGCGTCAGGTTAAATTTTCGTTCCGACCCGTCAGGGCGAAAAGTGGCCCCTTTGTCATTGATGGAACCGCTTTTGGCATTCTGGCGCAGTAGTGAGTAGATTTGAAAACCACCGGAATCGGTAAAGATGGGCCGCTGCCAACCGGCCATCTGGTGCAGTCCGCCTAAAGCGCGAATGGTGGAGGAACCTGGTTTTTGCATCAGGTGGAAGACGTTCATTTGCACGGCCGTTACCCCAGCGCTTTCTAAATCGGCAGCATCAATGGAGCGCACAACTCCTTGTGTGCCATCTGGTAAGAATACGGGGAGGGGTAGACGGCCGTGTGGCAGTTGCAAATGGGTATTGGGGTAATCAGGTAATGGGGTATAGGTCATTGTTTATGTCTCCCTCAACGCTCCCGTTTTCGCTTCATGCCAAATAGTCTGGTGTAGCGCCGTGATCAATCCTAATAAAAACCAAAAGATAAACCCAGGCCGGGCGCCTAAAGCGACGGCATCCGTTAATCCATAAACAAAATATGCTACGAGACTGCTGGCAAACCCCAGGACCAAGAGACGCACAAAAACATCGTCACTCCGCCGCCACGTGTGCCACAACATGCCCGCCATTCCCAGCCACAATGCCAGGTAGGCAACCAAACCCGGAATCCCTAAATCCAACGCCGCCTGAAATAAATGGTTATGGGCATGGGCTATATCCGTATCTGGAGAAATGAGGAACAACGGATACAAAATATGGACAACACGGCGGAAATTATTCATGCCCATCCCCGTAAAAGGGAAATCCTGAATACCGTACAAAGCACGAGACCAGATTTCTAACCGCCCTGCCAATGTGGAAAGACCATCCTCCTCAATACCCACTTGGAGGAAAATCTGGGCTGTTAACTGCTGGGATTCAATCTGGGTTGCTGCCAGGAGGCTAATGAATAGTAACGCGGCCGTTCCCCCCAGCAACCAGCGCCACGAATGGGCGGCAATTAGAACGGCTCCGGTAAACAAGACGGCCGCTACCAGCCCCAGGTAAGCGCTGCGTGACTGGGTTAATATGAGTATACTCAGAAGGGTTACGGCCGTGCCGACTAACAATAACAAAAGGGGGGTTATCAATGACGGCCGTACTCGTTGGCGCAGCCGACCCACATACAACACCCCACCAATAGCCAATGTCAGCGCTAATGGTGTCATCCACAAAAGCACCCCGCTAATTTCATTGGGATTGATTCCTTTATCTCCACCCAATCCACTCTCAATCCGGGCCGGTAACAAGGCTACCATATTTGCTAACAATGGGATTTTTGTACGAAGGCGTACTGCCAACAACCCCAACCCCGCTATACCTAAACCGGCCGCCAACAGTCCGGTCACACCCCACCACAATCGCTTATAAGAATCACCTACCCAGGTCACCGCTGCAAAAAAAACGGCAATCCCATAAATCAATCCAGCAATCTTCACAAAACTATGGGTCATATCAAAGGTGGCGTACAAACTGACCAGAACCATCAGCAGCAAACCAAATAGAGACCAGTTTAGCGGTGTTATGGGCACGAAATGGCTGGTGGCAATTTTTCGTACCAGCCAGAGAAGGGGAATGAGTAGTAACACCCATGCTCTTTGGGGTGTGGGAAACAGCACAAGGGGGAGAATAAGTATGAGCAAAACCCATTCGTATTGCAGAAGCCATTGGCAGAAACGTGTCAGCATTTTTTTGGTCCGTCTAGGTCAGCATTGAGTAAAGAAAAAGCCCTGCTTCATTCAGGGCTTATTGAGCATATGTCTTATTAGAATTTTACAAGGTCTGAAACAAACGCCAAGTATTAAATTTCACAGACCTCTTTTCTGTAATCTAAACGAACACATTTGGCTGGTCAAATACGGTCGTGTCGCAACACATTCCACAAATGCCGCCACCGACTAATGAGATTTTTCCCGTAACGAGCCTCCATCCATTCCTCTTCGGGCCAGAGCGTGCGAAAAATAAGTTTAAGCATGTCGCGGCGACGGTCTACCAGGAGCAATAGCAAGATAAATCTCATCCGGCCGTGGCGTAAGTCTTGTCCGGCTAATACAGCTTCCGGAGATATATAATGGTGCAAAAGTTTAAGATGTAAGCGTGACGGCCGTAACTCTTCCAAAGCTATCTTAACACCATCTACCCCGATCAATTTATCCAGCAAATCGAGAGTAGTGTACACGGTCGCAGCCAACCGCCATAGTTTGGCTCTTTCCACCACAACCGGCCAGTTTACTGAGCGCGATTTAGCTATAAAAGCAATATCCAGCAGACTCCTCAAAGTCGCCATACCAAACTGGTGATTCACAGCTAAATGAACAGCCACATGAATGACCATATCTTCCGGCGACAGTTGGTACGCTTGCCCACGCCAATCATCGCTTTGGGGTACAATTGGCTCAATCCGTGACCAGATAGCAACTTCATCCACTACGGCCGTGCGTTGCAGCCACCAACCGGGAAAAGGGGACCAATGCAGTTCAACCAGCCCCCAATTCCAATCTGACCGGGTAAACTGTATTTCACCTTTGGCCAAATGTTGCAGGCGTAACGGCCGTTCATCTTTTTCATTGCTCCGATAGCCCAATGAAAGCATCGTTGCCACTGCCGGGGCCATATCTTCATCTCTCAACCAAATATCAATATCTGACATCGGCCGTAAAACCGGATCATCATAAACGGATTGCCCCAAAGCGGCCCCTTTCAGCAAGACAAAAGGTAATCCCGCCTCTGAAAATGCCTGACTAATTTGGGTGATACAGGTTGTGTGGAGTTTGGTTTCGGCCGTTGCTGAAAAGAAATCTTGTTGCAGCAACTTCCCCAAGACGTGAATTTGTGTATGACAGCGAGCATAAACCAAAGGGCCAAGATCATGCGTCATAGCCCAGGCTGCTAATTGTGGTGGATCAAGCTGGTGATTTTCGACATAAAGTGTTTCTTCGGTCCAATCAGACCGGTACAAACGCCCTAAAAAAGAATGAGCCGTCGCCATATCTGGCCACGGCCCAATTTGCTGTTCCTGTTGTTTCATCTATCTAATGCGCCTGCACGGCACCCGGTTTTAATGATGAATTTTGTGTCAGCGACTTGCTGCTTTTTGAGGTTGATTGGGTTGATTCTGTCTTCTCACGATCTGATTGAATGGGACAATATTCCGGCACCAGATTCTGTAAACCGCGCAAAATGGCCGCTTTATCATTTCGGGAGGCGGATCCTTCCAGGCTATTGATGTTCGTTTCCAAATCATCGGGCACAAAACGGCTGGCATTACCGGCAATAAATATTTTTTCATGCCGGGTACGATGATATTCCTCGCCGGGTACAAATAATTCTTCAAACAGTTTCTCGCCTGGACGACGGCCAGTCATCTTAATATCTATATCCCGTCCTACTTCCAGGCCAGATAATTCAATCAAATCACGTGCCAAGTCTACAATTTTAACCGGTTCGCCCATATCTAATAGGAATACTTCACCGCCACTACCCAACACGGCCGCCTGCAATACCAACTGCACCGCTTCAGGAATGGTCATAAAGAAACGTTTCATTTCCGGGTCAGTCACCGTTACCGGGCCGCCAGCAGCAATCTGTTTTTGGAAGGTTAACACGACACTGCCGCGGCTGCCTAACACATTACCAAAACGAACGGCTACATACGGCCGTCCACTCTTTTCGGCCGCACGATGCACCAATAATTCGGCCACCCGTTTGCTGGCTCCCATAATACTGGTTGGGTTTACAGCCTTATCCGTTGAAATCATGACAAACCGTTCAACGTTGACAGCAAGAGCAGTATCAAGCAAATTTTGCGTTCCCAAAATATTGTTTGTAATCGCTTCGGCGGGATTCATTTCCATTAGCGGCACATGTTTGTGGGCGGCAGCATGGAACACAATTTCGGGTTGGTGTTGTTCAAAAATAGTAAGGATGCGGCCGGCAAAACGAGTATCGGCGATAACGGCCGTGACCTGATCTGCCTTGCCGCCCAGGCGGCGTAATTCATGGTAAATTTCAAAAATAGAATTTTCACCATGCCCCAGCAATATCAGTTCGGCCGGGCCGCAGCGCATGACCTGACGGCACAACTCGCTGCCAATGGAACCGCCGCCGCCAGTAATAAGAACACGCTTTTGGGCCACCAATTTTTGAACGGCGTCAAATTCAATTTGAACCGGATCACGGCGCAGCAAATCCTCAATTTGTACATCTCGCAACTGGTTTATTTTAACCGTACCATCGAGTAGTTCATACACACCGGGGATGATCTTGGTTTCCACTTGTGCCGTTTCACAAATAGTTACAATTTCTCTGATCACCTTACCGGGAGCCACAGGCATGGCAATAATCACTTGTTCAATATCATATTCGGCCGTCAGGCGCGGAATATCCTGGCGCTTACCCAACACCGGTATCCCCCGAATTTGCACCCCTTGTTTGGCTGAATCATCGTCTACAAACCCTACCGGAATCATGCCCAGGTTAGGATTTCTTTGTAATTCACGGGCTATCATAATGCCGGCATCGCCAGCCCCCACAATAAGCACATTTTTATAAGGTATTCCCATCTTCCAGGAACGTTGGTAGAGGGCGATTGTACGCATGGCCAACCTGGGCCCGGCCGTAACTCCCAGAGCCAACAATAAGAAAATAAAGGGAATGGATCGGGGCAAGTTTCCGGCAGCAGGCAATAACCACAAAATAACAACACTTATCATTCCGGCTACCAATGTAGCCATCGTAACAGCGCCAATGAGCAATAATAATTCTTCTACAGAAGCATAATGCCAGTAACGAGAATAAACGCCCATTTGTTTGAATATCAGAGTGATGGCAGCTACGGCCGTAATTGTAAACACAACATACCCGGCCCAAAACGGCTCAATATCAAATCGTTCTAGCCGCAGCACAAAGCTAATATAGGCTGCCAACGGCAATAGGAATAAATCGAGAAAGAAAAAGTGACGATTACGCATTTGTTTGACCATGTAAATCACCCCCTGGTAGTGGCCTGCTCATGCACAGACCGGACTACAGCTACAATACGGGACAGATCGGCGGCCGTTAAATCTGATCCGGATGGCAAGCAAAGACCATCTCGAAACAATGATTCAGAAATTTCCCCACCCACAGATTCATATTGAGCAAAAATGGGTTGTATGTGCATCGGTTTCCACAACGGCCGTGCTTCAATATTTTCCGCTTCTAATGCCAGACGAACATCCTCCCTATTGGCTCCAAACGTTGCCGGGTTAATTGTTAACGTTGTCAACCAGCGCGAATGTTGCCCCCAGGACGCTTCGGGCATAAATTTTATTCCTGGCAATGCACCCAGCGTTTCTTCATAATAATCATAATTATGTCGCAATGCCTTGACCCGTTCCGCCAACACTTGCAACTGCCCCCGGCCAACCCCAGCCAGGATATTGCTCATACGATAATTATAGCCAATTTCAGCATGTTCATAATGGGGTGCTGGCTCCCGCGCCTGAGTCGAGAGTTTACGGGCATGGGCAATCCAATCTGGATTATTGGAAACCAGCATACCGCCGCCGGATGTTGTAATAATTTTGTTGCCATTAAAAGAGTAAAAGCCAAACGCACCCAATGTGCCCGGAGATCGGCCCTTATAAGTTGTGCCCAATGCCTCTGCCGCATCTTCTATCAGGGGAATATCGTACTGATTGCACAACGCTATAATCGGATCAATATCGGCGCTTTGCCCATATAAATGAACCAAAATAACGGCTTTAGGCAACCGACTTTGACGGGCACGAGCAGCTAAAAAATCTGCTAGTAAATTAGGATCCATATTCCAGGATTCAGTTTCGCTGTCAATA
>JAAEOP010000482.1 GCA_024223125.1 Chloroflexota bacterium
CAATCGGCCGTCCGCCAACCAGACAGTTGTACAAATTTACCAATCCCTGCTCAAATTCACCGCCGAGAATCGTTTGCACACCCAGCCCACGCAGATACATTTCATTGATGGGCGCATACAAACCATACGCGCATAGGTGGGTCTGGGTATGAATGCGCTGGATACGTTGGATTACGGTCACAGCCAACCGTGTCGCTGTGTGCATAGGCAAGTAAAACGCTATCAGACCAGCTTGTTGGATGGCAGATTTGGCATCGGCAAACGATCGTACCGCTAAATCCACACACGTCACACCGGCGCCGGCCGCTTTCAACCACGATGCCGGCGAAGCTAACCCAAATGGTTGATGTCCCAATTCATAGGTAGAAATCAAAACAACATTCATACCCCCTATTTTACACAATAATATTGGCAACTGACTACCCGGTGGTATAATTACCCCTTTACTGGGGATGTGGCGGAATTGGCAGACGCGCATGACTTAGAATCATGTGCCGCAAGGCGTGTGGGTTCGAGTCCCTCCATCCCCACTCTAACGTTAAGAAACCAGAAGCGTTGCCAAAGCAACGCTTTTTTGCTGTTTCGTAAAATTATATTTGAGAGGTATTCCTGTGACCCTAAAAATCCAAACTGAACAAGACGAGCAACGGCAGCTATTAATAACTATAGAAGTCCCTGAAAAGCGTGTACAAAAACAGATGCGGCTGGTAGCCCGCAAACTAGGCCGAGATGTCAATATGCCCGGCTTCCGGCGTGGCAAAGCCCCCTACCCTGTCATCGTCAACCGTGTGGGCAAAGAAACACTGCGGAAAGAAGCCGTTGAAGAAATAGTCCAACCTATTTTTGAAGAAGCGCTAGAAGAGCTTGATCCAGACCTGTTTGCCCAGGCCCAGTTTGACGACATGGAACTGGAACCGCTGGTACTCAAATTCACCTTGCCCTTAACGCCTGAAGTTGATCTGGGTGATTACCGTTCGCTGCGTAAAGAAATCGAGCCGGTCTCGATAACGGATGAAGCCGTAGAAGAAGCGTTAGAAGCTGTGCGCGTAAAGAATCAGGTTTTGGAAGAAGTAAACCGACCTGTAGAAGAGGGAGACATAATAACTATCAGCGGCATAGGCAAGCTGCTGCTACCAGAAGAAGACGGCGCAGAAGAAGACGTAGAGATCATGGAGGCTCCTGAAGTGGAAGAGTTGCCAGCCAACGATGAAGACGACGAATATGAAGAATCAGAAGATGAGGTTGATGAAATGGACCCCATCCTTTTTGATACAGAACGGCTGGACCTGGTTATGGATGCGGACAAGTTATTTCCGGGCACAGAGTTTGTAGCCAATTTGGTGGGCACGGCCGTTGGCGAAACCAAATCGTTTGCCATCACCTTTCCCGATGATTTTGAGGATGAAGATTTGGCCGGGAAAGAAGCGACCTTTTCCATGACAGTTATTGAAGTGCAAAGCCATGATTTACCAGACTTGACCGATGAACTGGCTGTGGAAGAAGGGTTTGAAACGCTGGCGGAGATGCGCGAAGACACGTTCAACAATTTGCAGGAAGCGGCCGAAAACCAGGCCAAAAGCGAACTCATTGAAGGTATGATTGATGATATGTTGCCCACAGCCACTCTGGTTTATCCACCGGCGGCCGTAGAAATGAAAATTGACAGCCGGCTTAACTCCTTCAAAGATCAGATTACACGTTCTGGCTGGGAATGGGAAGATTACCTGACGCTGCAAACAATAACCGAAGATGAGATGCGCCAGGATTTTCAAGAGGATGCAATCGAAGCAGTGGAGCGGCAATTTGTCCTGCGTCAATTCATCCTGGATGAAAAGCTGGAGATCACCGATGAAGATGTAGAGGCCAAAATCGCCGAACTGACTACTTCTTTCGAGGACAATGAAGTGATGCGTAACAACATGCATGACTTTTACAAACAAGGGGCCGGCTTCGACATGCTCAGTAGTGAAATCCTGATAGATAAAGTGGCAGAACGAACTGAAGCTATTTTAAGCGGCAATGCCCCCGACCTGGCAGAATTAGAAGCGGAAGAAGAGGCAGAGGAAGAAACGGCCGCAGAAGACGTTACTGAAGAAGAAAGCGCTGGCGATGAAGTTGTAGATACAGTGGATGAAGATGAAGTTGAGGAAATGGCCGAACCTGAAACGGCCGCTGACAACGAAGACGAAGAAGAGGAAACGGCCGCAAAATAATACAAATCTAACAAAGAGCGGCTAAACTCCCGTTTCATTAATAAACGAAAAGTGACTATCCAGGTCATACTCTCACCTTCGTGAGGGCAAGCTCCGCGAAGGTGGGGGTATGACAGTCAAGAAATACATTAGGAGAACAAAACCCATGATGAATATGCTCCCTTCCTCACTTGTACCCATGGTCATTGAAACAACCGGACGTGGCGAACGCGCCTTTGACATCTTCTCCCTGCTCCTGCGGGAACGCATTATCATTCTCGGAACCCCCATTAACGACCAGATTGCCAACCTCACCGTCGCCCAACTTCTCTTCCTGGCTCGTGAAGATTCTACCAAACCCATTCGCATGTACATCAACAGCCCCGGCGGGCATGTGTACGCCGGTATGGCAATTTATGACACCATGCAGCAGGTAGAATGTCCGGTTTCCACAGTAGCCGTCGGGTTTACAGCCAGCTTTGGCACCGTCCTGTTGGCCGCCGGTGAAAAAGGGATGCGCTACGCCTTGCCCAACGCCACCGTCCACATGCACCAACCACTCGGCGGCGCACAAGGGCAAGCTTCCGATATTGAAATTCAAGCCAACGAAATTCTGCGCCTGCGTGAAAGCATTAACGATGTTTTGTCACATCATACAGGGCAAACAACCGAACAAATTGAGGAAGATTTCGACCGTGACCGTTACATGACCGCCCCCGAAGCAATGGAGTACGGTCTGGTAGACGAGGTCCTGGCTCACCCCACCCCTTAACCCACTTCAAATTTTAGGCCTGCGAGGTTTCCACATCTGATATGAAGGTGATGTAATCATCAAAAAACCTCGCCAGTCTACTTTGGTAAAAAGACGTTCTGCTACAGAGCGTCTTTTTTTATACGAGTACCCTACGAAGCCAATCCCCAAATTTGCTATTGCCTCTGACACTACTATATAATCCGTTTGTTAGGAATAGCTTTGTCTTAAAGAGGGCCATACCGTTTTATGAAAGATTTACGCCCATCCCATCTACTCACCCGCTTCTCCGGTTTCATCCTGGTAGGATTGATGGCGCTTTGGCTAGGATTTCTCTTTCATTCGACGGCCGTTGAAGATGCGGCCGCGCAAACATACATCTTATCTGTAGTGCAATCCAGCGACTCCGTTAATGAAGGTAGCTCAGTTAATATTGATGTACAAATCAACACCCTACCCAGCGCCGGCGTCACCGTCACCATCCAATATGCCACCTCAGGCGGCACAGCCGTAGCGGGCACAGATTACACCCCCGTCAGCGGCATCCTCACCTTCACATCTACCTCATTGACCCAACAACGAGTCACCATTCAAACGATACGCAACAGTGCAACTCTGAATGATCGCACCGTCAATTTCACCATCTCCAATGCCAAACCTGCCAGTTCAGCCGGTACAGATCCAGCAAAATCTTCCGCGCCCATTTTTATCGTCAACATTGATTCTGCCCCTACTGCCACACCTACTGGTGGTTTGCCCATTTTTGCTGACGCCTATGAACCTAACAACAGTTTTGACGAAGCCAGCGCTACGGCCGCCGACGCCCCCAAACTATGCAGCCTCACCTTTTACCCGCCAGGCGACCAGGATTATTTTCGCTGGTGGGGGAAAGCCGGCGTCTCCTATCTCATCGCCACCTCCGATCTCGATCCAGCTATTGATACCGTGCTGGAAGTGTACGATACCAATCAAAATTTAATTTTCTACAATGATGATGTCTCACCCGGCGATTTCCGCTCCGAAGCCCCCATTACCGCCAATGTAGACGGTTACTACTTTGCCCGCGTTACCAACAAATCGCCGGGCGACCCAGTAGATAAAACGTATTGTTTTCAGGTAACCCAATTTATCAGCCCCACGCCCACCATGCCGCCCGCCTTCCCCACCGGCGCCGATGCCTGTGAATATAACAGCACGATAGAATTTGCCTGCCTGTTTATTGTTGGGGAAACAAAACAGTTGACCTTTGTTTCCACGCTGGGCAGCGAACAAGATACAGATTATTTCCGTATGTGGATAAAACCAGGCATTTATTACACCTGTGACACAGAGATACCGTCTGGTTCGGCCGCAGACACAAATATGGTGATGTTGGACGCCAATGGAAATTCCTTTAACCCCCAAATCGGCAACGATGATAAAGAAGTGGGCGATCTGGGCAGTCAGGTATCGTACTTGTCAACTTATACCGGCTGGCTGCATATGATTGTGAACCCGGTGAATGTACCCCCATTGGAAGAAGCGCCCCAGCACACCTACACTCTGACCTGTGTGCAAACGGTAGCCACACCGACGCCAACCCCAACAGAAACGCCAACTCCAACTCCAACTCCTATTCTCCCCACTTCATCGTCACCCATTGGCGGCGGCAGCGGGGCTACGACCACACCTATTCCTACCATCGTTATCCCCACCTTCCCACCTTCGCCAACGCCCATCAATCCGGCCGATTTCATCCCCACGCCGGTACCGCCGCCATTAGTCAATATCCAACCCTTAGCCACAGCCACCTCTGTCTCTGGCGGCAGACAAACGGTAACGATTGATGTGACCGTTTATTACGATAGCAACAATAATTTTTTGCCGGAATTAACGGAGGGGATCATAGACACGGCCGTCGCCCTTTTCGACAACGGTACCGGCGAACTACTCTCCTTCGGCCAGACCAACGAAGCCGGTATGATTCATTTTGCGGCCGTCGAAGCATCCGGTACAGTGCGTGTGGTTGTGCCTTATTTCAACCTGACCCAGATTGTGACCCAATCCAGCGATGAACTTTTAATTCGCGTGGCGCCTGGTACACTGCCAATCGGTATTCCCTAAATGTCTGTGCCCACCTACCACAAGTCATGCCAGCAATTATTTCTAACATACCCAGGGTAGTAGTTTATGTCTGAAGAGCCACAAGAAGAAACCTCTGTCTCAGAAGAAACCGCGACAGTCCAACCTGAGCAATCTGACTCAAAAATCGGTCAGACAGTCAGCTATTTACGCCAAAACCCAGCCTGGTTGATCGTCATTGTTGTATTCGGTTTTGCCCTGTTAGCCATGTGTTTGATGGCCCTGCTGCTGGTGCGAGAAATGAGACAAGACGAAACAGACGCTACCCCAGTCGCCCAGGTAACTTTAACCCCTCTGGCAACGCCGGCGCCGTCCCAACCTCAGGTACACAGTTCTGGTGAATCAGGCACAATTTCCGTTACGTTGGGTTCGCCTATCTTATTAAAATTGTCGGGGCAGGAATTTGAAGTGCAAACAAACCCGATTGGCGCCGATGGCATCTGGGAGCCAGGTGTACAGGAAGCGGGGGAAGCGGCCTGGGTGAAGGATACGATTGTCAATTATGTATTGGGGCTGCCCGACCGGCCAGAGAATGAAAGTTTGCTGGCTGAAATGGCTCCGGGGGATGAGATTCAATTGATTACCAACGGCCGTGCCAGCTACACCTTCGCCTTTACCGAACGGGAACTTGTACCCATCAATGATCCTACAGTTTATGCCCAACAATCACCAGGGATAACCATTATTTTGTTAGAAGCTGATGGAGATCAGCGGTTGATGGTACGCGGCCGTTATGTCATCGCCGAAGCGGAAAGCGCCCCTCAAAACGTGGTCAACATGGGCGACACAGCCCAATTAGACAATATTCAACTCACCCTTAATTCGGCTACCTATGTGGCTGACCGGGGTGAAATCCCGGCCGGGTTTGCCTTCTTCCAGGTAGATTACCAGATTCAAAACGTGGGCTTAACAGCTTACGACAGCAGCGGTCTGGAAATGTCTTTGGTAGATGAGTTGGGTAATCGGTACGCTCTTAATCCGGCCGCCAGCCAATCCGGTAATTATCCCTTGTTAAACGGCTTTTTGAACGCCAACCAATCAGCAAACGCCAGCGCCGGTTATCAGGTTCCACTGGGCTTAAACAGTGAAACAGTTAGCTGGGTGGTGACAAATAAGGAAACGGGAGCGCAGGTTTTTGTAACGCTGCCTTTTACCGGGGGGGAAACGGCCGCGCAAGGCTCCAGCATCTCTCTCTTCCAGGCTGAAGTTTCGGCCGACCTGACCAGCCTGAATCTGGGCGGGCAGATCACGAATTTGGGAACACAACCATTGGTTGTTACAGAATCAAATGTAAAGCTTTCATCCGGGGATGGCACAGTTTATCTGCTGCTGTCCACCAATCCCCCCTTCCCCTGGACGGTATCCCCTGGTCAGACAATACAGTATTTTGTTGCTTACCAACGGCCGCCTACCGGCACAACCATCTTCCGCGTCTTAAACCAGGAATTCCAGGTGACGGAACAGTAAGGAGATTAGGTAATCTCTCAATCTCCAATCTCCCCCTTACTCCCCCTCCCCATTCACCAGAAATTCCATTGAAGATTTTTTGCGTCCGCTGCCACGGCTGGTGTGGTACAGGACCAGACCAACCACAATCATGACCACAGCTACTATGAGGCCACCCAATTGAAATGGGCCGGCAAACGGCCGTTCAAAGCGCGGATTCACATGGGTTCCAATACCGATTAAATCAGCCAACCCAATAACATAGGCAAAAACCAGCCCAGTCGCTGCCAGCCGCGTACCAATGTCGGCTTGTAAAGATGACGGGGCGTTCGCGGGACGTAAACTTTGCAGATATAAAAAAGCAGCCAACGTCAGACAGGTTAACCCCACAAGCAGTTGAAACATTTGCACCATTCCAAAACCCGGTGTCAAGTTCAGGCCAAAATAATCTGCTCCCAGGGCAATAATCACCAGCAGCAAACCCAAAACAAACAGGATCAGCGTCAGCCCATTCCGTACCCGCCGAATTTTCGAAGCGCCATTGATGCCATTTTTCATATCATTTTCTCTAGACCAGCGAGGTTTCCACGTCTGGTGTGCAAGGAACAGTATTGCAAATAAACCTCGTCGATCTTCTCTGTAAAACAAAAAAACGCCACACAATAACGATGCGGCGTTTTCTAATCTCTCTCCTGTCGGGGCAGCGGGACTTGAACCCACGACCTCTTCACCCCCAGTGAAGCGCGCTACCAAGCTGCGCCATGCCCCGAACGAGCAGCATTATAGCAAAACGGATAGGGGGGGGCAAATAACGTTATCTGTAATCCGTTGTCCGTTATCCGACCGCCGCAGCCGCCCACGCAGCCAACCCCAATACCAAATCATAGCCGATATGTACGAACACGGCCGTCGTCGTATTGTATCGCTGACGGATAACGCCTAACCCCAAGCCAATCAACAGCAAAGCGACCGTTGCCGGGGTAAAAAAGCCATATTGCACATGCACCACTGCAAATAAAATTGCCGTCAACCACAAACCCAACACCGGCTGCAAAGCGCCCCGGAACAAAATCTCTTCTCCGATGCCGGCCGCCAGCGCCAACAGCAGCCAATCCCAGGGTGAATCCAAAGCTGTGTATAAAACCTCATTCAAACTTTCTACCAGCGCCAATTGTTCTGGGTTGGTTAACTGCCACAAACCACCAGCAATCGTTTGAATGATCAGCAGTAGTACAATCCAACCTGAGCCAATGGCTAACTGCCGCAGTGTGGGTAGTTGTAATCCCAGCCGGGCTTTTGCTTGGGTCGGGGTACGGCGGATAGCCAGCCCCACCCCCAGCAGGGCAACAACCACAAAGGCAATGTTTTGCCCCAAAAATAACCAGATATTGACAGACACGGCCGTTTCCAATAACTGCTCTAATCCCCCCAAACTTAACTGCGCCACTGTGCCCACCGCCAGATAGCCACTCAAAACCAAAGCCAGAGTATGCACGGCCGAATCTGGGTTGATAGGAATAAAGCGACTCACACTTTCTCGCGTAGAACGGAAGCTAAACACCCCACCCCACACAGCCATCACCTGAAAGCTAATCCCCAACCCGGTCAAATCTTCAAAAGGAAATCCCGCCTCTTGCAAATTCAACAAAAACGTATCTGGGAGCAACACCATTAGCAACCCAATTAAAAACAAGGGGATATTAAACAATCCCAACAATAAATCAAACAGACGGCCGTATTGAGCATTGCCCGATTTCACCACAAAATTTGCCGCCACAATGACACCCGCTACCAATCCAATCTCAAATACACCCATTTAATCTCCAATCTCCCAATTGCTCAGGAACAATAAATTTTCAAGTTGAGCGCAAAAATCCGATTTCTCTGAGAAATCGGATTTCTATCAAAAAGTCCGCAGTTCCGGCGGCAAATGATCCCACAAATTCAGATAAACCAGATGCCAACGGCCACGTTTCCACTCTAACAGATGCAAACAAGTGTTATATGCCCAAAAAGAAATCGTATCGCTGCCCACCGCCTGCCGCAGCATGGTTGAAATCAATCCCCCATGAGCTACCCCTAGCACCGGCTGGCCGCTTTCCTCAGCGGCCGCTACCAACCCATGCAGCCCACTCATTACCTGCTGTTTGAAGGCCGCGTAAGTATCTGTAGGCGTATAAACAGGGAAGGATTGATACGGCGATTCCACCGACG
>JAAEOP010000483.1 GCA_024223125.1 Chloroflexota bacterium
GAGTGTGGATCTTGCTCATCGTCAGCTAGTTCAAAGCTGGGCATATCAATATCGATACCCTCATAACGATCCCAGTATTCGCCACTAATGGCGTAAGGATCATGGGGATGCGTCATGGAGACTGTGAGGCAGAAAGGTCGGGTATCGTCTCCACGAACATGGTCGTACAGATAGCGTTGTGCGTGAAACACAACTTCATCGTCGAAGTCGAGCTGATTGGTGCGCACGGTTTTACCCGCCTGGGTAACCGAAGACATGTTGTGGTACCAACTGGGGCGCTTGTCGAAGTTTTCCCAGTCTGGAAACCAACCGTAATCTGCTGGGTATATATCGGTAGTCAGGCGCTCCTCAAAACCATGCAATTGATCAGGCCCGCAGAAATGCATCTTGCCGGAAAGCGCTGTGCGGTAGCCGTTGTGGCGAAGATAATGGGCATAGGTTGGAATATCGGCGGAAAAATCTGCGGCATTATCATAAGCGCCAATCTTGCTGGGTAGCTGGCCACTCATAAATACGTAGCGACTGGGCGCGCAAAGTGGGCTGTTGCAGTAGGCAGAATTAAAAACCACAGCACCCGCGGCCAGTTTATCCAGATGAGGTGTTATTGCCGTCTTTCCACCATAGGTTGAAAGTACCGGGGCTGCAAACTGATCAGCCATGATTACGAGAATATTGGGTTGTTGTTTTTGAGTCATTTGTAAATTCTGTCAATACGATTTTGTCTGCGATTATCCTTGTTGCAAAGTTTACTGACCATAGCTGGGGTATAGGAAACATTAACACCCCATTTCACTAGTCCACCAGGTAAAGAAAGAAATTTGCGACACCGTCCGGTCCTGGAGCAACCGAAATCTGACTTGATCCTGCCGATACTCTCAATATTACATCTTCCCGCCGGCTAATCGAGTTGAATCTCATCCGCCAGCAATACCGACAACACTCTTTTCACACGGTCCCTGTCAATTGCAGTCATCTGCGAAGGAGAGCAAAATATCGCTTAACGCATGCAGTCGGACCCAGCAAAGCTGGGCCGCTGATGCCGGGCATTATATGGCAAAGCTTACAAGTATCAAAAAGAGACCAATCATAAATCGTCATCAATCTGTTTTTTTACCTGGCACTATTTTTTGCAATGGCGCCAATGATAAGCAGCTGTGCCAAGCCACTTCAAAAACCGGACTCGGAAAAATGGAACGCCACATCCACACCATATTTCCCGGCAGAAACCTGGATGCGATACAAAACTCCAGGAGAGGCATGATGGCCCTCCGAGAGATTGTCCTCGGTTGAAAAGTTATCCATGTGGTTTAGAGGCTCACGACAACACTCTAGATTGACCCGAAGGCTACTGATCGCCCAGGGGGAAATATTTAGATAAAACGTGGTCTGCCCCTTGGCTAGCGTGAGTTTAAGTTTTTTATATGATCTGGACCAATATATAACCAGCAGAGTGATGCAGAATTGGTCGTTGGAATTCTAACTTCTGGATTTTTAAACGCCCTTTTCGTAAAGA
>JAAEOP010000484.1 GCA_024223125.1 Chloroflexota bacterium
GGAGGCAATACAGCTCGCGCCTTGGTGCCCCCATTGGCCGGGTCTGCCGAAAATTCCCACACTATTTCCTGGCGCAATATATCTTTGGGGACAGCGTAAACGACGGTTGTTGTGTAAGGCAAATTGGGCAAGAGAGTTTCCGGCAGCGTGGGGTAAGCTGCGGCCTCCTCGACCGAAACCATAGGGTACAGTAAGCCGTCAAACTCTACATGGTGCATGAAAGATGCGGTTAGTAACGGTAAATCCCCACCCCCGACATACTCGATGACGTAATTTACCCCCAGGTAAGCGTAGCCGCCCAATGTTTCCGGGGCCGGCACCACCTCGCGGCCAAGATAGGTCAATCGAATTTTGTCATCCAAGACCACGCGCTTGCCCGGCAAAGCCGGCTTAACCGGCGACTGGGGGTCCAGCTTTAACTCTGTATCAGGCACGTAAACTCCCCGAATAACGACGCGTGTTTCAGAGGCCTCATCCCCTAACAGCACCAAGGTCAGGCCCGGTCGATTATTTTGCCTGAACACCTCGGAGGCCTGGGGCGATACCTTGACGGTGTCGGCGTAGACAAAACGATAGGCATCCCCGGTACTCATGCGTAATAGCAGTTGATCTCCCGGCTGGAGCGAAGCCAACAACTCTTTGTTGCTGGCGGTGCCGTTTAAGCCCATCACGTAATTGATAACCGTGCCGTAAACCCAACTGACCGCCCGTTCTATATCCGGCGGCGGCCAATCCCCGACTTTGATGGTCACCGGTTGCACAATGAAGCTGACCCCTTTGATCTCCAGCGTCCGGGGCACAACCAAATCCTTTACTTTCGCCCCGGAACCAACCACATCTGACAAGAGTTCAGCCTCCAAGGTGGGGATCGGGGTGGCGGTGGGTACAAACACAGCCTCGCTGTCAGATGCCTCCTCAAGAGAAGCTGCATAGGCCACCTCCCCCTCCGTTCCCGCCGGATTGGCCTCGTCGCCGCCTGACGGCCAAAAAAACCAGCCCAGCGCAATAACGAGCATCGCCACCACTCCGACTCCTTGAAGAATACCCATAACGCCTATTCTTCCACCCGCTCCATTTTTTGAGGCAGCCGGGGAGTTGTTGACCTCGTCCCCGCCCGTCACAGATTGAACCGCCCGCATGGTATCAGTATCGGTCCAATCCATTGCCCCTCGACGCACGTTTGATACGCCCCCATCAGATGTGGGGGTTAAGCCACCTTTA
>JAAEOP010000485.1 GCA_024223125.1 Chloroflexota bacterium
AGTTGGTGCAATATATTGTAACGGGGTCTGCCAGGAACGCAATAGCTGAGTTTCTCGCGGGCGGAGAATGTCGGGGGGCTTTCGGCGCGTGTTGTGCGCTTTTGCCAGGGCGAATTGTACGCTCATTTTTCGTGATATACTCTCCTCAGCAAAGGAAAAAACCGGGCAATTTCGCACCACTCCCGGAATGGCCTGCCGCGAACGGGAACAAGCAGTAGGCGTGCATGATAATACACCCCCAGCCGTTCGCGCGATTCGCGTGGGCGGCTGGGGTTTTGTTTACAAAGCTTTGTTTTGTTGATGCTTTAAGGAGCCTGGAAATGATTACATGCCACAAATGCAAACAAAAAATAGAGATTGCGTCAGAATCAAAGTATTGCCCCAATTGTGGGACAAAAATAAGCATACAAGAAGCTTTGGATACGGTGGAGAGGAAAATATCTTCCGAGTTAGACACGCCTAACGATAAACTGATTGTTTGGCCCGAGGGAAACTATTTTTTTCTTGGCGCTATTGTTGGTATCATCATCGCGATTATTGAACAATTCATCTGTTTTTCCACCGACTTTCCTTTTACCGCTTTCCCTTTTTCTGTCCTGGTGTCTTTTTTTACGGGTTTTATGATAGGTGCACCATCTGGTCTCATGGGGGGAATAGTGGGAAGGGTAGGAAACGCTGCGGGGTGGGCAGAAAGCGACCAGAAAGGATGTATTATTGCATCTGCTTTGAGCACACTAGTTCTGAACCCAATTGCGTATTCTTTACTTATGTTCTTGTTGGTGTGTGAAGATTGCTCATTTATGTAGTAGGCCCGATAAATCGGAGAAAGCTAACAAGGGATGATAGTGAATAGAAGGCTAGATAAGCTAATCGGCTTCATAATCCTGCTGAGTGTTTTCGGCTCCTGCTGCCTATTCGTTTACTTCAGTTTCGTCTCATATCCATCATCAAAAACCATTGCGAACCGTTATCTGAATGCCATCATAAACGAAGATTTTGGAGCAGCTATCGACTTAGCTCAATACAATGCTTATTGCCAGATCGCCTTGCACAGGGATGCCATTCTGGATATTGAAAAGTATGGCGGGGCAGAAATTCAGAACGTAGTTATTGAGATGCAGCACAACACTGGAAGTGATGACCAACTGCAATTTGCACGGGTCACTTTTGAATATCGCCATCCTGACAACCCCCAGTTACAACAAGGGGAAATGCTGCTAGTGACAGACCATGATGTGCCTGGGTTCCGTTACTTGTGTGGAAATACTCGCAGTGAGCCATAAGAAAAGCCCTGCTTTTCAGCAGGGCATAGAATTTTAGGCTAGGCTTTTACTCTCCCAGCCCCTTGGGGGGAAGGGGGTTGGGAGATGATTGCTGACGTTTTGAGTGGCTTGGAGTAGAAGCTGCGATAACAACCGTACTCTCATAAAAAAACATACGCACCACGTACACTCCACCCGGCTTATCACAGTAATATCTATAGCTGAATATCTCTAGATTCTCCCCTAGCTCGGGTTGATCCTCAAGAAGTCCTTTTGCTGCCCTCCAAAAATTTTGATTATTGACATTCACTTTTGGGTTTGCCGGGGCGACAAGATTAGGGCTAGCCACAAACATTTCTTCTGTCCACTTTTCCTGGTAGCGGTGGTAGTAAAGCCCCTTTGCTATATGAGTTATAGCCTTACCAAAGCGCTCCTCATCCACATCAAACGCTATTGTTTCCTGCCCTTCCCACATGGCGGGCATTGCGTTTTTGGTTATTAAGGCCACCAAGGATGCCCGCCTCTTTATTGAGCGCATCGCCTTCTTTGTAAAGTGTCTCTGTGCTGCGAGATTTCCTCCCGCACTCAGGATTACGAGAAAGAGATACATATCATCTGCGGACTTAGCGGAGTTGTGAACCCTACAAGAAGGCACGCGGATAAGGTTCTTTCGGTAGTCAATTCCAGCCGGAAGGTCTTTCTGTTGAGGGAAGAAAACACGCGGTGGTACATCTTCCCTCGATGTAGCAATCGCATCACACATGTAACAAGTTTTTTGCGGAGATGATTGGCCCATGACTAAGATTATAACACCCCCTTGCAACCAGCAAAAAAGCCCCAGATTCATCAAAGGCTTGAGTAATCGAACAGCAAGCACTCGCTTCAACGCCCCTATCAATTTACTGAGTAACGAGACAAACGACATATTTTTATCCGTGGAAATCCGTAAAATCCGCCCAATCCGTGTTCCATAAAAAACGTTCAGTATTTAATGAAGCCGATTGCCAAACTCATCAAACAAACAACGTAATTTCCCTATGCTTGCGCCATGCGTATGCATAACGATTACTAATAGTAGCGTGTTCGCAACGTGTGGAAAATCCTGGGGGGTGTTAGAATCTAATCATCTCCCCTCCCCTGCATCCCCCCACGTGTAACACGCGGTACGAGATGCGCGGGGACGGCGTCAAACAACAGACGCCCAAAACTACTCTGCCTGGTTGGATTTGCGCAGCCGGGTAAAAAACATCTCCGCTCTGCGCAAGATCCACCGATAATCAAAGGATCATAAAATGCGTAAAATCACACGTAAAGACGCCCTGGATTACCACAAACTCGATGGGAAACCGGGGAAATTAGCTATTGTCCCGACCAAGCCTCTAGGAACACAACGCGACCTGAGCCTCGCCTACTCACCCGGCGTGGCCGTGCCCGTGTTAGAAATCGAAAAGGACCCGCACCTGGCCTACGAATATACCGCCAAGGGCAACCTGGTTGCCGTCATCTCCAACGGCACCGCCATCCTCGGGCTGGGCAACCGGGGCGGGCTGGCTTCCAAGCCGGTCATGGAAGGGAAAGCCGTCCTCTTCAAAACCTTTGCGGATATCGACGTGTTCGATATCGAACTGGACGTAGAAGACCCGGATGAGTTAATCCGCGTTGTGGCCGCCATCGCGCCAACTTTTGGCGGCATCAACCTGGAAGACATCAAAGCCCCCGAATGCTTCTACATCGAAGAAAAACTCAAAGCCATGCTTCCCATCCCCGTCTTTCACGACGACCAGCACGGGACAGCCATTATCTCCGGCGCAGGCCTGATCAACGGGTTGGAGATTGTGGGGAAAAAGATAGAAGACATCAAAATGGTCATCTCTGGGGCCGGGGCCTCTGCCGTCGCCAGCGCCAAACACGCGATCGCACTCGGCGTGCGCCGGGAAAACATCTGCATGACAGACAGCCGGGGCGTCATCTACAAAGGCCGCACCGAGCGCATGAATGAATACAAAGAATATTTTGCCATCGAAACCGACGCCCGCACCCTGGCAGACGCGGTCCGCGGGGCAGACGTCTTCTACGGCCTCTCCATTGCGAACGTCCTCACCCCGGAGATGGTCAAGAGCATGGCAGACCGCCCGTTGATTTTCGCGATGGCGAACCCCGACCCGGAAATCAAATACGATCTGGCCAAAGAAGCGCGCCCGGATGCCATTGTCGCCACCGGCCGCTCAGACTACCCCAACCAGATCAACAACGTCTTGGGCTTCCCCTTCCTGTTCCGCGGCGCGTTAGACGTACAGGCTTCCGCGATTAACTACGACATGAAAATCGCCGCCTCCTACGCGCTGGCAAACCTCGCGAAAGAAGATGTCCCCGACAGCGTCCTACGGGCCTATGGTATAGACAGCCTGAAATTTGGCCCCGAATACATCATCCCCACCCCCTTCGACCCGCGCGTCCTCCTCTGGGTTTCTCCGGCGGTTGCAAAAGCGGCAATGGATTCCGGCGTTGCCCGGCAAAACGTCGATCTCGATGCCTACCTCGATGAACTCACCCTCCGGCAGGGCAAACGCCAGCAAGTCCGTCAATTCATCATCGACAAAGCGAAAGCGGCACCCCCCCCAAAACGCATCGTGTTTGCGGAAGGCAAAGAAGTGAAAATTATCCGCGCGGCCTCACAAGTGGCGCACGAGCGCATTGGGCATCCCATCTTGCTGGGAAACCCCGCCGAAATCAACGCAACCATTGCCGAGCTTGAGATAGATTTTGCTCCTGAAATCATCGACCCCAACCACTTCCCCCGGTTGGACGAATACGCCCAGGCATATCACGAACTGCGCCAGCGCAAAGGGATTACCCTGGACGTCGCGCACCACGCCCTGGAAAACCGGAGCGTGCTCGGACCCATGATGCTCAAAATGGGGGATGCCGAAGCCTTCATCTCCGGCCTGACCCACGAATACCCGGATGTGCTCCGCCCGGCCTTGGAAATCCACCACACCCGCCCCGACGTTCACCGGGTTGCCGGGGTGACCCTCGTAATCGTCGATAAACGCATCTACTTGCTGGCAGATGTGGCGGTGAACGTAGAACCGACCGCGGAAGACCTGGCCGAGATCGCCGCCCTCACTGCCGATTTTGCCCGGCAGCTCGAAATGGAACCGCGCATCGCAATGCTCTCCTTCTCTAACTTTGGCAGCACCCGCCACCCGGACAGCAACAAGGTGCGGGAAGCCGTCCAGCGGATCAAAACCCGTTATCCCGATTTGCAAGTGGATGGCGAGATGCAGGCGGATACCGCCACGTCGGCGCGCATCATGGCTGAGCGCTTCTCCTTCAGCGAAGTGAAAGACGCAAACATTCTCATCTTCCCCGACCTGGATGCCGCCAACAGCGCTTCCAAACTGCTCGGCACCTTGGGCAAAGCCCGGCTGATCGGCCCCGTTTTGCTCGGCTTCGGCGCCCCCATTCACATTTTGCAGCCCAAGAACGACGTTGCAGACATTGTGAGCACCGCGGCACTAGCCGTTGTTGACGCACAAAACCGCCAGCAATAGCGAAAAGGTGCGCGGCGCGCAGGCGCCAGGACTTTCTTGCGTACAAGGTGGGGTGCACTTTTCGCAGTGATTCTTTTCTATCAATGCTATATCAGAAGTGCGCCCCACCTCTTTAGGACTTACGCCAGAGCGAGAATCATTCAAAAAATGGGTATAGGGGTGTGTTTCACACCCCTATACCCATTTTTTGGGCAACTTTTTGTCGAACTGCGTAAGTCCTACTCTTTTGTAAATTTTCAAAAAACAGCGGCAGAGACAAACTCAGGTTTGCCCCTGCCGCTATTCTGTGTATAATGGGCGGGACAACAAACACACTTCACCTAAATCAAAGATTACAGATTGAAGATTGAAAAATCTGCAACCTGCAACTTTCAACCTTTCCGGAG
>JAAEOP010000486.1 GCA_024223125.1 Chloroflexota bacterium
AATCCATCCGCGATAACGCCGCCGCCCTTGATGCCGCCTTAGCCAACATCAAAATCTGCGACCCGGCCATTGGCTCCGGTGCCTTTCCGGTGGGTTTGATGCAGGAAGTGGTTAAAGCCCGCACTGTGCTAACAACCTATCTTGTCCCGAATAAATTCGGGAGTCCGGCAAGCTTCCCGGATACGCCAAACCAACCGGACTCCGGAATTTATTCCGAGCGTACCCCCTACCACTTCAAACGGCACACCATTCAGGAATCCATCTACGGCGTAGATATAGACCCCGGCGCGGTAGACATTGCCAAACTGCGCCTGTGGCTCTCGCTGGTAGTGGACGAAGACAGCTACGATACCATCCAGCCCCTGCCCAACCTCGATTACAAAATTGTGTGCGGCAACGCCCTGCTGGGCGTGGAAAAAGACCTTTTTAATCTCCACCTTTTTGAAGAAATCGAACGCCTGAAACCCATCTACTTTGCCGCCACCGACCCCGCCGAAAAACGCGACCTCAAAAGCCAGATTGACGGCCTGATTGCCCAACTAACCCACGGCAATCAACAATTTGATTTTGAAATCTACTTCAGCGAGGTTTTTCATCACAAC
>JAAEOP010000487.1 GCA_024223125.1 Chloroflexota bacterium
ACGCCGACCGAGATACGGATTGCCAATCGGCTGCAACCGGGGCAGGGGGCGACCATTGGCCCGGCGGCCGGCAGCGGACTGGACGCCACTGACCTCATCATCTATGTAGCCGGGCAGAATGGCAGCAGCGGCAATCTGAACGGTACGCCGAAAGCGGCCGTCATCGGTTACACTAACGTCATCACAGCTTCTATCTATGCACCAAACGGCACACTCTGGCTCAAGCAGGGCACGGCCGCTACCGGCGCCTTTATCGCTCAGGATGTGAAGATTGGCAAAAATGTACAGCTTTGGTGGCAGAGTGCTTTTGGGGATGATTAACATTTCAAAACCGGGGAACCTCTGGGATGGCGGATGACCGATGACGGATGACCGTTGTCTGTCATCCGTCGTCCGTCTAAATCAAATCCTCCCCCCGCAGTTCTTCTTCCAGCCTGTCCCAAAGTTTGTTGTACATTTTCAGCCGTTTTACGGCCGCGCGGCGGGCTGGTTTGGTGTGCATACTGGCGATGGTTTTTTCTTGCCATTCAGCGTTACGGCCGAATTCAATCAGCCCCTCTGTTGTCATTGTTTTTTTATTCTTAGCCAACACGTTTCCTGTCCAGTGGAACGCGGCCGTTAGCCCAATTTTCGCCAATTTATCCGCATCCCATAACACCTGGGATTCCAGGTTAGTCAGAGGTTTATCCCGCCACAAGCCCATGTGATCTTCAATCGTCCGCGCCACCCGTTTGATTTTTTTGGCGGGGAAATCGGTGTGGGGCAGGAAACTACGGGCAAATTTAGCCCCCTCCTGAGGATGGCGATCTTTGGCTTCTTTACGGACATCATGCAACCAGGCGGCCGCCTCGACCACATCTTTATCCGCACCGGTCAGGTCGGCTAATTTTAGGGCCAGGGTGACAACGGCCGTTACATGTTCCCAACGATAATTAAAGGACGGATTCTTGGTTCCATAACGCCGCCGGGCTTCCAAATCGGTCGCCACTCGCATTGCATTTTTAACAGCCGGACGCCACGCTTTTTTCTTTGATTTTGCCAAGATATTTTCCTCAAGGAATAGAAATTAAGGAGATTAGAGATTGGGAGATTGAGAGATTTAATCTCCTAATCTCTCAATCTCGCAAAATTGTTTACCAGGGTAAAGGTGTTAATGGCGTAATGTCATAATACAGTTCTATGAGGCGGCGGACGATAGGGGCGGCCACGGCCGACCCTTCACCCGCATTTTCAACGATGACGACAACAGCAATTTCAGGTTCATTCACGGCCGTGCCATCCGACTTAGTATAAGGGGCGGCCGGCGCGTACCCGGCGAACCAAGCATGAGAGTTGCGGGGCGGGTCTTCGGCCGTGCCTGTCTTGCCGGCTGCCGGTACACTCAGCCCATCAAAAATATGGGTGGCTGTGCCCCGGCCGCTGTGGGTTACATCGAATAAGGCTTGTTGCACGGCCGCTAAATTTCCGGCCGTAATCGGCAAATCTCCATTCACCTGGATGGGGTACGGTTCTTCCGGCGCGCCCGCTCCAGCGCCGATGCGGTCAATGAGGGTGGGGCGGTACAATGTACCCCCGTTGCCGATGGCCGAGAAAATAGTGGCAATTTGTAACGGCGTCACCTGCACATACCCCTGACCGATGCCCATGTTAACCGCGTCGCCGGGCAACCACACTTCGCCGATTTGTTCCGCTTTCCAGTCGGGCGTGGGGATGTTGCCAGGCGCTTCGGCCACCCCTTCAATGCCGGTTAGCTGCCCCAGGCCAAATTGCATCGCTGTGTTGGGGAATTGGTACGTGTCCACATTGTTCATCTCAAAAGCCGCGTCGTAAAAGCAGGAGTTACAGGAAACGACCAACGCCGTCTGGTAACTGACTGTGCCATGCCCGCCTTCTAACCAATCTCGCTTGATAAAGTTGTCGCCCAAACGGCCCCAGGTTCCGCTGCTGTAAAAGGTGGAGTTGGGGGTGTACAGGCCGCTGTCCATAGCGGCCGAAAAAGTGACTACTTTGAAGAGAGACCCGGCCGGGTATTGACCCTGAGTTACTCGATTGAGCAGCGGCCGTGCCGGATCGCTGTACACCTGACCCAATGCCACCGGCGCATCCGGGCGGGCGCCATCGTAAATGGTGGGATCAAAATCAGGGTATGATGCCATCGCCAAAATCTGACCTGTGTTTACATCCATCACGACGGCCGCTCCGGCGTCGGAATAAGGATAGGTAGAGATTGCTTCGGCTAAGGCTTCTTCAACGGCCGTTTGGAATTCCAGATCAAGCGTGGTGTAAATACTGCGTGCCTGCCGGGGAGCCTGTTCGGCCACCGTGCCCACAAATTCACCACTGGGGCCGATGACAGATAATGTACCCCCTCGTTCGCCGTTAAGGTAATCCTCGCTCCACAGTTCAATGCCGGCCAACCCCACTTGCTCATCTCCTCGGTAGCCTTGCGCTTTGTATTCCTCTACCACTTCGGCGGGGATGAAGCCGGTGTGCCCAACGACATGTGGCGCTGCCCCTGTGCCTGAAAAGAGGCGGGTCAGACGGGGTTTTGGTTCGGCCAACCCTTTGCTGATGAAAGGCTGTAAGGCGCTGACGTACTCCTGCATCACCGCTTCGGGTACATCGCCAATAGGCACATACCAATCGGGCAAAGCGGAAGCGTACAGTTCTTGGATTTCTTCTGGGGTTTTGTTCAAGATGGGACTGAGGGTGTTCAGCAGCGCCGCTTCATCTTCAATTTGGCCGGGGATGATGCCCAGACCGATCATCGTGCCCTGGTAAGCCAGAGCGCTGCCGTTGACATCGTAAATGTTGGCGCGGGCAGGAATGCGATCATCCAGAACCAACCGATTGCCGCCGGCCAATTCGGGTAAAATCAGCCCTTCGTTCCAGATGATGCCCCAACGGCCGTTTTCATACAATAGCGGCACACTGAAATCACGCACAATATCGCCGACAACGGCCGTGTGCCAGGTAACGCGCACTGCCATCTCTGCCTGGTTCCCTTCCTGGTTGGCGGAGAGGGTTTGGCTGGAGATGGTTTGTACGGCAGCTGTGTTCATCGCTTCTTGGTACCGTTCTACAAAGGAAACACTGTCTACCAATTGTTGGCTTTGCGGGGCCAGCAAGCTGTACATCCCCAACAAATCCCCATTTTCCCATGCTTTAAAAAAGGCCAGCCCAATGCCGCTGGCATCTTCTTTGGTGGGAACTTCTGTGGGGACGGCCGTCTGGGTGGGCAACGGTGGCAGGGTTACAATTTCGCTGGCATCTTGCGGCGCGGGTAAACTGACCGCCTGTCCGCAAGCTGCAAGTAAAATGATTGGCAGGAAGAAAACAATATGTTTTTTGTCCATATAAGGCTGCGATTATACCGGAGACGAGACCAGTTTCTAAAATGGACAATTGGTTTGACCATGATCTCTTAGGGTTTATTCAAATATTACTCCAATTCGCTGTAGTCATACCGAAAATTGTGTACAATATCCTCATAATCTTGTGAAAAATTTCTGTAACTTTTCAGCTTCCAGAGGTGCGACGCACTTGCAAAGAGCAGCGGCATTGACATTACTCTGGGAAAAGTGCGTCGCACCTGTACAGTTACAAATTTCCCACTATTTCAATTGTAGAACAAATTGCCGGTTTGTCTGGCACAACGGTAATTTAGATGACGAATATGAAGGAGCATAAGCATGAGTATCAATAGAAATGGAAAAGATGTTGTCATATTAGGAGCAGCGCGTACGCCAACCGGCCGGTTTAATGGTGGCCTTGTTAGCAAAACGGCGCCGGCCTTGGGGGCGATTGCTGTAGAAGCGGCCGTTTCCCGTTCTGGAATTGATCCGGCCACGGTGTATGAAGTGATTATGGGGCAGGTTGTGCCCGCGGGGACGGGGCAGGCGGCGGCGCGTCATGCGGCGTTGGGTGGCGGTTTGCCGGACAGTGTGGGGGCGACGGCCGTGAACAAAGCTTGCGGTTCTGGTCTCAAAGCCGTCATGTTAGCGGCCAATTCAATTGCAGCCGGTGAAGCGGATGTATTTGTAGCCGGGGGGATGGAAAGCATGTCCAACGCGCCCTACATTTTACCCAAAGCACGTCAAGGTCTGCGCTATGGAAATGCTGAACTTCAAGACGCGCTGCTGCATGATGGCTTATGGTGTGCCTTCCAGGATTGGGCGATGGGCAACGCGGCCGACTTTATTGCCCGCCAGTTTGAAGTGACCCGCGAAGAGATGGATGAATTTGCACTGAAAAGCCATGAAAAAGCGGCCGCGGCTACAGTAGACGGCCGTTTCAGCGCCGAAATCGTGCCCATTGAAATCAAAACCCGTAAAGGCAGTTTCATTGTTGGCAAAGACGAACCGATCCGGGCTAACTTCAGTAATGGCAGTTATGAACTGCAAACCAGTCTGGCGCAGCTTGCCAACCTGCGGCCGGCTTTTGAGAAAGATGGACAGGTGACGGCTGGTAATGCCCCTGGTTTGAATGATGGCGCGTCGGCCGTCGTTGTTACCAGTCGGGCGGAAGCAGAACGACAAAATCTTGAACCGATGGCTCGCGTGGTGGGGTATGCGCTTGCGGCCGTGAATCCCCAATGGATATTTTCTGCTCCGGCTAAAGCAATCCCCCGTTTGCTCGATAAGATTGGCTGGTCGCTGGATGATGTAGACCTGATTGAACTAAACGAAGCATTTGCTGCCCAGGCATTAGCCAACGGCGTAGATATGACTCGCCAGGGGTTGAATTGGAATTGGGACA
>JAAEOP010000488.1 GCA_024223125.1 Chloroflexota bacterium
GGTCGGCCACTGCTACACCCCCGGCCACGTCCCGGTATGGATAGGGCGGGGTGATATGGGGCATATCGTGCATCATGGGTAGAAACGGCCGTCGCAATCCCGGCCGTCCACTGACGCTTAACGCACCCAAAGTCATGCCGTGGTAACTTTGGCTGCGGCTGACGATGTGATGACGGTCGTTCTCCCCCCTAGCCTGTTGAATTTGCCGCGCCAGCTTAATAGCTCCCTCTACCACTTCTGAGCCGCTGCTGAGGTAAAAAAAGCGGGCATTGGGGATGGGCACAATCTGGGCCAATTCAGATGATAACTGTTCGGCCGCTTCGCTGGTAAACATGATGGCGTGAATGTAAGCGGCCTGCTGTGCTTGTTTGGTTATAGCCTGCACAATTTCACTGCGGCCGTGTCCAACATTCACCACCATCGGCCCCCCCGACCCATCCATGTACCGTTTACCACTTTCATCGTAAAGATAAATGCCTTCGCCGTGTGATATTTTGGGGCGGCCGTGTGCCATCTTGCGATAAAAAACATGCCCTTCTGGATGTTGATAAAGTTTCATGCTGCCTCCTGCACAAATGTGGATTTCAGATTGCGGAATGAAAAAAGAACAAGCCACGAACTGTTTTAGAAACAATTCGTGGCTCAAAAATGTATACCTGGTTTGTAGTGACCGCTTTAGCGGGCTAAAGCCCGCACTACGAACAAACAGGTCTTAATCCACTACTGTCTGGCTTTGCTCATGCATATACTGCTGCACATAGTAGAAGCTGCCGGCCGCTTTACCAGTGGAGCCGCTGCCTTTCCAGCCGCCAAACGATTGATAGCCCGGCCAGGCGCCCGTCGTAGCGCCAGAAGCGCGATTAACATACAGAACGCCAGCTTGGATATTATTCAGGAACCATTGCACCTCGTCGTCATCTTCACTGAAAAATCCGGCCGTCAGCCCATATTCCACTTCGTTCGCTTTATCCATCGCTTCATCGGCATCTTCATAATCTGTCACGGTAACGATGGGCAGGAACATTTCTGTCTGCCACAAATCATGATCCTGGGGTAGATTATCTACAATGGTGGGAGCTACATAATAACCATTACCCGTTTCCAATACCTCACCGCCCACAAGCACATCCCCACTGGCATGTAAATCAGCCACAAAGCGTTGGTAATCCTCAAAAGCCCCTTTGTTAGCCACCGGTCCCATCCAATTATCTTTGACGGTGGGATCGCCAACGTTGATCTGTTTGGTCAGCTCTACCAATTTCTGCACAAATTCATCTTTGACATCTTTATGCACAAAAGCGCGAGAGCAAGCAGAGCATTTTTGCCCTTGCAAACCAAAGGCAGAACGCATAACGCCCATAGCTGCCTTATCCACATCTGCTTTATTGCTGACGATGGTGGGGTTTTTACCGCCCATTTCGGCGATGACGGGACGGGGATAACGGCCGTGAGAAGCAAATGTACGCAAAATGTGCATCCCCACATCATAACTGCCAGTGAAGGTAACGCCATCCACTTCGGGATGATCTAGCAGGCTTTGGCCCACCACACGGCCGCTGCCAGTAACAAAGTTGAACACGCCTGCTGGAACGCCCCCATCGCGGAAACATTCGGTCAGGAACCAGGCTGTCAGCGGTGTGTCGGTGGCCGGTTTGAGGACAACACAGTTGCCCGCTACCAGCGCCGCCCCACTGGGACCACCAGCCAAAGCGCCAGGGAAGTTGAAGGGAGAGATAACGGCCCATACGCCATACGGTTTTAAGACGCTGCGATTATGGTGTTTGTCACTTTCAGGCAGCAGTTCAAAATTGAAGTTGTTATTCTTTTCAATAGCGTCACAACAATAGCGAATCAGGTCGGCCGTTTCTTCCACATCGCCCAACGCTTCCAGCCGGTTTTTACCGATTTCCAGGCTCATATTGGCTCCCATCTCAAAAAGACGTTCGCTGATGAGGTCGGCGGCACGGCGCATAATTTCTACACGTTCCTGCCACGGCCGTCCGCTCCAGGCGGGGAAAGCAGCACGAGCGGCCGCTACGGCATCTTGCATATCTTGTTCTGAACCATATTGAAAATGGCCCATGACCCAATCCAGGTTGACAGGGCTGCGTTTTTCAAACGTCTTTTCGGCAAACCGTTCTTCACCGTTGATGAACATAGGATAGGTTTTACCAAAATCAGCTTTGGCCTGTTCCACCGCTTCATCATAATATTGATGCAGCAAAGGGTCTGGGCTGGCCAGGGTGGAATAGGTCACTTTAATTTTTTTTCTTTCACTCATTATTGCCTCCTTGCAGACTGCGAGTTAATCAGTTCTACAAAATAGTGGATTTTTAATTGGCTTTATAACCAACGGTATTATATCTGCTTTTGCACCATCCGGTTAGGTGAGGAAGATACCAAAGCGGGGTGGATATTTGTCATGGGTATGGCGAATAAATTCGCGGCAACGTCTGCAAAGTCCACCTTCGTGGACTGGGATTCTAGTCGGCGAAGGCCGACTTTGCAATTGTAGCGGCAGATTTATCTGCCACATAATTTACCAGTTCAGGGGCAGCGACTCTAATCCGCGAAAGAGAACGCCAGAACGCCATTTCAATTCGGCCGTAGGCGCAGCCAATTGCAATGTCGGAAAGCGCGTAAACAGGGTACGCAGGGCAATACGCCCTTCCAGCCGGGCCAGCGGCGCACCCAAACAATAATGGATACCATGCCCAAAAGCGAGATGTTTCCTGACATCTGCACGGTTGATGTCTAATTTATCAGCAGCGGCAAAACAACGGCCGTCTCGGTTAGCCGAAGCCAGAACAACCCGCATAATGTCCCCCTGTTTCATCTGCTGTCCCCGGAATTCACAATCACGGCGTACCCAGCGGGTGGTAGATGTTTCTACAGGGCCATCGTAGCGGAGGAGTTCTTCAACGGCCATTTCCCATAACCCCCCATCCGCCAAAAGCAATTGCAACTGCTGGGGACGGTGCAGCAAAGCAACCACACCATTGCCAATCAGATTTACTGTCGTTTCATGCCCCGTCACCAACAGTAAAGCCACCATGCTAGAAAGTTCGGCTTCATTCAGCTTGTCCCCGGCCATTTCAGCTTGCACTAGAGCTGTTACCAAATCATCTTGGGGCTGCTGTTGGCGGTCGGCAAACATCTGTTGTAGATAAGCGACAAGCGCCCGCATTTTTTGCTTTCGTTCGCGGGAGCTTAATCCCCGACTGCGCGGCGAAATGATCGCCTGAGAGTAATCGGTCACATCCTCTTGATCGGCCGCGGGAATACCGAGCAATTCACAAATAACAATAACAGGTAAAGGCAGGGCAAAATCAGCAATGAGGTTCATTTGTCCAGCCACGGCCGCTTTGTCGAGTAGATGATTGGTGATGGCTTGTATACGGCCGTCCATTTGTTCAATGCGGCGCGGGGTAAATGCCTGGTTAACCAACGCTCGCAGCCGGGTATGGTCAGGTGGGTCGGAGAAAAGCATATTCTGGTTGATGAGCTGCTGAATGGAGGGTTGTTGGGAGGAGGACGGCCGTTTCGCTTGCGGCCGTGCCTGGCGTGCATCCTTCACAAAGCGATCATTATCCTTCAAGACCGCCAGTACATCTTCATAACCCGTCACATACCAGGTTGTTACGCCGTTAGGGGAAAGTTGTTTGTAAACAGGATCATGACCCCGCATCTGGGCAAATGTGGGGAATGGGTTTTGCTTAAACTGCAAACTGAATAAATCATACAAACAGTTATCCATCAGATGTGGGGGTAACAGTGGGTTCGGGGGTCTGGTCGGTGGAGGGCACGGCCGTTTCCACCAACTCTAAACCTAACAATTCCGCCAGCGTCACATCCAGTTCCGCCCAAACACTTTCCAGGTCTAAAGCTGCCTGGGCCGGATTATCAGGCAAATTGGCATTTGCCAACGTCATACGCGCCTGGACAAGGGCTAGATTGGGCAGCAGATCAGGATTTGTATTCTCAGCAGTGGTAATGGCTTCTAGCGCGGCTAAAGCCTGGGTGGTATCAACGGTCGCTAAACCCACATTATTTTCCAGCAATCGCAGTCGGGCACGAGTAACCATCTCCCACACCCGGAACAATGTCACCACCGTTCGCATCTGCTCAATATCTTGCAGCGGCAGTTCATCTATGGATGTTTGTAATCCAGTTACCTGGGTAGAGAGCGTATTATTATTGTTGGAAATCGTATCCAACTCGCCACCTAAGTCATCCAAACGGCCGTTGTTATCATTGATGTCCCTTTGCAAAGCGACAACCCCATCATTAAGGGCTGTGATACGGCCGTCCATCGACGCTGTATCTGTCATCAAACCATTCAATTGCAGCGTCATAGCCGCCAACATCGCTTCCTGCTGCGTTAACATCTCATCCTGCCGGGTCAGATCCTCCGCCAATGTCGTGTCCAGGTACGTTTCCAATTCGGCCAGACGCACATCTTGAGCCGCATTTTCCGCCACAACCGTTTGTTCCAGATCACCTATATCATGACCCAGGCCCATAACCTGTTCCAAATTGTAATCTACCCGGCCGCTGACAACGTTAAAGGAACGCTGTAATTCTTGCACAACTAAATAACTGATGTACCCCACGCCAACAATAATAACCAGGACAAACAAAAGTTTGATAAGCGCCTTTAGAAAGCGTCCCAAAAATTGGGCAAACCGTCGGCCAGCGTTGGGTCGTATATTAACTGCCGGCGTTTCAGATGTCGTTTCACTGCTCATAACTTATCTCCAATCTCTAACATTTTCTTCCCCGAGACCCATCCATCAGCAATTTACCAATTTGTAGATTTAGTTTCCGAAAAAATAACATGCAATTGTTGTTAACTTAAGACCTCACAGTTTTCGGGGATGGTCATCGTTTGATCCAAAGAGTAGCCTAACCATCCATATTGTACTATGAATAGCAACATGGCAAAAAAACTACAAACGAGACCCCAAGGAACATTGAGGTATTGGCGAGAACAACGAGAGAGCATAAATGCCGACCCAGAAGTAATAGCCTTTTTTACCTCATCGGTAGGGGTAGCGTTTTTGCACCGATCGGTGATAGCTGCCCCCTTTGTTTTGTCATTTTTACTGTGCCGTCTCTACTGCGGGCAGCGATTGTATAAACAGCCACATCGCTGCCAATTCATCATCGGTTATCTGTCCAATACTGGGTCGGGGCATCGCGGCAGGGCCGAGTTTACGGCCGGAATGGTTTTCAGGTAGGCAATCAATGCGCCCAAGTCGGCATCGCTCAAGTAATAATATTCGGCCGAGGGCATGATGAACAGCGCTTTACCATTCGATCCCACACCATGCCAGATAGCGTGAATGAAGTCGGCGTCACGGTAAACACCGTTTATGCCGCCCGCACCGCTTGTCAAATTAGTGGCCTGAATAATGCCGATGGCCAGGTCTTCGATGAGCGACTTTCCGGCCAGGTTCTCGCCGTGACAATTTATTTATAGAACAGGTTGGATTTGCCTGAATTCTGATGCAGAAAATCGCCCGTTGCGCCTGGTTTTCGTTTATAATGGAAATGTTATAAAAACTTTATGCCCCACAAAGCTGCCATTCCAGGCAATACAGCCTACATTAAAGCAACACAATCTAGGAGGGAAACATGACCAACCTACACCAATTACATGAGTTAGGTCAATCGCCCTGGCTCAACCATATGCGCCGTTCTTTTATCCAATCCGGGGAATTACGGAAGTGGATTGGCGATGGCATTGAAGGCGTCACGGCCAACGCCGCTACGTTTGAGAAAGCGATGATCGCTTCCGCCGATTATGATGAAGCGATGCGGCAAGAAGTGGCTGCCGGCCATCCGGCCAAACAGATTCGTGACAAATTGATGGCCCACGATGTCCAGATAGCGGCCGATTATTTGCATACCATCTTCACAGAAAGTGACTGGTTAAATGGCTTTGCCAGCCACGAATTGGACCCGGCGCTAACCCATAATGCCGCCCAGACTGTGGCCGAAGTACGCCATCTGGCTGCCCTATCTGAACGAGGCAATATCATGATAGAAGTACCGGCGACAATGGCCGGACTCGAAGCAGTCAGAACACTCATCGGCGATGGGCAAAGTGTCAATATCACCCACGTTTTTTCGATAGATGTATATGAGCGAGCAGCCCAGGCTTATATCGCCGGATTGGAATATCTGTTTGAGCATCATAGTATGTGGCGCTTTACACCGACGGCCGTGGCCTCATTTTCTGTCAGCGCCATTGACAGCGCCGTTGACGAAGCCCTGTTGGAGATTGGGCAACCAGACCTGTGTGGGCAGACGGCAATTGCGATGGCTAAACTGTTGTATGACCGCTTCCAACAAATATTCAGCGGCCCCCGTTGGGAAAAACTAACCCGGCGTGGGGCACGGGTATTGCGCCCCAAATGGACTCGCACTACGCCGCGCAACTTTGCCTACCCTGATACCCTTTACGTGGATTCCCTGATTGGCCCCGATACCGTTACCACCTTTTCGCTGGCTACCCTCAACGCTTTTCTGGATCATGGCACAGCTGCACCCACCCTGACCGAAAATCTGGAAGACGCCCGGACGCACCTGGCCCGATTAGCTGGATTGGACATTGATCTGAACGCCATCACCACCCAATTGCAGCGTGATTATCTTATCGCTTCTGAAAAGCAGTTTCAGTCCGTTGTACAAAGTATTAGCCAGAAACGGGACGCTCTGGAAAATCACTGGCAGCGGTTGGAAACACATCTGGGTTCTTATCAAGCCGGTGTCAACGAGGCATTGGCAACTTTGAGCAAAGATGAGATCATGCCTCGTATTTGGGTGCATGATCACACAGTTTGGAAATCGGAACCGGATGAAATAAAAAACAGGTTGGGTTGGCTGCATGTCACGGCCGTTATGCAAGACAATATCCACCGCCTACAAACATTCACCCACGCCGTTCGGGAAGATGGCTTCACCCAGGCGCTACTCATCGGAATGGGCGGTTCCAGTCTGGCCCCAGAACTGTTCCACAACACCTTTGGCAAACCAGCCCGGCCGCCGTACATGCCTTACCCTTACCTGGAATTAAGCGTCTTAGACACCACAGACCCGGAGGCAATTGAAGCCCTCAATCGTCAGCTTGACCTGGCAAAAACCTTAATTATCGTGGCTACGAAATCGGGAAGTACGGTGGAAACGTTGTCAGGTTTTAACTATTTTTACAACCGGATGATAGATACCGTCGGCGAAGAGGCAGCCGGCCGTCACTTTGTAGCTATCACTGATCCCAATTCGCCTTTGGAAGCGATTGCCCACCATTATCGCTTCCGCCAAGTCTTCATCAATGATAAAACTATTGGCGGCCGTTATGCGGCGCTGTCCTACTTTGGCCTGGTACCGGCCGCGCTGGTGGGCACAGACCTGGACACATTGCTGGCGCGAGCAGCCGCCATGGCCAGCAATACGGAACCCGGCCACAACACGCTGATTCATGACAATCTGGGAGCAACATTAGGGGCTGTATTAGGTGAGATGGCTCGCAACGGCCGTGACAAGATCACCTTCATCACCTCCCTGGCCCTACGAAGTTTTGGGGATTGGGCAGAGCAGCTCATTGCCGAAAGTACAGGCAAAGAGGGGCAGGGAATTGTGCCAGTACTGGCGGAAACGGTTGCCTCGCCAGACAGTTATGGCGCTGACCGGTTCTTTGTTCACCTGCGGTTGCAAGACGATACGATGAATGACACGGCCGTGCAAGCGCTCATCCAGGCCGGACACCCGGTCATCATCCTCCACCTGGCAGACCTGTATGATGTGGGCGGGCAGTTCTTTTTGTGGGAGATGGGTACGGCCGTAGTTGGACACCTGCTGCAAATCAACCCCTTTAATCAACCCGATGTAGAAGCGGCAAAAATTCGGGCGCGGGAGATGGTGGCAGCTTACAAAGAAAAGGGAGAACTACCTTTAGGCGAGTACGAGCCACCCACAGAAGCAACATTGGCCGCTTTCCTGTCACAGGGTCGGCCGGGAGATTATGTTGCCGTACAAGCCTACATGGCGCAGACACCAGCCACGGACAAAGCGCTGCAACACCTGCGTACCCACCTGGAGCAGCAAACAGGATTGGCAACAACTGTCGGTTACGGCCCCCGCTTTCTGCACTCAACCGGCCAGTTACATAAAGGGGACAAAGGTAATGGTCTGTTCATCCAACTTGTTTCCGAGCCGCTTCACGACCTGCCTATTCCCGACACGGCCGGTCTGAACAAAACCAGCCTCACCTTTGGCGCCTTAGAAAAAGCCCAGGCCATTGGCGACGCCCACGCTTTACAAGATGCCCGCCGCCGCCTCATTCTTTTTAACCTGGGCACAGAAGCAGTAAGCGGGCTGCGGCAGTTAAGCGTTTAGAAGTGAATGGCGGCTAGTTGTTTGTGGCTGGTAACAACCACTGTAACCATTCAGGTACCCGGCACTTCATTACCAAGTCTACTGGAATAGCACACTCGTTTAAAAGTGCCGGGCACCTTGGGGGAGTGAATGGTTACCAACCACTAGCCGCCAAATAGAGGAGGTGATTGCCTATTGTTATTAATACTATTTAGTTTCGTTCAAATAAGAGTAGCTCACACCCCACCCCCTATGCGCAAGGAGAAAAGAAAATGACACTCGCTCGCAATAAAGATGTTGTTCAAAAATCCTACGAAGTCGTCTGGAACAAGCATAATTTAGACGCTGTTGAAGAACTGTATGCGTCTGATTATATTACCCGCAGCGGATTACCCGGCGTCTCGCCAGACCGTAAAGGGTTCAAGGATTGGGTCAACCTGACAACCCACGCCTTCCCCGATATTGAATTCACCGTTAAAGATCAGCTTGCCGAAGGAAACGAAGTTGTCACCCGTTGGGAAGCGCACGGTACGCAGCAAGGGGAATTTATGGGTATCCCCGCATCTGGCAAAGAAATCTCTGTTACCGGCCTGTCCATCAACCGTTTGCAAGATGGCAAAATTAAAGAATCCTGGGTTGAATGGGATTCGCTGGGACTTTTGCAGCAGTTAGGAGCGCTGCCTGGCCCCACCGCGTAGTAGCCGTTTAATGATTGGGTAATTATGTAATTACGTAATTATGTAATTACGTAATTACGTAATTACACTCAAACAACGTCCCCCTTGTCCACTCTTCATGGAAAATTGTCAAAGCGCAAGAAGCACGGCCGTAGTATAATACCCGCCACAACAACTTGTTATGGTCGGCCTTCAAACCGCACCATCCAACCAAACACAAAAGCGAGAATCTATGACAACCGACGATAAAAAAATTATCTATTCCATGATCGGTGTGGGCAAAATTGTTCCCCCCAACAAGCAAATTCTAAAAGACATTTCCCTTTCCTACTTCTACGGCGCCAAAATAGGCGTACTTGGTTTGAATGGTTCCGGTAAATCTACCCTGCTCAAAATCATGGCTGGGATAGATACCGATCACATCGGCGAAACTCATATCTCCCCCGGTTTCACCATCGGCTATCTGGAACAGGAACCACTGGTAGATGAGTCTCGCACCGTGCGCGAAGTGGTCGAAGAAGGGGCGCAAGAGGTTGTAAACGCCCTGAAAGCATTCGATGACATCAATATGAAATTTGCCGAACCAATGACGGATGAGGAGATGAATGACCTCATCGAAGAGCAGGGCAAATTGCAAGATAAACTTGACCATATGAACGCCTGGGATTTAGACAGCCGTCTGGAACTGGCGATGGACGCCTTACGAACACCGCCAGGAGACACGCCGATTTCTATCCTTTCTGGCGGTGAGCGGCGGCGGGTGGCTTTGTGCCGTTTGCTGCTGCAACAACCCGACATCTTGCTGCTAGATGAACCGACCAACCATCTCGATACTGAATCCGTTGCCTGGCTGGAACGTCATCTGCAAGCTTACCCTGGAACCATCATTGCCGTTACCCATGACCGCTACTTTTTGGATAATGTGGCCGGTTGGATTTTGGAGCTGGATCGCGGCTATGGCATTCCCTGGCAGGGCAACTACACCTCCTGGTTGCAACAAAAACAAGAGCGGCTGGCTCATGAATCAAAGAAGGAAAGCGCCCGCATAAAAACATTGCAGCGTGAACTGGATTGGATCAAGATGAGTCCCAAAGGGAAGCGGAGCAAATCACAAGCACGCATCAACCGCTACAACGATTTGCTCAACCAGGATTTTGAACAAGCCAAAGAAGATCGGGAAATCTACATTCCACCTGGCCCACGCCTGGGTGATATTGTTGTGCGGGCGGAAGATGTGAGCAAGGCGTATGACAACTTATTGCTTGTGGAAGGGATGACGTTTGACATTCCGCCGGGCGCTGTCATTGGCGTCGTTGGCCCCAATGGAGCCGGGAAAACGACTTTGTTCCGCATGATTGTAGGGCAGGAACAGCCAGACAACGGCTCGTTGCGCGTCGGCGACACGGTGAAACTGGCTTACGTTGACCAGAGCCGGGATGATTTAGCGGCCGATAAAACAGTCTGGGAGGAGATTTCTGACGGCCAAGACACATTGCAATTGGGCGAACGGCGTATGAATTCACGGGCGTATGTCGGCCGTTTCAACTTTAGCGGCAGCGATCAACAAAAAAAGGTCGGCGATTTGTCTGGCGGCGAACGCAATCGGGTGCATCTGGCCAAACTGCTTAAATCAGGCTCCAATTTGCTGCTGCTAGATGAGCCGACCAATGACCTGGACGTGAACACACTGCGGGCGTTGGAAGAGGCGATAGATAATTTTGGCGGTTCGGCCGTTGTCATCTCCCATGATCGCTGGTTCTTAGACCGGATCGCCACCCATATTTTAGCTTTTGAAGGGGAAAGCCAGGCCCACTGGTTTATTGGTAGTTACAGTGAATATGAAGCAGACCGGAAAAAGCGGTTGGGAGATGCGGCCGATCGGCCGCATCGGATTACATATCGGAAGTTGACACGGTGATCCGTGTTCCGTGTTAGCTGATAACGGATTACGGATAACGGTTTACGGATTACGAAAAAAAAGGAGAAAACAATGCAATTCTTACTCATCCTAATGCGACTCACCCATATTTTAGCCGGGGTAGCCTGGGCTGGCGGGGCGTTTTTATTGACGGGGTTTGTGACCCCGGCGGCGCAAAAATCGGGGCCGGCCGGCGGTCAGGTCATGCAGCAAATGAGTGGGCCAGGGAAAATGCCATCGTTTATGACGGCCGTTGCCCTCCTCACCACACTCTCTGGCCTCTATCTGTTTGATGTGCGTTCAGGCCATTTTAATATGGATTGGATCACAACCCCAGTCGGTATTGCTTTGTCCATTGGCGCGTTGGCCGGCATTGCCGCTTTTTTGCACGGCCTTTTTGCCACCGGCCCGCTAACAAAAAAGGTAGCCGCGCTGGGTCAGGAAATGGCCGCCAACCAGGGGCCACCCTCCCCAGAACAATTGGCCCAGATGGGAAAGTTGCAAGAGAAGTTGGCGCGTAACGGCCGTATAAGCGCCCTCCTCCTACTCATCACCGTGGGCGGCATGTCTCTCACCGGCTACATCTAAACACTTGTTAGGCTACCTTAGACAAAAATGGATTTCCAAGATTTGCACCAAGATTGCACAGATAAAGTTAGGGAGAAATTTTCTATATCTGGAGATGTAGAAAGGTTTGTGCACAGTTATAAGGAATCCATTCCTATCTCAAATGACAATGATTTACCCTTGGGGAAACTGTCAGGAATTTTCTTTTCTCTAGAACAAATCGATTCCCTTTGCGCAGAGTTGTTCTCGAATGCAAAATCAAGAATTGATCAAGAACAACTCTCTTGGTTAATGACTGTTCGAAAGGGTGTAGCCATAACATACTGCATAATTGGAAGTTTGTTTCAATCAGAGAGTACAGTTGATGAAGTAATGATTAATGGTTACTTTGTTCAATACAACTTGAGACAGTCAATATCAATCATTAATGCGTTTGTTGAACTGCTAATACACAAGGCAAAAGAGCCAAAGCCAGAATTAGATAAATTGTTACCATCATTTAGTGAATCTGGCTTGGATAAGTTAAACGATAAACTTTCCATCGTTATGCCAGGGAATGAGTTTTCACAGAAATACCAGAATTCGAAGAAATCATTAAACGAAGCCGACTTAGACGTTTTGCTGGAAATGAAACAAAGATGTGATGAGTTTCTAGCACACATCAAAAATATGCTGGAATTATTCAGAGATATTGACTCAGAAGTCAGTTTATACTAATGGAGCTTGTTAGAAAGTAGCCTAACATAGCTTTCAGTGGAGCGCGAGTTCGGGGATCGTTTGGTTCATTACGTTTGTTCAAGCTAAGCTGACCGGCCCGTGCCCACTGAAGCGGCCTTTGGGACGGCAAATAACAATTCTACGATGTGGTTTTGAATAGAGTACGAACGCAAATGGTTGATTCTCACACAGCTTTTATCGGGGCCATACCTGAATATTACGACCAGTATCTTGGCCCGCTTATTTTTGAGGAATATGCGGTTGATTTGGCGCAAAGGCTTTCTGTGCCGGTCGGGGGAACTGTATTGGAAACGGCCGCTCAGCTATCCAGGCCAAAATGCAAGGCATTGTATTCAAGGCATATCGCCCCGATGTGGGTCTGAGTTGTTAATTGAACATGGCTGTACCTTATCGTCATCTGGCTATTTTTACGGCCGCTATCCTGATGCTTTTTCTAATATTGTTTACGGCCGTAACCTCCGCCCAACCCGCCACCTTACACCTGTCCCAAACACCCCCGTTAGAACCCCTTTTCCCACCCGGTTTTCTATTTGAATGGTTCCAGCAGCAAAGCGGTTTCATCCCAGATTACCAACATTTTGGAGCATATGTGATGGAACCGGCCGAGGATGTTCTGTACGTCGGTTTAAGCAGCGCCCGGCCAGCAGAAACGGATGGGGCGTTAGTAGTCAGTTTTGCGGGGGATGGGTTAACGGCCGTCGGCCAGCCAGACGAACAAGGCATCCATGACATGTTGTGGGATGGGCACGATTTGCACATTGTGGGCACAGACCCTTGCTGTAAAGATGATTGGACGGCCGGAAACAATTACACCTTTACCCTGCCCGATACCTGGCAAAAGTTCCGTGATCCGGTGCAAGGGTTGACGAACGTGGTGCATAGTTGGGGGTTGTGGCAGGATGAGGATGGGGAGTTGTTTACGGCCGTGGGCGCTACCATCGGCGATGATCAATTTTCCGCCCAGATTTTTAGCAGTACAGATGACGGCCGGCAATGGAACTTGCTCAAAGATTTAGGCGGCTACCGCGCTTATGACATCATCCGTTACCAGCGCGACCTGTATGCTACCATCAATGAAGACCCGTTGGGGATGATGAAATTGCTGCGGAGTGAGGATGACGGCCGTAACTGGCAGCCTATTTTCCCAGATGAATTACAGCGTATCCGACTGGTTGAATTCCAAAACCGTCTCCTGGCCGTCAGCGCTGACCGCCACACAATTTACGCCTGGGACGGCCGTGAGCACCAGGTTTATGATCTGCCGTCGGAAAGCAAAATTGGGGTAACCTACCGCGATGCCCCATCCTACACCAATTACCATTACCTGGTACCAGTTGGCGACAGTTTAATTACCGTTTTAGAATCGCAAACGTTTGGCTTCCCCGTTTATACAATTGCCCGCACCACAGACCTGATACATTGGCAGACATTGGCCGAAACCAATCGCCCTCTCATTGCCCTAACCTACTGGCCGGACAAACATCTGCTACTGGCGGCCGAACGAGGGCAGTTAGCACAAATCTGGCAGCTTAATTTAGCGGAGATAAGAACGCCGCCGGTACTCCATAATAAGTCCAGCCGTTAAAAAGAAGAGGCCAATCACGGCCGCAACCCCCAC
>JAAEOP010000489.1 GCA_024223125.1 Chloroflexota bacterium
CAATGACGGCCGTGCCAACCCCAATCAAAATCAAGGTCTGGGCGAAATTCCCGGCCCTGGACAGGGTGACGGCAATGGGCAGGGACAAGGGCCAGGGCAAGGCCAGGGCAACGAACAAGGCGGCGAGTTGGGCGGCCCCAGCGCTGGCGGCGGTCACACCGAAAATGTATACGTGCCCGAACTGCGCGACCTGAGCGGTTTTGAAGGGGTAGAGGTGGAGCTTCCGGCCGAATGTGTGGCTAACCCGGCCAACTGCGGCTCTCTGCTCAACGAAACCCCCACCGAATTCAGTGACGAAACCAGCGTTGTTCCCTACACCCAGGTCTACGGCGACTACCGTGACGCCGCCAATGAAGCTCTACAGGATGATTACATCCCGCTGGGGTTAAAAGGGTACGTCCGGGATTATTTTTCCTCGTTGGAACCTGGGCAATAACTTTATGTGCTAAAATAAATCGGAAAAATCGTAACCATTCACTCCCCCAAGGTGCCCGGCACTTATAAACGAGTGTGCTACTCCAGTAGACTTGGTAATGAAGTACCGGGCACCTGAATGGTTACGAAAAATCAATAAACGTGGAGAGAAAAAATGGAATCAATAACTATAACGGTTGACAATGAGGAAAAAGCTAAAATGCTTTCGGAGTTGTTACAGGCTTTGGATTTTGTTAAAGACGTTGAATTGAATCGGGCAAATCAACCACAAATCAGTGAGGAAAATGGAGAAATGGCTGATTTTTTTTCACTGGCCGGATTATGGCAGGAACGTCAAATTAACATAAATGATATCCGACAACAAGCATGGCCCAAACGACAATGATACTGCTCGATACCAATATCCTCATTGAGTTTTACAAAAACAATACGCGCATTACGGAAGAATTACGCAAAATAGGGCAGACACAACTGGCTATCAGTGTGATCACGCAAGCTGAATTGTATTATGGCGCTTTAAACAAAACAGAACTTCATCAAATTAAGAAACATCTCTCTCTAATCCATATATTTCCCCTTAATACAACCCTTTCAGAATATTTTGTGCAATTAATGGAAACGTTTAGTCTTAGCCATAAATTGGCTATTCCTGATTAAAAGATTTTCGTTACATCCCCAAATTACGTCTGTATGCGCCAGTAACTAATTGAAAAAATATGCAAACTTTAACTGTTGGTATAAATGAACTTTCTGTGGCTGAGTTTCGAGAAACGGCCGCAAACATAGAAACAGAAGTAGGTAAAATCATTGTCGGACAAGAGGACGTGGTGCGGCATGTGCTGGTAGGTATTCTCAGCAGCGGGCATGTGTTGTTGGAAGGAGTTCCCGGCCTGGGCAAAACGATGCTTATTCGCACGTTGGGGCAGGTGTTGAGTCTGGATTTTAGCCGTATCCAGTTTACGCCTGACTTGATGCCGGCCGACATCACAGGCACAGAAATTATGGAGGAAGCGGCCGACGGCCGTCGGCAATTCCGCTTTCAACAAGGCCCCGTCTTTGCCAACCTGATTCTGGCCGATGAAATTAACCGGGCTACCCCCAAGACCCAATCCGCCTTGCTGGAAGCGATGCAGGAACATACTGTCACCTCCGGCAACCATACCTACCCCCTGCCAGAACCTTTTTTTGTGCTGGCGACGCAAAACCCCATTGAGCAGGAAGGAACCTATCCTCTGCCGGAAGCGCAGTTAGATCGTTTTATTTTCAAAATTAATGTTGGCTTTCCCTCGGCCGCAGAGTTGACTGAGATTATTGCCCGGACGACAGGAAAGGAGACGGCCGTAACCGAAATCACAGCCGACGGCAGCCGTCTGATCGCCATGCAGCAGTTAGCCCGTCAGGTTCCCATTGCCGCCCATATCAGCCAATACATCAGCCGCTTGATTGTGGCTTCGCACCCTGGCAGTAGTCCAGCGCCGCTGGTAAACCAATATGTGCGTTATGGTTCCAGCCCGCGTGGGGCGCAGGCGTTGGTATTGGGAGCCAAAATTACGGCCCTGCTGGCCGGCCGTTACAATGTTAGTTTTGATGATGTGGCGGCCGTGTCTGCGGCCGCTTTGCGCCACCGCCTGCTGCTCAACTTTGAAGGTCAGGCAGAAGGCGTTAGGCCGGATGATATAATAAAGAATCTGTTGGAAAATGTTTCGAGAGAGATTGG
>JAAEOP010000490.1 GCA_024223125.1 Chloroflexota bacterium
GCTATGGCCAACGACCGGGCCTGGGTAGGCTATCTCAAGAGTTTCCTGACCAGAAAAGCGGCGGCAAAGGAACAGCCCGGCCTTAAACAGGTTGATCTCTTTAGCCAGTATGTCAAGGTTTTGGAAGCCTTAGCCCGGCAGTACCCTCTACTTCTGGTGCTGGATGATTTGCAATGGGCCGATACCGGTTCTATCAACCTCTTGTTCCACCTGGGGCGGCAACTCAACAGTAGCCCAATCTTAATTTTGGGTTGCTACCGCCCCACAGATGTGACCCTTGGCCGCAATGGGGATCGGCATCCCTTAGAGTCCGTAATCAACGAATTTCAGCAATATTTTGGTGATATCAAAGTGGTTTTAAGACAAACCGGGGAGAAGGCGTTCGTCGATGCCTTTTTGGATACACAGCCACACTATCTGTCCCCCACTTTTCGGGAGGCGTTTTACCAACAGTGTCGCGGCCACCCCCTGTTCACCACTGAAATGTTGCAGATGTTGCAAGAGCGGGGGGATTTAGTTCAGGATGAACAAGGCCGCTGGGTTGAAGGCCCAACGTTAGATTGGCAGACCCTGCCCACCAAAATTGAAGGGGTGATTGCCGAACGTATCGGTCGTCTACCGGAGAATTTACGCCAGACTTTAAGCATAGCCGGCATCGAGGGAGAAATTTTTACCGCCGAAGTGGTGGCCCAGGTGCAGGGCATTACTGAGCGAGAGATGGTTAGTTGGTTAAGCAATCAGCTAGAGCGGAAACATCGGCTGGTGACCGGCGAAAGCAGCCGCCAGTTGGACTCTAGTCGGCAGCGGGTATCTCAATATCGTTTTCGTCACATTCTGTTTCAGAAATATTTATACAACAGTCTGGACGAAGCGGAAAGAATTTACCTGCACGGGGCCGTCGGTAACGCCTTGGAGCAACTGTATGGCCGGCAGGCCGGGAAAGTAGCCGTGCCGTTGGCCCGGCACTTCCAGGCCGCCGGGCTAAGGTCAAAGGCTATTGATTACCTGGAAAAAGCCGGTGAGCAAGCCCGACAAACTTATGCAAACCAGGCCGTCATCGACTTTTTCAGCCGAGCCATGGAGCTGGATGACCGTCGTGAATACCCCGGCAAACATTTACGGCAAGCTACTTGGGAGCGACAAGTGGGAGAAGCTTACGATAAGTTGGGCCGATTGACAGAGAGTCGCGACCATCTCCAGCATGCATTGACCCTTTTGGGTCGGTCGCTGCCTACAACCGGAGAGAAACTGACGATAGGTCTATTGGGTCAGCTCATGCGGCAGTTGTTTCACCGTTTCTGGTCGGCTCGCTTCAGTAGATTGCCTCAAAATACCGTCAACTTGCTTGAAGCAGCACGCGTCTATTGGCAACTGGCCCGAATATACTACAATCTCAATGAAAAGAAATCAGCCATCTATGCCGGTCTGCAAGCCCTCAATTTGGCCGAACAAGCCGGCCCTTCTCCATTATTGGCCCGGCTCTATGGCGGCCTGTCTGTCCTCATTGGCGTTATCCCCATACATCCTCTGGCCAAATTATATCAAGATCGGGCTTTGGAAACCGCCCAAAATACAGGCCATCTTCACACATTGGGCTTTGTTTTGGAAGCTACAGGAATCTACTATCTTGGGGTTGGCCAGTGGGGCAAGACGCAGGCACAGCTTGAACGGGCGAATGAGATATTTGAGCAACTGGGTGATCGGCATCAAGGGCTAACAAGTAGATTTATATTAGCCGGGGTGTTTTATTACCAGGGCGAATTTACCCAAAGTGAAGAGCTATTTGAGGATA
>JAAEOP010000491.1 GCA_024223125.1 Chloroflexota bacterium
CAACTTGCTTGAAGCAGCCCGCGTCTATTGGCAACTGGCCCGAATATACTACAATCTCAATGAAAAGAAATCAGCCATCTATGCCGGTCTGCAAGCCCTCAATTTGGCCGAACAAGCCGGCCCTTCTCCATTATTGGCCCGACTCTATGGCGGCCTGTCTGTCCTCATTGGCGTTATCCCCATCCATCCTCTGGCCAAATTATATCAAGATCGAGCCTTGGAAACCGCTCAGGATACAGGCCACCTTCATACGTTGGGCTTTGTTTTGGAAGCTACCGGAATCTACTATCTTGGGGTTGGCCAGTGGGGCAAGATGCAGGCACAGCTTGAACGGGCGAATGAGATATTTGAGCAACTGGGTGATCGGCATCAAGGGCTAACAAGTAGATTTATATTAGCCGGGGTGTTTTATTACCAGGGCGAATTTACCCAAAGTGAAGAGCTATTTGAGGATATTTATACCAGGGCCGACCACAGTGGGGCTGTTCTGCAAAAAGCGTGGGGGCTACTGGGAAAAGGCGCAACGATGCTGCGGCTCGGCCAGGACAATGAGGCGCTCAATCTTTTGGAGGCAGCCCTGTCATCCCTATCTGATACGGCCCGCCCGACTAAAATTTTTAGTTATGGGTTGCTGGCCGTGGCTTATTTGCGTCAGGAGCGGTTACAACACGCCCACCAAGCGGCTGACACAGCGATGCGGTTGATCGCTCAATCCTCTCCCACGGCGGTCTTCGCCTTCGATGGCTATGCCAATGTGGCCGAGGTATATCTGCGCTTATGGGAAACAACTTTGACCGATGATGAGACGCCCTTCAATTCCCTTGAACTGGGGAAGTTGGCCCACCAATCTTGCCAGGCACTCCGCCGATTTGCTCGGACCTTTCCTATCGCCCGGCCTAAGAGATACTTGTACCAAGGGCTCTATAGCTGGTTGGTCGGTAACCCTCGGCAGGCTTTTAGCTTGTGGCAGAAGAGCTTATCTCACGCCCGCAATTTGAAGATGCGCTATGATGAAGGTTTGGCCCATTATGAAATTGGACGACATATGCCTGTTGGAGACCCGGTTCGACAGCAGTATCTTGATTGCGCAGAGGAAATCTTTATGCAATTGAGGACACCTTATGAATTGAGCCAAGTAGAGTTTGATCAGTACTCGATTGTGGCCGCGTAAGGGGTCTTGTACGGCCAAGTTTATCTCACCATAAGTCATATTCGGGGTGTTTTGGGGGATCTAACGGTAGACCTTGCCACCAAGGTAAGAATTCCTTGTTTCGCCGCAAAATTACCTCCTTCCTAAGCATCACCGCCTCATAATCAGCTTGATAATGGCTTGACCCTCTGTTTTTTTAGTAGGGGGTTTTTTGTTTTCCACACATCTAACAACCTGACAGACAGAAAGAAAGGAGCAAATGACCGTGGTTGAACTTCACCTTGCTAATCAGCAGAAAGAAGTGTAGTGGTTTTTGACAGAGCTTTCATCACCGCGGTGCCTGGGCAATTCACCTGGTTAAAGCCAGACCCCCAGCAACCCCATCACGAATGAGAGCAACCACTGCCGTTAACTCCCAATTTGAGCCGGTTTCAGCCCCGGCCCGCCCAGATAGATGTCGCTCACTTTGACCCTGGCCCCGCCGGGTAGGGTGATGACTTCCTCTGCTCCGGCCACTACACTGTAAAGCGGCGGCCCCACGCCTTTCCAGCCCTTCCAGGTGTAAACGCCTTGCCCGCCCCGGTTATGCAGCGGTAAATCGGCCAGGGGGGTGCGGCGGTAATAACCGCCCTCGGCGCCAATAACCAGGAATGTGGCCTCGCTCTCGACTACGCCGCCGCCAATAACCCGGCCCTCAGCGCCCAGATTCATCGCCGCCACCCCGCTGCCGGAGATTTGGGGGTTGACCGCTTCCTCGCTGAACCTGATGGTTTTGCCGGTGGTGGCCGTCAAGACCACTTGCCCCTGCCCGGCGGTTAGC
>JAAEOP010000492.1 GCA_024223125.1 Chloroflexota bacterium
AATTCCAGAAAATAATGATCCCAAATTGATGCCATTTCGGGAATTGGCTAGTACAGGTTGGCATAAATGCGTGTGCAATAAATAATGCAAACTGCCAACCTGTTTAAGTACAGCGCGAAACTATTTAGATGCACACGGACTTGCGCCGCGCTGTACTAGAGGCTTTTTCAAAACGGGTAAGATCATTTAATTTTTGAAAAAGCCTTAGTAATATTCTGGGGAGATTGCAGGCGGCCGATCGGGTTGAAGCGGCCGATAAAGCGCGTAAGGTCGGATTTGATTAACGATAACCAAAACAGTGAGCTTGATCACCGGGCGTTTGGGGCGGGGTGAGCTACAATAGGCGCATGTTAAAATCACGTTTTGAATGGATCATTTTATTGATAATTGCTGCTATGCTGGGCGGAGCCTGGATTGTTGTCTCGCGGGAACCGGTAACGCCAGAAGCTGGCCCGATTACGCTAACAGAAGCGCCGATTGTTGGGCATCTGGCTCCTGACTTTACCTTGCAAACGCCGCTGGGTGAACAAGTTGCCTTATCGGAGATAATGCAGACAGCGGCGGCTGGTGGTCAACCGGTGGTGCTGAACTTTTGGGCCAGTTGGTGCGCACCCTGCCGAGTAGAGATGCCCCATTTGCAGCAAGCTAGTGTGAAGTATAACGGCCGTGCGGCTATCATTGGTGTCAATCAAGGCGAATCGGCCCGAACTGTAACCGACTTTGCCGCCGAGCAAGGAGTGACATACCCATTATTAGTAGACAGCGATATGACCATCAACCAACTTTACGATGTGCGCGGTTTACCCACAACATTGTTCATTGACGCTGAGGGTGTGGTGCGGGAAGTTGTCATTGGCACAGTAACCCAGGCAGTGCTGGAAGACCGGGTGGAGAGTTTGCTGGCGGAAGTGGGGGAGCAGTGAGCAGTACTCAGTGTTCAGTTTTCGGTGAGCAGTTTTTAGTAAGCGGTGGATGACGGTTGATCATTGATAATTGACCGTTGATCATTTTTATGTTTCCAACAATAAGTATCGGACATCTTGTTTTTCCTACAACTGGATTGATTTTGATTTTTGGGGCGTGGCTGTGTCTAACGGTCATTGAGAAAGCGGACACTCGTTTGCAACTGGATGTACAAAAGACGTACACATTGGCAACGGTGGCTCTTTTTGCCGGATTTGTGGGGGCACGGTTGACGTTTGTGCTGCAATATTGGCCGGCTTACCAGGAGAATTTGCTGGGTATTATCTGGCCGTTGACGAGTGGCTACAATGCTACCGGTGGGCTGATTGTTGGGGTGACAGTGGCGTTTTTTTACGGCCGTGCTCACCAACTTCCTCCTCTAGCCACATTAGACGCATTAACGCCGGGCATCCTTTTAGGCTTTATGACAGTTAGTCTGGCCGATTTTTTAGGCGGGCCGGGATTTGGTACGTTAACGGCCGTGCCCTGGGGCATCAGTCAATATGGTCTGCGTCGTCATCCGGTGCAGCTTTACGAGATGTTGGCTGGACTGCTGGCTTTGGTGGTGTGGTGGCAGATGGTTGAACGGCGGAAATATGAAGGGCAGTTGTTCCTGACGGCCGTTACCATTTACAGCGCTACCCGTCTCTTTTTAGATGCGTTTCGAGACAACGCCTGGCTGACTGCTAACGGCTACCACCTCTGGCAAATTGTCAGTTTGGGAGTGATGCTGGTTGGGCTTTTCCTCCTGACCTATTTCCACGAAACACAAACTCATTCTGTGCAAAAAACGTAAAACAGGGCAGATGTCACACGGTATTTCCCTTCCCCAACTGCCTCATCCTCTGCTACATTGTTACCTGAGTAGTTCAATAAACGAATACGAGAGGGGAAAAACCAATGGGAAGACCTGGCTTTGCTGGCTGACCGTTTGGTAAAATAAAAACGACCGTCACCTTTCCGTAACGGTTGTTAACAATTGCCATCATGAATAAATTACTGCATATACAGTTTGTTCAAGCTTGTTGTAAAAGATCCCTCTAAGACAGAGAAGCCTTCAATGGTATCCATCTGTTCCAATAAATCCATAATACACTCTTTGGCCCCAGTTACCTTCAAGCTCAAAACCACATTCTTCTGTTTTGTTACATCGTTAACCATTTTGTTCTGGTCAATGGTTTGATTTTCCATGATACTGCTCCCATGCCATTTGGTGTCAAGATAGAAGTAATATAACATCCCCTGTAGAATAATATTTTCTGTTTGCTATGCCAACAGCATAAAGGTCATATATCCAATGTCCTGTTGACTGTCGGCCGTTACAAATTGTTCTCAAATCGGGGTAAAATAGGGCCAACGATGGAAAGGAGAAAGGCTTATGCAGCACAGTTTTTTTGATGAACGTCCTCAATATTACACCTCTCTGGATGATCTTTTGGCAAAGATGATGCAGATGGATGATGATCTTCTAGCCAATGCCGGTACCAATGTCGTTATTTGCCGTGGTAATCCAGAGGCAAAAATAATGATTGTTGGCGAAGCGCCTGGCCCACAAGAAAATATTCAAGGTAAACCTTTTGTCGGGCGGGCAGGTAAGTTGTTGGACCAAATTTTACAGGCGGTGGATTTTGACCCCAATGAAGATGTGTTTATTACAAACTCGGTTTTTCGGATGCCGCCAGGGGAAGGGGGTAAGAATTTTCGCAAACCGACAAATGAGGAAATTGAACATTACAAACCCTATTTGCTAGAAATTGTCCGTCTGGCAGACCCGCCCATTATGCTGCTAACCGGCAATGTGGCAACCCAGTCACTCCTGGGGCAGACGGGGATTACGAAGCTGCGCGGACAATGGTTAGATTGGCACGGCCGTCATATCATGCCTATCTTTCACCCCAGCTACCTGCTGCGGAACCCCAGTCATAACCCCGGCAGCCCCAAAGCCAACACTTGGCAAGACATCCGGGAAGTCCGCCGTAAATATGATGAACTGGTGAAATAATAGAGATTGGAGATGAGTTATCCAATCTCTACCATAATGGCCTACTCAGACAAAGCAGCTTTACGGGGGGAACCAGGTTATGTGTGGCGTTCAGGTCAGGTGCGCCGCTTTCAGATGGTACAACAGTGGGCCAGGTTGGAAGACGCAGTTATTTTAGACAATGGCTGTGGCCTGGGAACTTGGCTGGATCATTTTTCTGAATTCAGCCCCCATACGTTTGGGTTGGAAGTGGAACATGACCGGGCGGTGAAAGCAATGGCCGCGGCCGCCGGCGTGGTGCAGGCTGTGGGTGAACAACTCCCTTTTGCCGACGAAACCTTTAACCTGGCTTTTAGCAATGAGGTGATTGAGCATGTAGATGATGATGGTATGGCTGTAGCGGAAATGGTGCGGGTGGTGAAGGGGAACGGCCGTATTCTCATCTTCTGCCCCAACCGCTGGTATCCGGTAGAACAACATGGTATTTATTGGCGCGGCCGTTACAGATTTGGCAATATCCCCTTAGTCAACTACCTGCCTAACTCCTTACGTAATAAACTAGCTCCCCACGTCCGCACCTACACCAAAGGCAGTCTGTTGAAGCTGTTTCACAATTTACCAGTTAAAGTTATCCACCATTCCCGCATCTTCGGCGGTTATGATAATATCGAGAATCGCCTGCCCCGCCTGGGCCACACGCTCAAAAAAACCCTCTACGCTTCTGAAAAAACCCCTTTTGCCATCCTGGGCATTTCTCACCTGTTAGTTTTACAAAAACTGTGAGCCACACCTTTTTCAACTCAATCCAGCAAAACAACTTCCAGATTATCAAAGGCCCCAGAGACGTGACGATTTTTGAAGCCGACCGTACCGTTTAAGACATTGGTTGTGGTTGTCAGCCGGGTGTCGGGGTAGCCAATAATTTCGCAGGTAAGGGTGTGGTAGTTGGCCGTTGCCCGCAGCCGGTACGTTTCTTCAGTTACATAATGGAATGTCTGGGTTAGTTTTTCCCCTTCTGGGGTGACCAGTTTCAGTTGGCGTTGGCCGTTTTTATCCGTTAGTAAAGTGCAACGGCCTGTTTCATTTTGGCCCTGATAACGAAATAGCAGCTGCACGTTGGATTCTGTTTTGGCGCTCATCGCCGTCACATCGGCTTCAACGGCATAATTGTTCCAGCTAAAACCGCTGCCATAAATTGCGTCTGTGGGTACGGCCGAACGGGTATTTGTCCCGTAATAAACCCCATTTTGCACATCCCAACCATCGGTAAAGGTTTGCCAGCCGGATGGGTTACGGCCGTCAAATGATTGCTTATAAAGTCGGGCATCGTACACAATGGGGGCTGGCTGGGCGGGTTGGTCCACCTGGGAAGCAGCGATCATATTAGGCGAAGCGGTATTCGTTTGGGAACTGAAAGGCCATACATTGCCAAAAATCATGCCCGTCGCAAAAAAGGTGAAGTTGACGATGCCGCATAACAATACCAGCACAGCCGCGCCGCATATCAGACCAAAGAGCAGTTTGCGGTTGCGTCCCTCCTGTTGTTTTAATTCCTGAATATCACTATCGCTTGTCTCTTTCATGGCAGATTTCTCCGTGTTGTAGTTTGGGTGGCCTTGCGGCCGTTGATAATCTGCCTTCATAACGTTTTCCAGGCTGATAAAGTTCCATGTTATAAAATTGAGACTGTCTGGTTGTTAGATATGCGTGTGTACAAGGCGATTTGCCCGGCGGTGCGACATGACAAGCAATGCCAAACTAAAGAAAAACGCTTGCAATAGCACAATGGTGGCCCCACTGGAAACATCCACATAAAAACTAAGATACATGCCGAGCAGACCTGTTAGCCCACCCATACCTGTAGAGATCACAATCATACGATGGAAACTGTCCGTCAGCAGTCGGGCGGTAATGGCGGGAATTACTAAGGCAGCCGCAATCATCGTTACTCCCAATATTTGAATGGAAGCAATGATGGCGGCCGCTAAAATGAGAGCAAACCAGGTGTCTATCCACCCTGTTGGTACACCATAAACCTGGGCTACCTCACTGTCGAACGTCGTGAACAACAATTGCTTGTAGAGCAGCCCCACCACCAGCACAATTAAGGCTGTGACCCCAACGATGACCCAAACATCTGTTGCTGTCACACCTAATATATTGCCAAACAGAGCCGCATCAAATGATTGTGTAAAACGCCGGTAGCGGGAAATAAGAGCCACTCCAATGGCAAAACTGGCGGTTGTGATCACGCCAATAGCGGCATCGGCGTTGATGCGGGTGCGTTTGACTGTTTGGTTAATCAGTAAAGCGGCAATAAATCCCCATAAACCAGCGCCCACATAAAAGTTAATCTGCATAACAAAGGCGACAACAGCGCCCCCAAAAATGGCGTGTGACAAACCATGACCGATATAGCTCATGCCCCGCAGGACAATGTATACCCCAATTAAGCCGCATAAACTACCCACGAGAACGGCCGCTATGGTACCATGGCGGAAAAATTCAAACTGAAAAGGGGTGAGTAATGTTTCCATCAATCAGGTCTCAGATAGATCATGATCTGGCAAACCACCAGCCACCGGTTTGGGGATAAGGTCCCGGTAGCTGTGGGCATGGGGTTTTTGCTGCACAAAAATCATGCCATTTTTGCGGATGACCATCATCTCTCCCTGATAGGTTTTGCTTAAAACGACTTCCGTTAGCACAGTTTCCGGCGTTCCCTGAGCCACAATACGCTGGTTCAGGCAAACAATCCAGGGGATGTGGGCTGCGGCCATATTCAAATCATGGGTTGTCAGTAAAATTGTCATGCCTTGCTGGTTTAGATGCGCTAGCCAATGAAAGATGCTTTCGGAACTGCGCATATCTACGCCGGTTGTCGGTTCGTCTAACACCAATAGGTCTGGTTCGGCAATGAGGGCGCGAGCCAAAAAGACACGCTGCTGTTGGCCTCCGGAAAGATCGCGGATGTGATTGGGGGCCAAAGGAGCGATTTCTAATTGCTCTAAAACAGCCAGGGCACGTTTCCGTTCTGTTTTTCTAGGCCAGGGCCAACGGCCGGATCGCTGCGTCAACCCCATCAAGACAACTTCTTCAACAGTGACGGGAAAGTTCCAATCTACTGTTTCTAATTGGGGTACATAGGCTACGCGCAAGGGGGGATTGCCACGGCAGTAGAGTTGACCGTGCGACGGCCGTAACAGTTGCAATATCAGCTTCAAAAAAGTTGTTTTGCCCGACCCACTTGGGCCAACCAAAGCTGCAAACTGTCCGGCATGAAGATGAAAATCCACACGATCCAATACTTGCGTGGTTCCATACCCAAAGCTAAGTTCTCTAAGTTCGACAAGTGGTTTCATTATTATTGTGATTGATCAACGGCCGTATCCACACCCGTCACATTCCCACTATCTACACCATCCATCAGCGTGGGATCGCCGCCCAGCGCAGAAGCCATTATCTTCAAGTCATACACCATCAGACCAATGTAGGAATGATCTGCCGCCCCCGGTTCGCCTGGCAAATCATCATCTCGAAGCGTCGCCACATAGGAAACGCCAGCTTCACGTCCAATCTGATCCAGTACAGGCGAGGAGAAAACCTCAGAACCGAAAATGGCCGGGACTTCTTCTGCCCGTAACTGTTCAATCAGTCCCGCTACCTCCTGCGCTGATGGTTCAGAAAAATCGGCCGGTTGCACAGCTCCAATCACTGAAAATCCGTAACGGGGGGCAAAATAAGCAAAGGAGTCGTGGTAGGTTAACAGCTTGCGATTTTGGGCCGGGATGCTGGCGGCCGTCGCTTTAATAGCCTCATCTAGCGCCCCGATTTTACCGGCAAATGTATTGAAGTTTTGACGATAACTATCAGCATTGTCTGGATCACGCTCAATCAATTTGTCGCGTACAATTTCAGCATACCTGAGGGCATAAATAGGATTTGTCCACAAATGGGGGTTGGGATTTCCTGCTTCGGGGGGGAAAGAGAAGTCATAGACGTATTCAGCCGGTGAAATGGTTTGCTCACCCAAGATGATAATCTCACCCCCTTCTTTTAGGTTAGCCTCAGCCAGGCGCAAAGTGGGCAGTTCTAAATTGAGGCCATTGATGAATATCAGGTCGGCTGTTGTCAATTTAACAGCGTCGGATGGCGCCGGTTCAAAGGTATGGGAGTTGACCCCTTCGGGCACGATACTGCTGAGAGCAATATGATCGCCGCTGATATTGTAGATGATGTTGGCGAGGGGTGAAACGGTGGTGACGACTTGGGGGCGGCCGTCTGCTTCTGCGGCCGTCTCGTTATCGTTACAAGCTGTCAGCAGCAGGCTAAAAGCCACAACAGCAAATAAAATATTTTGGTGCAAAGATTTCATGTCACATTCCTGACTATATTAGCAAAGGACATAACCTAACATTTATTCACCATGACACTTTGTCGCCATGCCGGCATTGAGCGCAAAAACCAAAAAAAGAAATGTGGTTCATATCAATGGTGAAATCGTAGTCCGTTTCCATTTGGCTATAAAATTGATTTAACATCGTATGCGGAATTTCGATACTGTCTCCACATTGTTGGCAGACAAGATGATGGTGTGGCTTTTTGCCGGCAAGCTCGTACCGGAAACGGCCGTCTCTCAGTTGTGTCACTGTAATAATGCGCTGTTCACTCAAGAAATGGAGTGTTCGATATACTGTGGCTCGGTTTAATGAAGGGGTAATGGTTTTGACTTGCTCATAAACTTCTTCCGGCGTTACATGCCCGCCCAGAACACAGATCGCATCCAATATCAATTGGCGTTGGGGCGTAACCCGATAACCTGCTTGCCTTAGTTGGCTGGCTATAGCCGTCATATCATGGCTCATAACAAAATCTCTTTATTGCAATTGTTTGCAATAACAAGAATGAAAGTATAGCTGGCCTGACTACATTCAGCAAGATGTAATGATGCTGTACAAAAATCCTGATTTGTCTTGTGCGAGTTGCCTCTATAAAAAGAGTTGCCGATCAGTTTACCGTTGGATATACTGATTCCCTGTCCAAGAAATGCCTAATGAACAGCCAGCCGCGTTTCCGATGGTGGATAACCAAAAAATCGCTTATACTCACGGCTAAATTGTGCTGAGCTATTGTAGCCGACTGATAAACTGGCCTCACTTGCAGTTTGCCCTTCATGAAGCAACGTTCGCGCCCGATGCAGCTTCAACGTTTTAGCATATTGCAAGGGGGTCGTGTGCATAACTTCTTTGAATGTACGATGAAAACCAGACACACTCATATTAGAAACATGTGCCAACTTTTCAACTGATACCCCCATATCTAAATTGGTCTGAATATAATTAACAGCCCGTGCGATCTCCTGAATTTGTCCCCGTTGCTCAAGATGGCGGCGAAGCTGACCAAAACCAACTTGCTCGTCACACAACAAGCGATAATAAATTTCATCCACAATCGGCTCACCCAAAATAGCAATATCGCGTGGGTTCTCCAGCGTTTGCAAAAGACGAATGACAGGATCGAGCAAATGATCGCTCATCGCCGCCATGTGGAATCCTTTTGCGCTTGATGATTCTATAGGGAACTGGGATGGGGTGAGTCTATCGAGTTTGAGCAACAAGTTGGCAATTCGGTCGAGATCGATTTCGATGCAGGCCATCAAATACGGCTTATCCTTTGGCACCTCAGCCCTCTCAGCTTCCAACAGCATAGGCATAAACACCGCTAAATAATCACCTGCCTTATAATCATACGGCCGTCCCCCAATATGTAAACGCTTTTCTCCCTGTACCAAAATCAGCAAATACGCCGCGTACACTTCATGCTGACGCGGTTGCCCTTCACTACTACGAAACAAAACCAAGTTGCTCAAAGAGGTTTGTGCCCCACCTTCTTCGGGGGTATGATGAGTAATTAATCTCCCTAATTCCTGCAATTTTTGGGTTGTTTTTTCCATATCCTAATCGTAACAAAATAATGCGTCCAAGTATACCTATTTCTATACAACGTAGAGGATTGTGCAAAGAATATGCAGAATTATGTATTCAATAATCAACGGGAGCGGCGTACACTGCTTTATAAGAAATTGTTTCACTGGGTAAGCGCTCAAGTGAAATTACATAGCATTTAGAGGAGAACTCATTTTGAAAAATCAAACAGATATACTCATTATTGGTGGGGGTTTTGCAGGTGTGAGCGTTACTCAAAAATTGGCGAAGAGTGGTGTGGATGTGACGTTGGTCGATAGAAAGAATTATTTTGAAGTGACTTTTGCCACACTGCGTAACGTTGCCAACCCCAAACTACTAGGTAACACGCCACGTAAACTGTATCGTGATTTTCTCAACGGCACGTTCATTCAAGCTAGGGTTGAGTCTATGAATGATAAAGAGGCGAGGCTCACAAATGGGGAAACCATTTGTTTTAGCCGTGCGGTCATTGCATCAGGCAGTCGTTACCCCACATTGCCATTAGCAAAGTCGAATACCGCATTTAACTACAGCGAGCGCAACCAGGAAATGCTAGATGAACACAAATCTCTGGCATCAGCCAAATCAGTTCTGGTGATTGGTGGCGGCGTGGTAGGGGTCGAATTTGCGGGTGAAATCGCTAGCGCCTTCCCCGATAAAGACGTCACGCTAGCCCATGCAACCGGCACATTGCTGGACAACTTTAAACTAAAGGCTCAACGCAAAGCGTTAGAGCAATTAACTGCGAAAGGGGTAAAGGTCAAATTCAACCGTCGGTTTGCGCAAGATGGCGATGTTTATCGGGATTCAAAGAGCAATGAAACGATGCGGCCAGACGTTGCTTATGTCTGTGTGGGGATGATTCCCAATACCGAATTTTTGCAAGCTGAGTTGCCAAATATTCTAGATGACAAAGGCTTGGTCAAAGTTGATGCCTTCATGAAAGTGGAAGGGTACGAGAACCTGTATTCACTAGGTGATTGTTCTACCCTTGATAGTCGTAAACATGGCTATCTTGCTGGTGTGCAGGGAGCTAATCTAGGTGACACTCTTCTAAAATCAGCCCAAGGGGAAACGATCAAACCTTATAACAACTCACCAATAATGATAGTTACGACTACCGGAACAGATTCTGGGGTAGCAACTCTGCCGTTCTTTGGAATCACATCCACTCTGGGTTTTATTGTGAACCTAAAACAAACAGATATGGGCATCAGCAATATGTATAAGACTTTTGGAACTGAACCAGACATGTTGGAGTAGATATGGAACTGCTAAGAAATAACTTTCGCGACTGGTGGCAATATCCACGAAAAGTGGAGGATCGATCTGTACACCGCTCAGTTGCATTTCTTGAGCT
>JAAEOP010000493.1 GCA_024223125.1 Chloroflexota bacterium
CATCCATCCAATCGTGGAGCACTGCGGCAGATAACTCGTTAGCCATCCTGTCCGCCGAAGCAACAAAAACCTATGACTGTTGAGGCCAAGTCCAGTTTTTTACTCGGGCTTATAGTTTTAGATTTATATCATAGAGCTCCTGTACAACTTGGCGCCATTGGCCAAGGGGCTGATTCTTGGCAAAGGCGAGTTGATGCGCGTGGGCTTTTTTCCACTTGTCACGCAGCAGCGGCCACGTCGTCAGATAATAGCCGGCACGCTCTTGCATTTGGGTTTTAGGGCTGCGCAGTTTCGGTGGCAGATAAACTTGCGAGCTTCGCATCAAACACATGGCCATACGTAAAAAACGTCGGCCAATCCCAAAGTCCGCGTGTTGGCCTGCTGCATCACGACGTTTGTAATCTTGTAACAGCGGTTGCGGGCCACGAAGTCCAATGTGAAAAGCAGACTGCACGACATAATCTTTGAGCAGATGATTACTTCGTTTACTGACGCGACCGGTATGGGTGTGGCCCTCAATACCGCCGGATTGTTTGACCCGCGGAATAATTCCGCAATAAGAGGTCAGGTTGTTTAATGGTTTTTGCTCAAAGGGGTTGCCGATTTCAGAGCTCATCCCAGCTGCCAAAACGATACCGACACCCTTGATACTGGTTAAAAAGGCCCCTTGAGTTTGCGCCAATAGAAGCGCTATTTCTGACAGCAGTTGGTCAA
>JAAEOP010000494.1 GCA_024223125.1 Chloroflexota bacterium
ACGCAATAGGCTCAAGCCTCCCGCAACCCTATTGAGTTGCCTGCGAGAATTCCGTAGTCTCTGGTTCTTAGTTCATTTCTGTCGAAATAACTCTAACGTTCCGATGCCGACTACCTAAACAGCTTAGGCTCTATCTTTCATGCCAGTTTAGTCCCATTACTTTGGTTTCTCGTGGAAGACCTGCTGGAAGTCTGCCGCCTTTCAACGCACACCGCTCAAGCAATTCAAAAGCCTGCATTGGTGTTCGCAGACCCACTTGCACGTTGCCGTGCCAACTTTACGATAACCACACGAAGCTATCGCGCATTGCGAATAGTGAGTTTCACCATACCAATCTACCACAATACGGGAGAGCGCAACGGTCAATGAAATACATGATGAGATTGGCTTCACCACACTATTCATTTCCGGCATCTGCTTTCTCTCCTGAGATAGTTTGCCGTATTTTCTCGTAACGAACCACCTGCATTGGAAGTCTGCTCCGCTTTCGCGTGGGACAAATCTTGAATCCCTATCCATTCCGTTACAGAACGGCATTCGCTTTTTCCAGCATCCTCTACCTGCAATCCCATCGGCAAGCCTCGCGGCTTGCTTTCCCAATTGGGAGAATTACGAGCTTACCACGTTTCGCACGAGTACCATTTGTGGGTTAGGTCTGACCTTTTCGCCGACGGTGCAACATCACCGCTTACCTTTTGGTTCAAGCGTTTGGTGGGAATGCCCGTTGTCGAGTTTCCCGCCGTCAATACCTTTCGCTTGTTCGCAGTAACGACGTTTATCAGTCATTCACCTAGCGATGTAATCGCAGTTGACACATACCACATAATCCTAGCTCCCGGCCTGCATGATATTAGCAGTCACCGCTTCCTCTTACGATTCCACGACCATCTCAGAGAGATGAGGCTTCATTGTCCCGGAGGCTTCGCACCGAGCCATTGCTGGCAACGCACGCTTCGGTAGGATACTAATGGCAGAACATTAGAGCCTGCCCCCAAGTAGTTGGGGGTTATGTCTTTATTTGTTAAATCATAACAGCTACTCATGCAACTTCGTGTCGCACCCCTAACGCCCGCAAATCTGCCGCCCGGAAAGGATGGCGCGGAATGCTTCAATTAAAGTTTAGTTTGTTGGCTTAGAGTCTTCAATATCAACCCAGCTTTCCGGGTCGGTATAATTTGCATTGTTAGGCGGTGGCCCTGCTTATTGACTTGGTTGGCCTACGAAACGAACCCAAAACTTGCGGGAGTCTGTACCCTCCGAACTGTTAGAATAGCTCTGAATTTTCACTCCTTAACAACCATTGGTAAATAGATAAAGGGGGCATCACCATAATACAGATAGATTTTGCCAAGTTGTGACCCGTTACTATACCCGGATGCCCCGATGATAATATCGGGGGAGCCATCACCATTAACATCGCCAGTAGAGTTGACCGCGAAGCCAAATTGGTCGTCTGCATTTTCGCCCGCAGCCGTAACAACGGTGGTACTGGTTAAACCTGTACTGCTGCCATAATAAAGATAGGCCATACCCTGTTTTACCCCGCTGCCAGCATCAAAAGAGCGTGCCCCCACCAAAACATCATCATACCCGTCCTTATTCACATCTCCGACTGGGGCCACAGAAGAGCCGATTTCACCACGAATATTTGCCACAGTAGCGCTAAAAGCGGGGGTGGTATTTAAGCCGGAGCTACTACCGTGATAGACGTATATTTTACCCTGTTCACTTGAATACCCCCGTGCCCCGACAATCACATCATCACATCCATCGCCATTAACATCGCCAGCCGAAGTTGCGACTTCGCCAAATTTATCTCCAACAGCCTCGCCACTAACGGACGAGACACCCGTACTGGTCAGGCCAGTACTGCTGCCATAATAGATATATACCGTTCCTGCCGTTGCCGGTTTACCAACAGGGCCTGTAATGTCAGGTTCTCCCACAACAACATCAGCATACTCATCGCAATTGACACTTCCGGCTGTGGCCACGGAACGACCAAATTCTGTATATACTCCGGTCGCCGTAAAATCCGGGGTGGCGCTCAATCCGGATGAGCTGCCATAATAACTATATATCTTACCTTGAAGCGAGTTGTAACCGGAGGCTCCAACAATCACATCAGCATAACCATCATTGTTAACATCACCCGCCGCGGCCGCAGACCGGGCAAATTCATCCCCTATATTCTCGCCGCTAACGCTAAAAACGACGGTGTGGGTGATGCCAGTGGCATTACCGTAATAAACGTACACTCGGCCTTGATGGGCGTTAGTGCCATGTGCCCCAATAATAATATCGCCATAACCATCTTTATTGATATCTCCGGCTGAACCGACAGCCCCCCGGCCCAGAGAGGCTCCGTCAGTTTCTCCAATGACGGTAAAGACTGGGGTGGTGGTTAAGCCAGTTGAGCTACCAAGATAGACGTACACTTTTCCCTGATTGTTATTGGCATCAAAACCAAACGCCCCAACAATAACATCAGCGTAGCCATCGTTATTGACATCGCCGGCCGAGTTGACCGACTCGCCATATTGATCACCGTCAAACTCACCAGTTATGGTCAACGTCGATATTTCTATCTGATGAGCCGTAATTTGCGTCGGGTATGGTTGATTTTGCGATGGCTTGACATCTACTTCAGCTGCCCTGACTATTGACATCAGTGTGAGAGACAATAGCAACAGTAAGCCAAAACCCAAAATTGTGATAATGATTAAACGAGCTAATTTCATTGTTTTTCTCCTTTTTTATCCAGAAAACATCTTGTTCCTGAGTGTGAAACCGTCAGGTTTCCTACTGTTTTTATTAGAAAAATAATATGTCTATCAACTGGTCGGATTAGGAGGAGGCGTTACCGCCTCCCCCTCTCCTAACGGTGCGTGTGCCTTTCAACGCACACCGCTCAAGCCTCTCTAATGCCGTTTGACAGACACGGTTTCAATACGGTTAAATTCACTACCGTTTTTGTCGCCTTCACGATACGCGATTGGAGCCGTCTCACTTTACGGGTAACTTCGCGCCAACCATTCGTAATGTGGGTAGGCGCATCAGTTGATGATTTGCCCAGCGCGGTTGGTTTCGGTTGTGCAAATTGCTTCAATACTGCCATCTGCATTCCTACCTTATAACGGTTTATCAAGCTCTCTCGTGATGAGAGACCTATTTGGAAGTCTGCCCGCTTTCGCGTGGGACACAATCCCTATCCGCTCCATTACAGATAGGATTTCAACCCACTGCCAGAAGCCTTTCAAAAAGTTTTGTTTGGTATTTTCCTGTGGTAACAAGATTAAATTAGTTTCGTCGATATTCATATAGAGATTGTCCGTTTCTTGACCATTGTTCAATAACATTCTTGTTTGAGTGAATATGCTTCCATAATAACACTTTATGTGATTTGTCGATATGGTCCGAAACCATAATATTTAGGGCGGTCATCAAGCCGCACATGTAACCAGCTAACTCCACCTCCAGCCGTACTCAGCCAAACCGGCTTGATACTGACTCGTTGTGACATCACTTCGCCAACCAATTTCCAAAGCGCATGTCGCTGCACATCAGGAGCCTCCCGCACAAACGCTGCTAGATGCCCATAAGCCGATACTGTTGTCTTCAATTGCGGCACAATCATAATCGCATCTCCACCAAGGTTGGAAAACACCAGCACATTTTTCTGTGGTGATTTATTAAAATGTTCAGCGAAAACTTCAGGATCGGGATGACGTGCCAACATTGGACTATCCAACACAATAAATTCAAATGGCTGCTCAATTGTGTTAATAGTGACAGGGGGTGTTTCCCATCGAAACGCAGAAAACGGAGTGTCAGCCAATAAAGCGTTGAACATTGAGCGAAACATCACATCATTTTGCCAGCCATGCAAGACATCGGCAAAGGTAGCCGGTTTTGCGTTAAATTCAACAAAAACCTGGAATCCACGTCCTGTGGTCAGTTTTTTACTTCGAGAAGTCCACATATTCTTTTGCCCAGCATTACTAATACCGCCCCAACGATTAGCATCACCGGTACACCTTTTGAGGCAAAAAGGGTTTGTTCTGTCTGGCGTGTCCGGCACATGTGTTGTTCCAGGTGGCGGGCTTTATAGTCTTTCCATTCTCGTCTGACTTTGACGGCGCCCACCTTTTGGAACACATCTTGACCTGCATGCCCTCTAGTTTGAACTGTGTCCACTGGCTTGTCAAGCTCAAAACGGCCGTTTTTCACCCCAGCACACTCGTCGATCCCAATCACATCACCCCACGGCCGTATGTCGATAACCCCACAACCAGCAGCGTCAACTATATGAACGGCCGTTCCCGCCACAGCCGACCCACGTAAGTAATCATGATCGCATTAGGCGCGTTCACCTGCTGGTAAGAAACGGAATAGGTCTGGCAATACTCGGCAAAATACTGCCGAAACACATCAGCTACCTCTAAAGCCGGCTTCACCGTTTCCACCTGAATGTACGAACTGCTAAGAAACATCTTACTGCCTGTTTACAATGACGCTTGCAATCTTTAAGCAGATGATGGGTTGATGTGTGCGGTTGGGGATGTGTCTTGTTAGACGCAGAGAGTTATACTTCGTGGGTGATGGCCGTCTATACACAATTATCAGCAAATGATATTCAGGAAATTGTCGGCGCTTATGGTTTAACGGCCGTTAGGTATGAGCCTATTGAAACCGGAGCATCTAACTCCAATTATTTACTTTATACGCTCCACGGCCGTTATATTTTGACCTTGTTTGACGAATTGAACCAGGCGGGTGTCAATAAATTAGGGGAGTTGTTGTTGCTATTGGCTGCAAACAAGTTTCCCACCACGCGCTTGCTAGGCCCCATCAAAGGGGGAACAAATATCATTTATAATGGCAAACCCGTCATGATAAAGAGGTACATACCCGGACAGATACGGCGAAACTTTAACGAGCATATGTTGCGTCAGGCAGGGGCGGCGCTGGCTCAACTACACCAGATACCAGCGCCCGATTTTCTGTCTGGCAAAGTCCCATATGGTGTGGAACCGTTTTCCCAAGTTCGCGATCAAGATATTGATCGAGAGTATGCATATTGGCTTGTTGAACGGTTTCCCGACCTTGAACAACAGATACAGCAAGATTTGCCTCGCGGCTTTATTCACGGCGATCTGTTTTACGACAATATTCTGTTTGTTGGCCAGCAGCTAAACGGGTTACTTGATTTTGAATGTGCCCTTCATCATTACAAGGTGTTTGATTTAGCTATGGGAATCGTGGGATTGTGTGGGGATTTGAGGGGGAGTTTGGGTCAGGCGCGGCCGTTATTGGATGGATACCAACAAATCCGACAATTAGAGGAGAAAGAAAAAGAAGCGTTACAGCTATTCATTGAATACGCGGCTGTTACAGTTTCTTGTTGGCGATTTTGGAAATATCATATTGAATTGTCCATTCCTAAAAAAGCAGGCGTACATTGGCAAATGGTAAACATTGCCAAAGAAGTTAGAGATGTGCCCCCAGTCCAATTCTTGGAAATAATGTTTGGAGTCTGCTGAAAAACCCCAATTTCTTGCTAAAATTGATGCAATCTACCCGACTATAGAAATCGGGTTTTTGGCTTGAAGCGACGCCTCCTAACGAAGATTACGGCCGTTTGCTATCAGCGGTCAACGGTTTATCCGCATCTGTTTTAGCTCGATTTTGGCGGATGATGGAACCAATGTAAATGGGCGCGCCAAACAGACCGGAAATACGCTCGATGGCAAAGACGAGTAAGGAAAGGGCCACCGCCTGTACACCTGTTAGCCCGGCGGGGGCAAACAAGATGGGCGCAAAAAATTCGCGGATACCCAGGCCGCCAATGGAGGGAAGCAATATCGCCAAAGACATAATGGGTGTGGTAAAGAAGTAATAGCTGATGGGAATATTATAACCGAGCGCTTTACCGGCCGCCCACCACCAGCCGATTTGCATCAAGTTGAAAAAGATGGAAACAGCCATCGCTTGCCAGATCGCTTGCCAGCCGCACACTTCTACGGCCGTCAACACTTGATCCAGTTTATTCCACAACGGCCGTAACTTCTGAGGCACAAACGCACTAAAACGACGTACCAGGCTGCCTTCCAAAACCACAAATCCACCAGCCAGCCCCAACACACAAAGGATGACAATTTGCAGCAGCAGCGGCTGGGGAAAGTTGATGGGGACGAAGGGCAGGGCGAGCAGGGTCAACATGAAAAGGGCCAGCAGCCCGGTGGCCCGATCAATGATGACCGTACCGGCGGCCGTGCCCGCAGGTACATCCTGAGCCACTTCAACCACCCGCAGCACATCTCCCGTCAGGCCAGACGGGAAGACAGAGTTGAAGAAGTTGGAGGCAAAATACAGCTCTACCAGACGGCCGAAACGTACCGGCGAATCCAGAGCCAGCAGAAGTAGATGCCAACGAAAAGCCCGCACTACAAAACTGGCATTGACCAATAGAAAAGCAACCAACACCCAAACCGGGTCTGCCTGACTGATCTTGGCCCAGATTTCGGCCACATCTACGCGGCTGAAAACTAAGAATAACCCCAGACCGGTGATGCCAAATTTGATGAGTGTACTTAAATGTTTGCGAATATTCATAGTCATGAGCGCGTCATTCTATCGTCACCTTAGCGCCTTGTCACCCTTTCCCCTTGTCATATAATCTCTTCGTTATGGCAAAATGGCGCAGCATACCGGCCGTGTGGACGGCCGTTCCTCTCTTCCTCCTCTTTTTCTGGCTGGCATTGTCTGGTCTGGCTCTGGATAGCCCCACGATGGATGAACAGAATCATCTGGCGCGGGGCATCGCCTTTGTCCGTACCGGCGACCCGCGCTTGAGCCTGGAACACCCGCCGTTAATAAACAGCTTGAGTGCCTTACCCCTGCTAACGCTGCCAAATGTAACCTTGCCACTGGATGATCCCAGCTGGACAGAACTGTCTCCACCAGATGTTTACTGGTACGTTTTTGCCGACCAGTTTATGTGGCATGTTGACAATGATGTGACCCAGATGATCTTTTTGGGACGCCTTCCCATCATTTTTATGCTGTTGGGGTTGGGGTTGGTTGGCTACCATTTTGCCCGCGAGTTGTGGGGACGGCCGTCGGCGTTACTGGCTTTGTTATTGTTATTGTTTGAACCGAATTTGCTGGCGCACGGCCGTCTCATTACCACAGATTTTGGGGGTACAACGTTTCTTTTTTTGGCGGCGTATCTACTATGGCGGATGTGGCAGGTGGAGGGTTGGTCGTGGCCGCATTGGTTGGCGGTGGGGGCGGCCATGGGGTTGGCTTTTAGCAGCAAACTTTCCATGTTGGGGTTTGTGCCTGTCTTTTTGTTGTTAGCCGTGCTACCGTTGTATCCGGGTGGTTGGCGAGGCGCAGGACGGCGGTTAGGACAGATTATAAGTGGGGGAGGGGCGGCCGTGTTCGTCGTTTGGGCATTGTTTGGTTTTGAATGGCGGCCGTTCCGTTTTCCCTCAGCCCAGATGCAGTTTTTGAACGGGATATCTGGCCCCATGCCCACCTTTTGGGCCGGCATAGACCAGATTTTCAATGTCAGCCGCGGCGGCCGGGCAGCATTTTTATTAGGGGAATTTTCCGATCAAGGGTTTCCACTCTATTTCCCAATAGCCTTCCTGGTGAAAACACCCTTAGCTATCCTCATCGCTTTGCCCATCGCCGCCCTCATTCTGCTGTGGTACAAACCAACCCGGCGTAACGCTCTCTTTTTGCTTATTCCCGCTTTCTATTACTTCAGCCTGAGCATGTGGAGCGGCATAAATATTGGCTACCGACATTTGCTTCCTATGTTGCCTTTTTTGCTGGTTTTGATTGGGGGAGTTGCAAGTTTGAAAGTCGTAAGTGGTGGGCGTTTGGTATTGTTTGGAGTTGTTGTTTTGTTGTTAGTTGAGACGTTGACTGTACGGCCGCATTATTTAAGCTTTTTTAATTGGGTGGTGGGCGGGCCGCAGGCAGGAGCCAATTTGTTAGCTGACAGTAATATTGATTGGGGACAAGATTTGAGACGTTTGCAAGATTGGATGGCTGAGAACGATGTTGAAGTGGTGAAACTGGGTTGGTTTGGCACGGCCGACCCCGCTTATTACGGTCTAAATTATGAACCGCTGCCCGGCTTCCCCCGTGCCGAATTTTTATCGCTGTGGGCAGAGCCGCCTTTTGATCCCGCCGATCCGGAACCGGGCATCTACGCCATCAGCGCCAGCAGTTTGTGGGAATCCCATTGGGGACAAAAGACAATCTATCCCTGGTTCCGCCAACGAGAACCAGATGCGCGGGTAGGGTATTCGATTTTGATTTATGAGGTTGAGGGGTAGAGATTGAGAGATTTAATCTCCAATATTTTTATGAAAGAGACGACGCTAATTCACCAACATCGTGCCAAATGGCTCATGGTAGCTGTGCTGCTGTTGGCGGCCGTCTTTCGCTTGGTTGCTTTGCAAGATATGCCCCCTGGTTTATCTCAGGATGAGGTGTTGAATGCTGGGATGCCAGCTTTTATTTTGCAGGGGAATGTGGTTCTGTTTTTCCGGCAAGGGTATGGGCACGAGCCGCTGTTCCATTATCTGACTGTCCCCTTCTACTGGTTTTTGGGCGAGAATTATTTACAGGTGCGTTTACCATCAGTATTTTTAGGACTGCTGTTGGTGGCAGCGACGATGCGCTGGGCAAAACGGGAATTTGGGGCGCTGACGGCCGTTGTCGCTGGTCTCGGTCTGGCGGTAAGCTGGTGGTCGGTGATTTTTAGTCGGGTTGGCATTCGGCCGATAATGATGCCCTTGTTTTGGGTGGGGGCAGCCTGGTTTTGGCAGAAACGGCCATGGCTGGCCGGTCTGCTGCTGGGTTTGAGTTTGTACACCTACACGGGAGCGCAAGTCGTTTTTGTTTGGCCGCTGTTGATGGGGGCAGGCTGGCTTATTCTGAGTAATAACAGGCGAGAGCGGAGGATGGCCGTCCGGCAAAATGGTGCGATTCTGGCAGCGGCCGGGTTGGCAGCCTTACCGCTCTATTTAACATTATTGGCCGACCCGACATTATTGCAGCGAGTAAGTCAGTTAGACGGGCCGTTGGCTGTACTGCGAGCGGGGGATGGGCGGCCGCTGCTACAAGCAACACTAGCAACATTAGGCGTGTTCAGCTTTACAGGCGATCCGCGTTGGACATATATGTTGCCGGGACGGCCGTTATTTGACCCCTTAACAGCTTTGTTTTTTTACGCCGGCGTGGTAATAGCCTTCCTGCGTATTCGCCAACAGCCAAAATATGTGCTGCTGCTTGCCTGGCTGCTGGTGGGACTGCTACCCAGTATGCTCACTCCCCAGGCCCCCAGCGCCATCCGCATGATCGGAGCCTTGCCCCCAGTTTTTGTCCTGATTGGACTTTCAGTTGCCGTCATCGGTCGTCGGTCACGGAATACGGATAACGGAATACGAATGATGATTTACGGCCTATTGCTTTTCCTTCTGCTGCTAAATATTGGCCGCACAATACAAGTTGGCCGCGCCTGGTCTACGGCCGTAGAAACCCGCCTGAACCATTACCAAACCACATTGCTAGAAATTGTGCGCCATTGGCAGGCTGATCCGGTCAGCCGGGTGGTTGTTACCGACACATTCTTTGAGCCAATTGATGCCGAATCATTAGCCCGTAACGGGGGCGCTGAAATGGCTGCTCGTTGGCAGCAGGCGGGGTCAAATGCAGCTGGAGCTATTGTGTTTCCGGCGGGGAAGGAGGACGGCCGTCTTTATGTACCCGAATATGTCCCCCTCCCATCTATGTTGCAGACGGCCGCAGGCATATCGCCTGAACCAGATTGGCGCAGCCAGACCAATCCAGCCTTTGCCGTGTATACACTGCCGGCTGCACTCAATCCCCCCCCACTAGCAGAAACGGTGACGTTTGGAGAAATGATCACCTTAAAAGGATACAAGATATTACCCTGGGAGGAGGGACAGCCGTTGCCACTGCTTACCTATTGGCAGGTGGAAAAACCACTTCCTTGGAACTTGACTTTATTTGCCCATTTGCTGGATGAATCAAATGAGTTGGCAGCCCAATTTGACGGCTTTGATGCTGCCCCGGCCACTTTACAGCCCGGTGACAGCTTTATGCAACTTCATCTCATACCCGTGCCGGAGGTATTCCACACAGGCACAGTGCAAATAGGATTGTATACTCCGCATGATAATAAACGGTTGACACATTTGGGCGAAACGCTGGATGTTGTGATAATCCCCTTAACTCTTAAACAAAATCATTGACGGAAGATGAGGACGTGGGTAATATTTCCAAGTTTTGAATATAAAAGAGGTTCCACCTTTACAAAAGGTGGAACCTCTCGAATTGGAGGCAAACGTATGGGAAATTTAAGAAGATCTGTAAAAGGGTATCATCGCCGAAGTGTTGTAATGATTAGTGGCGTTGTAGCGATAGGGATGTTGTTTTTGTTGGTGCAGTTGTTTGCGGTGAATGTGGGAGCGGTGGCTTTTGCCGCAACAAAATCACATGATGGTCCCGGACAGCCAATTACGCCTACTGTTTCTTTTGATGAAGCGTTGGCGGAATATTTGGCGGCCAGTACGACACAGAATCCACCCCAGAATAATCCTACGACTGGTGTGCCGGAAAATGCTCCCCAGGCATCCAGTATTGCCTGGAGTGGGGATGAGTCTCAATTTGGTTTGCCGGGTGACACCTTGACAACGACATTGACCTTGACGAATACAGGTGATATGAGTGATACGTTTGGAGTGTCGGCCATGTCTAATTGGGCTGCCAATCTTCCTACCATCACCTTTACCCTGGCGGCCAATACGAGCGCGAATGTCTTGGTGGGGGTGACCATTCCTGGTGGAGCTAATGTTGGTGATGCAGATGTGGCTACGATTACGGCCGTCTCGCAAAATACGCCGACGACTACAGCCTCAGTGGCCTTCACGACAACGGTGGGATCATATGGTGTTGTTTTGCATGATGATATGGCGCTTATGGATGCACCGGGGAAGACAGTTTTCTACGCATTGACATTGGAAAACAGCGGCAATTTTAGCGATACGTATGCGATAGATGGCAGCGGCGTCTGGTCGCCGGTCATTCCGGTGAATTTGGTTTCGTTGGCTGCTTATGAAACGGCCGTTGTAACTGTAAGCATCCAAATTCCACTGGGAGCAAGCGAGGGGGAGGCGGACACGGCCGTCATTACCGCCACATCCCAAAGCCAAAGTACCCTGTCCGATGCTGTTACTCTTACCACCACAGTAGGTTTTTACAGAGCTTTCCTGCCTGTGCTGCGGTTTGATGAACCTTTACCGCCGGTGATTATAACACCTACTGCTACACGGCCGAATAGTAATAACAATTGGGTTATTACCTGGACTGATCAATACACAGAACTGATTGCCAGTTACGATCTGCAAGAATCCCAAGACCCCGATTTTGCAACAGGAGTAACAACCTATCAGCTTGATAGATTGGTAACGTCTCAACGATTTAATATGCACGATCCTTCTCCCTACAACGTCTATTATTACCGCTTGCGTTCACGCAATATACCCGGTGACGTGAGCGCCTGGTCTACGCCTATCAAGGTGATTAGCGCCTACTATGATGAGTTTGACGACAACAGTACCGGTTGGGACCGACGGCGAGTGACGCATATTGACGAGACAATTGCCTGGTACGAAATTGACGTCAGCCAGGATAAAGATTGGCTTATTGTGCAAAGTCTGGATTCCTGGGATTGGGTGATCGCCAGTCCGCTTATGCCTGCGCCAGAGGTTCCCTATAAGATTGAGTATGATTCAAAACATGCCAACCTGGGTAATCTGGTGTCACATGGAGCTGCTTATGGCGCCGATTGGAATGGAGACCTTTGTCCTGATCCATCAACTGTGGAAGGGTGGTATGAGCATACAGCTTGTTTTAACCATTTTTATAATACGAATACGATCTGGTTTGGCGACCTTAAGCTGTTGTTTGAGCGCGTAGATTATTTGGAGTGGCGGCCGCAGGATGGTGGCAGCCCGATGAAACGGGGTTCTGACAGCGGCTATTTTGATGGCGGCGGTTGGTTTTTGATACCTCGTATTCCTCATACTGATGCTAATGATTGGAATTCGTGGCGTATTGAGGTACGGGAAACAGGTATGAAATTTTATGCAAATGGCAGGCTTTATGCTACCAGTGATGATACCCGTTGGATACATGATCCATATTTTGGTATCTTTGCCTCTACAGATGAGTATAGTAACTCGACTGCACGAATCGAGTTTTTCAAGATTACGCCGTTGGATAATTAACGGCCGTCGTAAAACAAACTGTTTATTTGCTCACCACAACACATGTTTACAAACCTCGGAGGGAAGGTGGCTTTCCTTCGAGGTTTTGTTGTTGGGAGATTAGGAGGCATGTCCTGAGTAAAAGCGAAGGATTGGAGACATGTCCTGAGCAAAACCAAATGATTAGGAGATCATCGCGGGTGTGGGGCACGGCCGTACTCCTACTCATGTTCGCTTTGGCTTTAACCAGCATGGGGCAGCTTTCGCCCACGTTTGACGAGCAGGGGTTCATCGTGCGCGGTCTAGGCTATATGCGCGGCCAAAACCGGCATATACGGGTGGGACATCCTTTAGGGTTGAATGCCCTCAATGCGGCTTTGCTGGCCCATGATGAGACAGTCTCCCTGCCTATTTCTGATCCTTCCTGGCTGGAAACGAACTTTCACCGTCCAGCAGAACTATTTTTGTGGGGAATTGGCAACGATGTGAAACACATTATGTTTCTGGCACGGCTGCCGACTATCTGGCTGGGAATGCTGTTAGCGGCCGTTGTGGGACGGTGGGCGTGGCGCATGTCAGGCCAACAGTGGGCCGGACTGCTCGCTCTGACGCTGATTGCCCTGGACCCCAACATCTTAGCCAGCGCCCGTTTAGCGACGACAGATTTAGGGTTGACTTTGGGAGCGGCCGCAGCCGGATTTACCTTGTGGCTCTTTTTGAAACGGCCGTCGTGGAAAAGAGCCATCATCGCCGGTATTGGTTTTGGTTTGCTGCAAAACACAAAATTCACCGCCGGCCTGTTCGTCCCCCTATTTGCGCTGGTCATTCTTGTCTATTGCGGATTGCGGATTGCGGATTTGCGATTGGCGAACGAACCAGTCCGGCGTCAATCTGAAATACGAAATCTGAAATTGTCAATCATTATGCTGCTCATCGCTTACCCGCTGGCGGCGTTTATTACCCTGTGGGCTGCATATGGGTTCCAAAGTGGAACATTGCCGTTAGAACTACCCGCCTTTTCCCAACTGACTGGTTTAACCATCCCCTTGTCCCATCATGTTGAGCAGTTGTTGGATATTGGCGGCCGTCTGCAAGTAGAGACGCCCTCTTTCCTGCTGGGACAATACAGTAACAACGGCTGGTGGTATTACTTTCCAGTTACCTTTGCTCTCAAAACATCCCTACCAATTTTGATCTTGCTGACATTAGCCTTCGCACTGCGTATTATCTATTATGTAAAAAATTGGTCAGTGGTCAGCAGTCAGCGGTCAGCGGTCTTAGACGACACTGCCTTACTCATCCCCGCTCTGGGCTATTTTGCCATTGCCCTGACCAGCGATATAAACCTGGGCTACCGTCACTTGCTGCCGATCTTGCCATTCACGGCCGTGTTCATTGCCAATACGATTTCGGATTTCGGATTTCGGATTTCGGAGTTGCAATTTCGCATTCCACATTCCATATTCCGCAATATGGCGACTGTGTTCATGGTCATGCTCTTGCTTGTTGTTCTGCGGATACACCCCCACTATTTGAGCTATTTTAATGTGCTGGCTGGAGGACCAGATGGCGGTTGGCGTTACCTGGTGGACAGCAATATTGATTGGGGGCAGGACTTGAATAAGTTAAAGGGATGGATGGACGAAAATGGTGTGGAGGAGGTGTGGTTGAGTTATTTTGGTGAGAGTCGTCCAGACTATTATGGTATTGAATACTGGGGCTTGGATAGTTGGCCGCCCCGTTTAATGAATCCGCAAGCACGGCCGTATTATCCTCCTGATCCCGCTCCCGGCATTTACGCCATCAGCGCCACCAACCTACAAGGTGTTCACTTTGACAACCATGATCAATATGCCTGGTTTCGGGAACGGGAACCCATTGCCAAAGTCGGTTACAGTATCTTTTTGTATGATGTGCCTGCTCATGGCGAGCTGGTAGATGTGGTATTAGCCGGGATGCAGCTAGATGAAATCTCACCCGCTGATTTTGCCCACTTGGACAGCAATGATATTGTGCCTCGTTGGATTGACCCGGCGCTGGCTGCTTTACTTCCCCAATCGGATAATCGCTGGCTGCTATTGGCTAAAGACGCGGCCGTTTCTCCCCCCTTGGCAGCACAAATTTCCATCTCGTCAAAACAAACAGGCACAGATGATTACGCCATTTATCAGATGCCGCCGTTAACTGTTTTATCTGATGACCCTATCATCATTTTTGCTGCTGGTGAGGGTGAGGTTGGTTTGATGAAGGCTGCTGTGAACATACCTCTACTGAGCGAAACCGAAGCGACCGTACCGGGGCAAGACCTCTTGGTTAACACAAGTTGGCAGCAAAATAGCTCCCCGCAGCCTGTACAAATATTTATTCATCTGGTAGACGACAATGACAATATTGTAGCCCAATGGGATGGGTTGGGTACGGAATGGAGCGGCTGGCAGCCGGGGGATGTCTTGCAGCTTACCCATACCATTCCATTGCCAGATGATCTGCCCGCTGCTGCATACGAAATTCGTGCGGGACTGTACCATTCTGAAAACGGCCGTCGTTGGCTAACGGCCGATGGCGTTGATTTTGTCAATCTGGGCACGGTGATCATCGGTGAATAGTTCAGCTACCTCACCGCTGGCCCCCGAATGCAATTCGGGGTCTGATACAAAAAATGCGCTCAAGCGCGTTGCCCGCCAAAGTGCGCTTCAGCGTACTTCCTCTCTCAGACATCGGTTTGTAACCGATGACCCGGCCGATAGCTCAAACCAGGAGAGGCTCTGTGTCTAACCCTCAACCCCATGCCCTCTCCCGCCGGGCAGTGATTCTCATTTTACTACTCATCATCGCTATCGCGGCCGTCTTCCGTTTTTGGCAATTAAAGCAAATGCCGCCCGGTTTGTACCATGATGAAGCGTACAATGGACTGGATGCGCTGTCACTGGTGCAAGGCAAAACATTTCCCCAATTTTACGAAGGGTGGGAACTGTACCAGAATAATGCTCACAACGGCCGCTCCCCCCATGAAACCCGCTGGCCCATTTTTTTTGAAGGGAATTACGGCCGTGAACCTCTCCACATCTACTTTATGGCCATTTCTATAAAATTGCTTGGTCCCACGCCCTTTGCCATCCGCGCCGTCCCCGCTTTTTTTGGCGTGTTAGCAGTTTTCACTACCTTTCTGGCGGCAAAAGCGTTATTAGGAATTGGAGATTGGAGATTGGAGATTGGGCGAAAAAATCTCCAATCTCCAATCTCCAATCTCCCAAATACCAAATACCAATTACCATTTACCTTAATTACCCCATTAACAGCCGCCTTCACCCTGGGCATCCTTTTTCCGGCCGTCCATTTCAGCCGTTTTGGTTTACGGGCGATGTTGTTTGTGCCTGTAGAAACGTTGGCCGTCTACTGCTTTTGGCAAGGCATTAACGCTGACAAGGTGACAGCGCTCACCTTGTCACCAGCAACCTTTGGTCGCCGTCACCTTGTCACCCGGTCAACCATCTGGTTTTTCCTCGCCGGTTTCCTTCTCGGTCTGGGCATCTACATTTACGCGGCCGCACGGTTATTTCCGCTGTTATTTGTGGGCTTTGTCTTGTTTTGGTTTTGGTGGGACAGGGAGGCTTTACGGCGTCATTGGTTGGATATGGGCTTGATGGCCGGCACATCGTTTTTAGTGGCGCTGCCGATCCTCATTTTTTTTGGACAGTACCCTTATTTCTTTGTTTTCCGCATCGCCTATGTTTCTAATAAGGGGAAAGGGGCGGTAGCCGGACGCCCGATTCTCACCTGGATCAATAATATCTGGCGCGTCATCGGCGGACTGTTCTGGCAGGGTGAAACCCATTTGCGGCACAATTTACCGGGACGGCCGTATCTCGATCCCATTCAGATTATCTTCTTTCTGACCGGTGTCCTATCGGCCGTTAAACGCTTATTGAACCCGCGCATCTTCTTCCTCTTCCTCTGGCTCATCATCATGCTCTTGCCCACCATCCTTTCTGGCGACGCTCCCCACTTCGGCCGCATGACCGGCACCGCGCCAGCCATTGCCATTTTCATTGGACTAGGCTTTGAGTGGGTCGGTCATCGGATAACGGATAACGGTCAACGGTCAACAGTCAATGGTCAATGGTCAACGATAATTGTTTACGGTTTACTGATTACTGTTCTCCTGACTAGCGCCATTTGGACGGCCGTCGATTATTTCGGCCGTTACGCCAGCCATCCTCAATTGGCGGCTGATTTTTATTTACCGGAATGGGAGATGGGCCAATATGTGGCCGGTTTTGGGGAGGACACGGCCGTTTACCTGACCCCCACCCAAGAAGAGTTAGCCACTCTCTACTTTGCCCTGGCACACCCAGGCCGGCTGCAAAATTATGCTGGCGAGCAGGGGGCAGTTCCGGCCGGTGTGCCGGGGAAAGAAGCGGTGTATTTATTACGGCCGTCGTCCGTCATCGCCTTACAAAATCTACAAACCACATTCCCAGAGGGAAAATTGGGTCAGATACAAGAAACCTACACCCCTTTTATTCTACCGGCACATTCGTCGCGCAATCTTGCCCAAGAGAGCGATCACAGCTTTGCCGGCCAGATTCAACTAGCGGGTTGGTCATTAAACGAGGAAAATGGGGCGCTGGCTGTGACTTTGGTTTGGCAGGCGTCGGCCGATATAGAACAAGATTACACCGCCTTCGTTCATCTCATCGGGCTAGATGGCATTCCGGCGGCACAGGTAGACCGGCAGCCTGGCGGCCATCCCACCAGCAATTGGCAGCCTGGCGAGATGATCATTGACCAATACACCGTACCCCTGCCAGACGATTTGTCCGTCGGGAATTACACGCTCACGACCGGCTTTTACTTTCTGCCGACATTAGAGCCGTTAGGGGAGACGGCCGTGTTGGGTGATTGGAGGTTTGTCCTGAGCAAACCGAAGAATTAGAGATTGGAGATTAAGCCATTGGCGGCAGCGGATGTCGTTCAAATACTAAAAACCAGGATATGCAGCCAGATCGGGAAGTGGCTGTGTTCATGAAACGAAGATTAGGAGAGGTAATCGTAAACGTACTCATTCAGGGGGCTACCAAGACCCTAAGGGTTTTACTCCTGAGAGTACCCGTTAGATTGATCGAGAAACCCTTAGGGTCTGAACGGATACTCGTAAACGGATAACGTATGAAAAGTCTACGCCAACATCAAACCCTTCTCCTCACCTTACTCTTTTTCACCCTTGCCCTCCTCTTCATGAGCCGGGTGTTGTTTCCAGATGCGGGACAGGCGATGGGCGGGCATGATACCCGCGCCCTTTTTTATCCCTGGTTACGTTTTACGCGGGCTGCTTTGGTTAACGGCCGTTTACCCCTGTGGGATGCGTCCCAATTTGCCGGTTATCCCTTCCTCAGCAATCCGCAGATTGCCCTCTTTTATCCACCTACCTGGCTGGCCCTGCTGCCACCGGTGCATATCGGTTTAAGCTGGCATGTTGTCTTTCATTTGACGACGGCCGCGTTGGGCATGTACCTCTTTGTGCGTCAGATGAGCGGCAGTAAACGAGGAGCGCTGCTGGCTGCGTTGGCCTTTGGTTTCAGCGGATTTGCGGCCGCTCGCATCTGGGCCGGGCACATTGGTTTGCTGGCGACAGATGCCTGGCTGCCCTGGCTGCTGCTGGCCACTGTTTGGGCTGTACGGCGGCGTGATGTCTGGTCGGCAATGGTGGCTGGTGTGCCTCTTGCCCTGGCGATTCTGGCCGGACACACAACGTCTTTGCTGTACATTGGCCTGATTTGGGGCTTGTTTGGCCTCTATCTGGCGATCACAATGCACGAATGGGAAATGGTTGTGCGCCAATTGCTCATTGCGGGGGTGATGAGTTTGCTCTTGAGCGCCGTCCAGCTTTTGCCCCTGGCCGAATTTGCCGCCACCTCCACCCGTACCTCGGAAGCTACCCTGGAATTTGCCACCCAGTTCTCCTTGCCACCCGCACATCTCATCACTTTGCTCATCCCTGCCTTTTTTGGCGAACCTGTGCAAACAGGCTATTGGTCTGTACCTTCGTTTGATGAGTTGACTTATTATGTGGGGGTGTTGGCATTGATAGGGTTACTTTTAACAGTGCGACGGCCGTCTCGCCTGGCTCTATTTTACCTCATCCTGATTACCCTGGGGCTGCTGTTGGCCTTTGGCAGCTATGGTTTTTTATACGAGATTTTCTACCGTTTTGTACCCGGTTTTCAACTGGCTCGCGCCCCTGCCCGCGCTGCTTTTTTGTATGTCTTTGCCGCTTCCGCCTTGTTGGGGGAGGGTGTGGCAATCTGGGAAAGAGGGAACGGCCGTGCCCAGCTATCCCAACTCATGCGTTGGTTGTTGGCGGTTGTGATTGTGGCTGGCACGGCCGCTTTAGCCGCCACCGCCACCATCTTTGCCGCCCAGCATCCCAGCAACAGCAGCGGCCGGTATTGGCACCAAATGGGCGGCTGGGGGTTAGCGATTTTGCTACTGGTTGTGGGGGGCGTGTTGCTGTGGAAATATTTGGAGATTGGAGATTTGGCGGACGCATCTAATCTCCAATCTCTAATCTCTAACCTCTTACTTCTTGCTTTAGCTTTGCTGGTAATAACCGATCTCTGGTTGTTTGGCTGGAAGTTGGTACGGTCGGAATCTATGGATCCGCATCCGTTATGGACAGATGCTAAAACGATACTTGGGGAAGCTGACGGCCGTGTTCTTCCCTGGGGCATTTCCATCTTTGAGCAGAATGGAGCCGGACAGGTGGGGCTGGATACTGTCTTTGGCTACAATGCGCTGGAAGTGGGAGCCAATACCGCCTTCGCCTCCTCCATTCCCGACCCGCGCTCGTCGGCGTATGATGTGTTGGGGGTGCGGTATGTGTTGGCTCAAACGCCATTAGAGCAGTATACGGAGGGGGAACGGCCGTTAACTATCCTGGATCGCAGTGATAATGTTTTGGTGTATGAACGGGCACGAGTATTGCCCATTGCCCGGCTGGTAAGCAGCTATGAAGTGATACCGGAGGCAAAAGCGGCCACTGCCCGCGTCCACCAACCTGATTTCGACCTTGCCACCAGCGTCATTTTAGAGAGGGAACCAGACTGTGAATTGGGGACGGCAGATGTGGCGGGCACGGCCGTCATTGCGGCAAAGTCAGACGGCTATTGGCAAATTGAAACCAACAGCCCGGTTCCGACGCTTTTGGTTTTGAGCGAAACGGCCTATCCAGGCTGGCAAGCTTTGGTAGATGGGGAGGAGGTGAATTGGTTGCGGGCGTACACGGCCGTGCGCGCCGTTTGTGTGCCCGCCGGAAATCATCTCGTCGAGTGGCATTATCAGCCGACTGTCTACTGGATGGGGGGGGTGCTTTCGTTGTTGGGCTTGGGATTGGTACTGGTAGCTATTTGGCGAATGAGATCTGCCCGACGGGTGACGGATGACGATGAAACGGCCGTTACCATCCCCCTTCCAAAATAAAAAGACCGCTCCTTATAGAAGCGGTCTCTCATTTCACTGTGTCACGTAGTATAACTGGCGTTGGAGTTACTTTTTACTATCGTCGCCAGCTTATGTGATGACACCGGCGCCTTCTGTGGATTCGCCGCCCTCGTCTTCATCTCCTGTAATGACGTCGGCGACTTCGGTCGTTTCTCCGCCCTCATCATCGGCAGTCACGACGGCCGCGGCGGCCACAACAACGTCACCATCCGTAACCAGGTCGATCACAGCTATCCCTTCTTCGCTGGCTGAAATTGCTTCTACAGCCATACCTTCATCGGTGATAACGGCCGTTGTGCTTTCTACACTTTTTTCATCGCCGGCCACGCGAGCCATAGCCACGCCTTCTTCACTTTCAACTGCTGTGAAGGCTACATCCTTGCCTTCGGCCAACTGTTGGGCAATGTCGGCGCTTAACGCTTCGGTCATGACATTGGCGCCTGCCTCTGCCAAATCTTTTTCCAGACCCGCCACCCATTTGTGTTCAATAACAGCCACAATAGCAGATGTGCCTGGCTGTAAAGCTTCGCCAATTTTTTCCAGACGTTTGTTAGGGATACCGGAGTCATAATATTTGGCGGTGATGCCGCCAACCAAAGCGCCGGTAGCGCCACCGACAGCGACAGCCCCCAGCGGGCCGGCAATGGAACCAATAATACCGCCCACAACAGCGCCCACAGCAGCCCCACGGCCGCCGCCAGGATCGCCTGACTCTCTAATTTTGACTTTGTCTTTACTAGTACGGCGCACAATGGCCATGCGATCAATTTTGATCAGGCCGCCCCATTTGGCAGCTTTCAACTGTTTCCAGGCGTCAGAAGCGCCATTTTCATCTTGAAAAGCGGCTACAATTAATTGTATAGGTACATTTTCGCTCATTAGTTTCTCCTATTAGGAATGGTAGGGGCAGACGGGTAACGTCTGCCCAGAATTAAGAAATGATACAATCATTAGTCTCCCTAAAACCGCCGCGGCCTTTAAGACCACGGAGGTTTGAAAACAGAATGCTGTTTGGGGACGCTGACTAACGAAGCTTAAAAGCCATAATGATGGCCGCGATGCCGCCCACCAATGCCAGAATACCAATGGCCCAGGGCAATGATATTGTAAAAACCCATATATTTGCCAGCAAAAGAATGCCGAACAACAGGCTGACGGCGCCCAAAATACCAGCTCCCCAACCGGCGCCTTTGAATGCCTGGACAATACCCACGATGCCCATGATGATGCCTTGCACACCCAGGATGATGACAACAGCGCTACCGACAAGCACTGGGCTGAGTAGAGGATGGTTCAATACGACGATACCGGCAATGATGCCTAGAATACCAGCGAACAATTTAAGTCCCCACATGATGCTGTCCATGAATATGGAGATGATTTTGAAGATACCGGCAATGAGCCAATAAATGCCCAAAACCTGAGTAGCGATGGCCGTAGTTTTAACTGGTGACGATAGAAACATCAGGCCTAAAATGAGTAAAGCAATCCCTTCCAATAAAACGAGCCACCAGGGTATTCCTGCCTCTTGAACATTTTCTGAATAAGTTGTCATACGTTTTTTTCCTTCTAAAATCCTGCCCGGATTTTCAGATGATTATTAAAGCTTGGTAAGTATAACGAATTTTGAGATTTAGGCTATTGACGGCCGATGACTGACGACCGTTTACTGTCCACTGTCTACCGTCCACCGTTCAAGAAGTATGGCGTCTTGGGCGGTGGGTGTGGTTAAACGACGGCCGTCTTGTGCATCATACCAACCTGTTATTAACGAGTAGCTGCCGGGGGTTAAATTTTGTGGCAGGGGAATGGTATAGCTGTCTACTACTTTTTCTCCGGGCTGCCAGCAGGTTGGCGGCCATTGCCCATTTGCCGGCCAATTATCTTGTTGGGTTACCACGCGGCCCTGTTCATTGAGCAGTTGGTTGAAGACGGTATACGGCCGTAAAGATTGCCCCATCGCTTCCCAAAACAAAGTTAAGTGAATGGCTTCTTTGTCTACCTCAATTGTGTAACCATTGAGTTGAATCGTCTCCCCAAATTGCTCATGTAACTTTACTTCGGGTGTGCTTGGGGTGGGGGACGGCCGCTGTGCTGCTACTGTTACGGCCCGCACCGGTTGCCAAGCTAGAGCCAGACTGACCGTCAACAACAACTGCAATCCAATCAACATCGCTTGTCGTCGCCAGCTTGGTTGCACGGCCGCCAAAAAATGCGCCGCCACAATCCCCATCAACGGCATAAAAAACAACCAGATGCGCCCCACCTCTCCCCGTGCTGATCCAGACAAATTGAGTGTTAGAATGAGGACGGCCGTGCTTAATGCCAACAAATGTACTGGCGCTAACATTTTACGGCCGAGACGATGGATGGTTTGCAGGAGAACGGCCGTGAATCCCACCAGTACAATCCACCCGGCAAAAACCAATACATCTACCAGATTCCAGATGACCCACCAATCGTACCGGCGCAGATTCGTCACCAATTCATAATGCCGCCCCAACCCCACTTGAGCAATGGCCCAGGGAGTTATGCCCCAGCTCCACCAGACCAGCAGCCAGATGGATATTGCGCCCAGGGCGAAGACTGACAGGGGGACAAGGTGACGAGGTGATGAGGGGATGGGGTGATGAGGGGACTTGCTACTTGCCACTTGCCACTTGCTACTTGCAACTTGTAACAAAGCATATACCAGCAGAAGTAAACCTAGAGCCACATTCCCCAAACTAAGGAAGGTTGCCAATGAGAACAGCAGCCCGGACAGGAAAAACCAGCGCCAGGACCAGGCTTGCAAACCACGATAAAAAGTGAGGAAGATGAGTAGTGTCAGCGGGGCGTAAAGCTGCACCGATTTGGGGGCAAACAGCAGCAAGGTCGGCAGGGTAGCGATGAGGAGTGTGGCCAGCTTCACGGCCGTGTTCGCCAACATCGCCTGCGCCAACCAATAAGCCGGGAAGATGGTGAGCGCCGCCGCCAACAGGGGAATAATGCTCCAGACAAGTAAGGCTGCCGAAACGGCCGTACTGCGATCCAACAACCACAAATCAATACAGCGAGCTGCAACTGCCGGGCCAGATAGCCAGTTAGCCAAAGTGGGGAACCGTTCAAAAAAAGCAATCGTCAGCCAATTGGCGATGATCAGGCCAGGGGGATGGGTTTGGGCATGTTCTGAGGGAAAATCAGGCATGAGAGCCGGATAATTTTGTAAAGCCGTGCCCAAATCATCCAATTCGGCCGCTGGTTGGAAAAAGCCGCTGGACAGGTTGGAATAAACTCGATTAATCCCTTCGTCGCGGATATGGCTGTTGTCGGCCCTCATCAGGCTGAGTTGCAGCAGAAAACTGGCGACCGCTAATAGTAACAGGCTGATTTTGTGGACACGGCCGTTTCTTGGCAACCGTAACCACCATCCAGCCATACCCCACATCAGCAGCGCTGCTAAAGCCGGTTTGAGCCAGAGGGAGTACGGCCGTAGCAAATAAGGCCAATACCATTCTGATGTTTCCGGGGCCGGGCCGCGCAAAAAAGGCAGCCAATCCGTCAGGATTAATGCCACTAACAACAGCGACCCACCCGCCAAAATTAGTGTCCAAATATGAGATCGTTTCATCAGCGGAGGAAAGATAACAGAAATAGCGTCGGCCGTCATCCGTCGGCCGTAAACCGAACACCGAACACCGAACACGGAACACGGAACACGGAACACGGAACACGGAACACGGAACACGGAACACGGAACACGAGATCGCCATTGTTTTTTACAGATGCCCACATTAAACTAATGCCGGTTTACACGTAAGAGAATGTCCTCTACCCAAGTCCACAAAGTATCTGTAGCGCAAACTGTCAGTTTGCGCCAAACGCACAAGGAGATAATGATGAACCCCCTGGTTGAACTACACGCATATGGTCAAAGCTTTTGGTATGACAACATCCGGCGCAAATTTTTGCAAGATGGCACACTGCAAAGTCTGATTGCTGAGGATGGGCTGCGCGGCATGACCTCGAATCCGTCTATTTTTGAGAAGGCGATTGGACACAGTGATGATTATGATGCTCAAATTCGGGAACTGGTGGCGGCTGGCGCAAATGCCGACACTGTTTATGAAGCGTTGGTGCTGACTGATATTCAAGCTGCCTGTGATCTGTTTGCCGATTTGTACGCGGAATCTGAAGGCGGCGATGGCTTTGTGAGCCTGGAAGTCTCTCCTCATCTGGCACGGAACACGGCCGAGACAATCAGTGAAGCCAAGCGGTTATTTGCGGCCGTTAATCGTCCCAACCTGATGATAAAAGTACCCGCTACCCCCGAAGGCATCCCCGCTATTCAAGAATTGATCGGCGCTGGCATCAATATCAACATTACGTTGATGTTTAGCATGGCTCATTATGAAGCAGTGGCCGAGGTGTATATGGATGGATTAAACCAACTGTTGGCTAACGGAGGCGATCCCTCCAAAGTTGCTTCTGTTGCTTCATTCTTTGTTAGCCGAGTGGATACGGCCGTAGATAAAAAACTGGACGATTTGGGTGATTCGGCCGCTCAAGCATTACTAGGCAAAATAGCAGTAGCCAATTCCAAAGTGGTGTATCAACGCTTTAAGGAAATATTTCACAGCGAAGCGTTTCAAAAATTGCAGACGGCCGGGGCTGCCCGACAGCGCTTGTTATGGGCTTCTACCAGCGCCAAAAACCCAAATTACCCGGATACCCTTTACATTGACGATCTGGTTGGCCCCGAAACAGTAAACACAATGCCCCCCAAAACGATTGACGCTTTTCGCGATCATGGAACGTTGGCTAACAAACTGGAAGAAGATGTGGATCAGGCACAGTCAGTGTTAGATAATCTGGCGGCGCTGCACATTAATCTAGATGAGATTACTGCACAATTGCAAGAGGATGGGGTGATCGCTTTTGCCAAATCATTTGATGCGTTGATGGAGACAATTGAAACTAAACGTAAAGAAATGGCGGCCGTATAACCCTTGCGAGAAGGCGTCTGGCACTTCCCAAGCGCTGGGCATCTGAGGTTTAGGGGATATTGTGTCGCATCTGAATAATTATTGCCAGGCAGCTTGCATACAGGCCGTTTCCCAAGGCAGGTGGGCAAAAAACCGTTCATTTTCTGGTCGGTAAAGCCCGACCAAATATTCATCAACCAAGACCAACCATTGGTTATCGTTACTCCAATGATACCCGCCATTAAACCTGGGCGAACGTGAGTTAAATTCCACGGTCAATTTTTCTTGCAAATCAACCACCACAAACCCTCGCTTTTTGGCTGGTTGGCTAAGTGCGATCAAGGCTGCATAACGGCCGTTTGGGGAAAATTTTGCGGCCGTTATCGGCATATCCGTTTCATGTAAAAGTTGAATTGAGTTTGCATTTTGCTCAATCAAGAAAAGGTAATAACGATTCAGGTTTGAGGCGGAAACGTGCAGCGTTGCCAGGAATTGATCCGGTTGATGGGGATTGACGGCTACTTTTAGCAGCGTAACCGTTCCGGATGGCCTGGCAGGTATGCGTTCTATCAGATCGCTTGTTTGGAATATGATGCTGGTTTGACTGTCGTTGATATTGAGTTGAACAATATCCCCATTGTCCGTATCTCTGTAAAAAATATGGCTGTTGTCTTGCCAGGTTGCATTCATTGTCCTACCTAAATCTTTAAGGATATTCAGTTGGGAATCAGCTAATTGGATAGATGTAAATTCATTGAGTTGTATCGTCGGGTGGTCTTCAACGAGGATGAGGGCGTGTAAGCTATCGGGGGAGCGGAGAACTCGTTGCCCTTCCGGGAATAAGGTTAATGGACAATTGCTGGCATCACATTGGTCGAGATTGATTTCACCCATTTGCCGGGCGCTTGGGTTTTGTTGGTAAAGAAAAAATCGCAGATATGAACTGCTGTTGGCCTGGTTCTCAAGCACAAAAAAGGATGCCCCTTCTGGTAAAGGCGGATCCGGGTGAATGGACATGATTTCCCCATTGGCCTGGTAAATATGCATGGAGATTGATTCTCCATTGTGAGGGGCTTCAATAATCAAAAGGTTGCCCTGAGGAAGGGGGTGTATATTGACGTTGGGATGGTCGAAATTTACGATGGTTGTTGAATGGCGTGTGTCTGGGGTGTATTGGATCAGGGACATGCCCGCATTTGGCGTGGGGCACAATAATATCAATGATTCGTCAGGCGCTTCATCTAGTTGATTGCGGACTTGCTGCTGGGCGATGAAGTCAATCCAATTCCGCTCAATATTGTCAGGTTCACGGATAAAGAGGGACACCCATTGCCAATAATCATCGGCTTGCCGAAGCGAAAGCTGCATTTCTAGTAGGGTAACGGCTGAATTTTCCCTTACCACAAAATCCACCAGCGCATATCCGCTGCGTTTTGCAAGAGGGGTTAACTCTGTTGGCGAGGCAATGTCCCAAAACGCTTGCATCTCGCTGGGAGAAAACCGCACCTTTAACATCTGATCGAAATGTATCCCCAACAACGGCCGCGACTGTACATTTAATTGGGTGAGCAGTTTGTCATTGATTGCCTGGCTAAAAGCGAGATGTTCACAACATTGATACCCAGTTAAGGTTTTCATGGCGGTGGTTAAAATTGGGCGGGCATATGCTCTAAAAAGAGCCTGGTAGCCAGCTTCATCAATCGGCCGACCGACAGTGGTGGGCGCTGGTAAGATGAGTTGCTCGTTGTGGGGAGCTTGCAGGGAGAGATGAAAAGCGGTTTGGATATTAATGGGCGGATCCAGTGTGAGGGAGACAAGGAGATGGAGATTCTCCAGGCAGGCAGTGTAGAAGGTGGGTGATTGGCGGCACAATTCGCCTATTTTTGTATTCAAATCAAGCGCCAACCGTTTGCCAAGTTCCTCGTCTTGGGCTGGAAAAGAGAGGGTGAGCCATTGACTTTTATGGGCAAGTTGTCTGGTACTTATTAACGCCTCGTTAGGCGACCACAGCCAACGCTCTTCTCCTAAGCGGTACGTTTCATCGTGTTGTAATTGAATTGTTTCGGTAAAACCATTGCCATTATCAACATCGTAGCTTTCTATGACGGAAGCGGTGACCACTGTCAGGTCGGGGGATATTTCCAACGAGAGCAGTTCGCTTTTTTTCGGCCGCCACTGCCAACCAAAAGCCTCCCTTTCAAATAATAAATTTTGCTTAAATAGCGTTTGTTGGCGATCTGCCCATTCCGAATTGCGCGCGGATAGGAGGAAAACAAACAAGCCAATATCCTTTTCTTGGGTGGCCGTACGCACCAATTCCAGACTCGAAGTGACATCCTGGGTCACGTTGGCGCTCGCCCCTTCCACTCGCTGGTTTATGTGTTGAAAGATGATACGGCCGCTGCCAAAAACAACCACACACAAAATGATGAAAGGAATTAACCAGCGGGGTATCGTTTTTGGGGGTGAGTCTGGTTCTACCACTGCCCAATCATCCCAATCCCCACCTGTCTGCCAATCAAAAGACATGGATCAATATCCTCGGAAGTTGTTCAAAATCAAGTAGACATTCCAACCCTACACCCGCCCCTATCAATTTCTAATATCCAGGTACGACTATCCACACTTATATCAGCAAACACGGCCGTCACCACCTCCCCAACCACCTCATGCCCATCTGCCGCAAAGGCAATTAAACTGGGACCAGCTCCGCTCAAGGCGACGGCTTTGGCGCCGGCTGCTTTGGCGGCCGTAAACGCCTCAGCCATGCCCGGAATCAGGGGAATGCGGTACGGTTGGTGCAGTTTGTCTTGCATGGCGATGGCTAATTTATCGTAGTCGGCTGTTTGCAAAGCGTGAATGAGCAGGGGAGTGCGGCTAGCGTTAAAGATGGTATCGTTGAGGGAGACTTGCTGGGGTAAAGCAGCCCGCGCCTCTTTGGTGAGCAGATGAACGTCAGGCAAGACAACAACCACTTTCATGTCGGGCAGATCAAACTGCTCAAGGCACAATCCATGCTCATCAGATATCCCCAAAACTAATCCGCCGTACAAAGCGGGGGCGACGTTGTCGGGGTGACCTTCTATTTTGGTGGCAAATTGACATAGTTGGCGGAGGGTATACGGCCGTCCCACCAACTCATTCGCACCTAACAAACCGGCCAGAACGGCTGTAGAACTACTGCCCAACCCACTACCGACAGGAATGTTGTTTTCTTGCTGGATGTGGAGACCGGATGGCCGTTGGCCCACCTTTTCAAAAATAATATTGGCGCATTGATACACCAGGTTGCTTTCATCAGCGGCAACTTTGTGGGCGTCTGTGCCGTTGATGGCGATGGTGAGGGTAGGGGTGGTTACGGCCGTGAATGTAACCCTATTGTATAAATTCAGCGCCAACCCCAGACAATCAAATCCAGGGCCAAGATTGGCCGATGTGGCCGGAACAGTAACGTGTATTTTTGTCATAAGTTTAACGGATATTGTAAGTGCCTGAGAACCAAAGGACAACTTCGATAAAAAGCAATAGTTTTCCCCTTTGTCAATTTTTGTAAAGTAAGGGATTATTTGTTATCTTTCGTCGTCAAAGTTACCAACTTTTACATACTTGTTTGTCAATTAACCTGATTTCTGAAAGTTGGCAACTTTTTTACCTTGAAATTTTGAGGTGTTACTTCAAATAGAACATAGGAGAAATTGAATTTCTGATGAAGTCATTTTTAAGTTTATTAGCATTGTTTTTAATCGTTTTACTGGTTGGCAGTATCTGTCTGGCCATTATTGTGGGCTGGTCGGTTGGGGGTGGGTGGTTGTTAACCCAAATATTGCCATTTACTCTTTTTGAAGGGACCCTGCTGACGATGGTTGCTTCCATCGTCGTTGGTTTTGTAGCTGCAAAAATATTTCTAATGGGTGATTCTCTGTCTTCACCCTATTCAATATCACCCGACGATTTTTTGGAGGATGTGGAACCAGAGCTAATCCCGGAAAAGCGATTTTATGATTCTAAAGGTCGGCGAACGAATGAAGCCTGGTTTCGTTGGGATATTGCCAACAGTATGTACTTTGATTTTGAGGATGATGACGATATTAACACAACCATGAACGATGTAGAAATGCAAGAACTGGCTGTGCGACTGTCTGAAATTACGGTTGCCGCTATGAAAAAGTATAGAACCAGACCAGGCAAACGTGTTCGGGTAACGATTTCGCAGTTGAAACGGCAGATGGACAAGATGGGCCAACGGCCGTATGATGACGATATTTTGGCAACGGCCGTGGCGGCCATTAACCGAAGTTTTGATTATGATGACGATTTTGCTGAAATTATCCGCGATAAATCTTGGAACAAATTGGCCGAAGATTGGTAAGCTGAATTATGATTCTAAACCCTCAAGAGTTGAACAATAAAGAGCGTTACAAACTTGTTATTGGTTCGATTGTGCCCCGCCTGTGCCCCGCCCCATCGCCTGAGTGAGTACGATGGATAAAGTTGGGAAATTGAATCTGGTCCCGTTTAGGGCTTGCCCGTAAATAACTTTTGAGTTTCCAGATTGGTTCACTCTCGAAAGAGTGAACCAATCTTGCCAAGTTAAAAGCGAGCGTTTCCTTAGCTATTCCACGGCTGTCTCCACCAACCCCCTAACCCTCCTCTGCGACCAATCGGTCGTTTGGCCGGTTCCACCTATACCCACATAAATGACCTGTTTGAGATGCACCGGGTTCCCCCCCAGAAGAAAGTTATTAGCTTAGGCTTAAACAAACCCGTTTTTCTTTGGCGGCTTGATCGTGCCGGTATAAACTATTATTGCTATTGGAGGTTGCTGTTTACAGCAACCTTTTATTTTTTGATTGGGTATGTCTGTGAGAAAAATATGGTTCTTATTGGGGATGGGTTGTTGGCTGTTGTTGACAGCTTGCCAGCCTCAGGTAATGGAAGTGGAAGTGACGCGAGTGGTAGATACCTCGGCAGTTACGGACGTTATCCCCGCTACTCCTGAAACTATTCTCATTGAAGTGACCCGATTGGTTCCCCAGGAAGTAACCCGTGTGGTTTCCGAAGAAGTGATTGTGGAACAAACACCATCCCCCGTAGGGTCGGCCGCGCGGCCGGTGCAGTTATTGTTTGCGCCTACTGTGAATACGGCCGTATTAACCCAACGCGCTCAATCTTTAATTCAGGCTCTATCAGACGCGACAGGCGCCCGTTTTGAAATCGGTATTTTAGACGATGAGCAGGCTGTAATTGACCTGTTGTGCGCTGCTCCTGCGGATACGATTGCCTTTCTATCGGGGATGGGATATGCGCGGGCGAATGAGCAGTGTGGGGCGGAAGTAACGGCCGTAGGTGTAAACAATACCGGCCAATCGTGGCAAACCGGCATGATTATCGTCCGGCAAGACAGCGGTATTGAATCACTGGCTGATCTGGCCGGAAAAACATGGGCTGTGCCCGACGAAACCAGCGTCCCTGAAACCCGTTATTTTCAAGCGTTATTGGTAGCCGAAGGAGTAGAACCAGGCAACATGACCGTTGTGCCTGGAGACAACACGGCCATGCTGGCTGTGTTGAACGGAGATGTGGATTTTGCCAGCGGCCGCTTTATTCCTCCGGTGATGCCATATGAAGAAACAGAATGGATTTACGGTGAAGATGATCCTGAATTGTGGCGGGCTACCGGCATCTTACCGGGACGCAGCGCCATCGGTTTTATTATTGTAAATGGCGGCCCAGATTATGGCGGCTACATGGTGCGGGATGCCCGATCTGGCATTTATGACACAAACCGCACTGTATTCCAAGATACTAAAATTTTAATCCTGACTGCGCCTATTCCCAATCAAACTATTGCCTTTGGCGCAAATTTTCCGGTGGGATTAGCGCGACAGGTGATGGTCATACTAGACGAATTTGGCGATTCAGAAACTTGCCGAGAGTCATTGTGCGCCTCAGATGTTTATGGCTGGTCGGGGATTGATCTAGCTGTAGATGCCGATTATGAACCGTACCGTTTTGTGTTGGAAACGTTGAATTATGATTGATGTTGCTGTTATTGTCGTTAGCTGGAATGTACGCGATTATTTGGTGAAATGTTTGCGTTCAGTATATGCGGAGTTCAAACGTTCTGGGCTGAACGGAGAAGTGTGGGTGGTGGATAATGCCTCTACCGATGGCACAATTGCTTTGTTAGGCGATCTGTTCCCGCAGGTGCATCTCATTAGCAATGATCGTAATGTGGGTTTTGGAGCTGCCAATAATCAAGGGATGCAGGCTGCGGCCGCCAGTGACTCGCGTTATTATTTTTTACTCAATCCCGATACGGTTTTGCATCCGGGCGCATTGGCTGAACTGGTACGCTGTCTGGATGATCGCCCTGAAGCAGGCATGGCGGGAGCGCGGCTGGTGTATGGCGACGGCCGTTTTCAACACAGTGCCTTTTCTTTTCCTGGTATTACCCAATTGATGTTTGATCTTTTCCCCGTGCCCGCCCGTTTGTATGAGAGTCGTTGGAACGGCCGTTATCCCCGTTCCCTGTACCGGCGCAATGGCAAACCGTTTGCTGTGGATCACCCCTTAGGTGCGACCATGCTGGTGCGGGCCGAAGTGGCCGAAGCTACCAAAGGATTCGATGAGTCTTATCATATGTATTGTGAGGAGATTGATTGGAGTTGGCGCGTACAAACGGCCGGTTGGAAAATTTACGCCGTGCCTTCAGCCGAAATTGTCCATTATAGTGGTGAAAGTACGCGGCAGGTTCCGTCCCAATCGGTCATCAATTTGTGGCGCAGCCGGGCGCAGTTGTACCAGCAGCATCACGGCCGTTTCCGGCTGGCGTTAGCCCGTTGGCTGGTCATAAAAGGGATGCGTAAAAAAGCAAGCCGCGCAACAGAGCCAGAGTTGAAACACGCTTACGAAGAAGTGGTCCGCATCTGGCAGACTTCCAATTCTGATGAACCAGGAGAAGGACAGGCGGCAAGTGTGCAAGTAGCAAGTGGCAAGTAGGCAAGTGTGCAAGTTACGGCCGTCATCCTCACCCTCAACGAAGAATCCCATATTCAAGAATGTATTGATAGTTTAAGGTGGGCTGATCAGATAGTCGTGTTTGACTCTTTTAGTCAGGATGCGACTGTTTCATTAGCTAAAGCGGCCGGGGCCGAGGCGCAGCAATCGAAATTTGAAAATTATGCCCAACAGCGTAATGCTGCCTTGCAAGCCATCCACACAGATTGGGTCTTCTTTGTGGATGCGGATGAGCGAGGTACGCTAGAATTAGCGGCCGAAATCCGGGAAGTGGTTGCCAACCGGCTAGAACGGGGCTGGTATGTGCCCCGTCACAATTACATTTTTGGCAAACTGACAAAGGGGGCGGGCTGGTATCCCGATTATCAACTGCGACTGTTCAAACACGGCCGTGTGCATTACGAACGGCCGGTGCATGAAATCGCCATTGTAGACGGCGAAATTGGCTATCTGCAAAAGCCGTTGCTCCATTACAACTATCGGGATGTATCCCATTTTCATACCACACAACAAGCGTATACTACTTATGATGCTTCCATCTTAAAAGAGGGGGGGATTCGTCCTCGGCCGCATAATTTTATCTTGCAGCCATTGCGCCAGTTTTATTGGCGATTTATGACGTTGGGGGGGTATAAAGACGGCCGTCATGGTCTGCGTCTTAGTTTGTATATGGCCTACTACGAATGGGTAAAGTACCGCAAACTGGCAGCCTTATGGAGGAGTGAAACATGATACAAATTGGTGTAGATTGTCAATTCGCGGCCGATGGGACCGTGCGGGTACGCCGGGTGCATTGGCATGGAAAATGGCAATCTGTGGGGCAGGGGCGGCAGTGGGTGGATGGTGTCGGCCGTCATGTCCTCATTATGCTGCCCAACAACCAGACCCATAAAATCTTACTCCGAAGTGATACCTTGACCTGGATACTGATCACAAAAGAACCACCCTCAAAAGTAGTGTAACAGGACTTATTGCCCTGTCCTGAATAAACACGTTATACAGTTTCGGCGGTGATGGGTTCTGTTTTGGTGAGCTGCTGTTGGTTGGGGGCACGGCCGTAAAGTTCTGTAATTTCGCGCAGACGATAAATGAGATGGTCGTTGAGCGCATCGGCACGGTAACGCCAGCGCCAGTAGCCACCCACTTTACC
>JAAEOP010000495.1 GCA_024223125.1 Chloroflexota bacterium
GCAAGACGGACAACTGGGCCAACATGAACAGGAAAGCCGTCTGGCCGATATTGCTGTCGTCGTCATCGATGGCGACGAAGGACAACTGGGCCAAAGTATTGTTCAACATCTTCAGCAAGAAATGCCCGGCCTTCAACTCAGACCGGTTGGTTTAACGCCCAAAGCCACGGAGGCAATGACCGGACAGCCCTTTTCTGCGGCGGTATTGGAACCGGCTAACTATATTGTTGGCTCCTGGCAAACACTGACCACCTCTGAGGTGAGCCAATTTGTCACAGCCCATCCTGCCCTAAAGTTTGTGATTCCGTCGGTTGAGAAAGACTGGATGTGGGCCGGTCTCAAAACCCGACCCAATGATTATTATATTCGTCAGGTTACGCGGGGAATTAAACAAGCCATCGAGGGCGAGGAGATCACCTTCAATAACGGGCCGGATGTGGGGACCATTGTGGCCATTGGGGTTGGGGTGTTGGTTTTTCTATGCATTGGCAGTAGTTTGCTTGGGGTTATTGCCCCTATTTTGGGGCTATAAATCAACCACCGAGCCCAACCCCTGCCGTTCCGCCTCGCGGAGAATGGCGTTAGCCGCGCCGGCATCCTGAACGGCCACGCCAACGGATTTAAAGAAGGTGATTTCCTCACTGGACTCGCGGCCCGGC
>JAAEOP010000496.1 GCA_024223125.1 Chloroflexota bacterium
CTCCGCTTTGGATGTCGGCTAATGTATAAGCATGACCGAATGGCTTTCCGGCATTGAACGCCAAGAAAGGGTGGTGTCGCACGTAGGCCGACCGGCCCCCTTCACTTGGCACACTATACCTAGTCCCATCGCGTTGCAAAGCCCAATACCCCACGTCGGCCCCCCGAAAGGCCGGGTCCCAGATCGAGTCGACCAAATTAGAGTAAAGTTCCGCTTCCAGGATGATATAATCATTGCTCCCACTGGGTTTAGGATCGCCAGGAGTAATGTAGGGACTGGTGGTACAATCACCCCCATTGCCGCAAATATAGGTCTCTTTCAAGCCGTCAAAATCCAGGGGGTAGGCAAAGCCATTTAAAGGATAGTCTTGGTACACATCGTTTGCGATAAGGCACGGCGCTGTACCCAGTTCCCCAGGCGGAACATCATCGCACCGTTCCCAGCAGCCGTAGCAAATGGTATCAAACTGCATCGAGCCGGTCGTATCGAGAACCATTGCTATATCTAAGTTGCTCACGCTGTGGGAATCGTCAGGAGGCGTACATTGGTCGACTGCGCCTGTATCGAAACCTAAGAATCGAAATACCAGACACTTCTGGCCGGGGGTACCGCAACTGTTGCCGTTAAACCGAACATCGGTTAGAAGCAGTTGGACAAAGGTAAAGGCTCGATATTTAGCCGTTGGGCCACTGCCCAACGCATTGCTGCAAGTCCCCGGTCCACTCACCAGGCAATCGGCATCATTCCATACAGGCAGCGGCATTACGGTATTAATTAATCCATTTAGCTCATCTACTACCGCAGAATGGGTACCCGGATTGGCCCTAATCCAATTAACATTAGCAGCGTCGAGTTTTGTGTCCGGCGGATTAGAGCCAGGTTCCACATAATTCGTCGTCACGTTGCCGGGATTTTGCATATCATCTTCAAGAATTTGATCGCTTTGCAGGGCCGTAGAGTCCCATTGAACAAATCCAAAGTGACCCGGCACGTCATGAATTGTTGTAACTGGAATAGTGATAACATTACCAAAATTCTGACCGGATACTTTACTGTTTGGAATCATTATTGGATAAATAACACAATCTTCTGCCTGTTGATTGGTTATTTCCCTTACTTCACTGTTGAGCGAAACCGGGTTTGGACCAAAGGGTGTAATCGATAAGCTTTCCGCATCACCGGAAGAGAAGAGAGCAATCTTGGTGATAGACGGATTTATATGGGTCTCGTTAGACTGGGATGCAGGTGCAAGTTCAGCACGTACAAAACCCGGATACAGTATTACTCCCACTGAGGTTAAGGACAGCAGTAGGAACAGTACTCGAATGTATTGTAGGCTAAATATTTGGGAAATTTTATGCAAAAAAGTGTAAGACATTGGTTTCTCCGGTAGCCTGTCGATCAGATGCGGTAAGACAGGTTCAAAAAATCTATGATTCCAAGTTGTTTAATTCACAACCCCACTAAAACATTATATCATATTTTAGGCCCTAAATGGGATTCACAACTGGGAGCGTCACACATTGGGGACAAACTCCTGAAAGGCAGAGGGGGGCCACTGGAGAGCCCAACCACGACAGATGTGGGTCATTGGTAGTTTGTCCACTGCATAGCCAGCCAACTCCAGGGGAGATTTGCCCCGGATACGCTCTTGAGCATCATCGGAGAAAGGGGTGAAACGGTAGACTTTCTCAAAGATGGCCAGATAGCACTCGGTTAATTCTTGGGTCTGGACGTATTTCCATAAATTCCCCTCCTCAGCAATGCCTAAAAAGCCCGTAAGATAGATGGATTTAATCACCGTAAACTGGCGCTCATCGTTTGTCAAGTAACAAATGACCCTGTTTTTTACGACAAATGTCACAAATTGTTACGGCCGGTCCCGGTCTAAAGAACATTCTTCGTTCTGTGCATATTCTTTGAAGCTATGATTGACTGTTTTTCTGTGGGTGCTTTCTTTATGCTTAGGCTTCAAAGCCCGGATCAGCAGAAAGTAGAGTGTTGTTATTGTGCCGGTAACGTAAAGAACTACGGGTTTGCAGGAATTCGCGGATTTTTCGAGACTTTATTCGCGCTTTTTCGACAATCGGCGGTTCTTAACGCCAACAATCCTCACACGAGGGACTACTTGAACCCAGATTCGAGAAAATTTCAATACTTTGCTATAATATGAAGCTTGGCTATAAATACGTCAGTAGCCGGTTGTCAGTAACCAGTATCCAGTGAACTGATAACCGTCTGTTTACTGTTCACTGCTTACCGGCTACTGTTGACCGCTAACTGTTGACTGCTAATTGTTTACCGCTAATGAATCTATCGCCTTTACTAAAACTGTTCAACCAAATACCGACCTATAACGCCCTGGCCGATGCAATCCATTGGGGTGAGCTGAGCGACGAGATGCGCCGTCCGCTGGGGGTTATGACCGCAGCGCGACCGGCTCTGCTGGCCGCGCTGCAAGCGGATTTGCAGCGCCCTATCCTGTTCATCACCGCCCGGGCCGACCGGGCCAGAATCTTGACCGAGCAAATTCAGGTGTGGGCTCGGGATGCATCGATGGTCCACCGTCTGCCCGACCCCGACGCTCTGCCCCATGAAAAAATCTTCTGGGGCATCGAAACCATCCAGAGCCGTCTGGCGGCGCTATCTGCCCTGGCCACCTACAACCACCAACGTGAAATTGCCCAATTTCCTCCCCTTATCATCACCTCGGCCCGGGCGCTAATGCACCATACCTTGCCCCTTAATGAATTTGCCATTATGGAGTTCAAATTGGGGCAGCGTATCCGGCTTAACGAGGTTGTGGCTCAGTGGGTTGAATTGGGCTACCAACCGGAAGACGTGGTTGAGGTGGCCGGTAGCTTTAGCCGGCGGGGAGGGATTTTGGATATCTTTCCGCCCAGTTCCCCATGCCCCATCCGGATAGAGTTATTTGGCGATGAAATCGACTCGCTGCGCAGCTTTGACCCGGCCACCCAGCGCTCCGACAAACGCCTCAACGTCTTTATTGTGGGGCCGGCCACTGAAACATTGCCCCGCTTTGCTCCCGGCGCGGCCGAGCGGTTGAGTCATTGGAACCTGACCGAGTTACAACCCAGTACCAAAATCACCTTTGAAGAAGACATTGCTCGTCTCTCCAACGGCACCGCGTTTCGGGGTATTGAATACTACCTTCCTTTCTTTTATCATGGCCGTAACGGCCAATCCGGCGACTTATCCCAAACCTCGGTACTTGATTATTTGCCCGAAAATGCGCTAATCTTTGTGGAAGATCCGCAAGAGTTGGCCTCGGTGGTTGACGAGCTGGAAATTCAGGCTCAAACCCTCAAACGCGATTTGGTTACAATTGGCGACCTGCCTACCGAATGGCCCGACCCCTATTTTGGCTGGTCGGCGCTGGTTTCGGCGCTTATCGTCCGCAATCCGTTTGTTCTTGGCTTTACTTCCTTTAGCCCTCACCGGCAAGCCATCGCCACAGTATTGCCAAATCCCCCTTCTCAATCTCCAACCACCAGCCAAAGCCAGGCGGAAGAAGTTAATAATCAGTCCGTTTACAATAAACAAGGTGGCACACTGGACACGCCTCCTGATCATCAATCTTCAGTCTCCCAATCTCCAATCTCCACTCCTCTAATCCCCTACTACTTCCAATCCACCTTTACTGCGGCCCCTGCGTTTGGCGGACAGGTCAAAACCGTCTTGCCTGATATTATCGAGCGTAAAAAACGTAATGAGCGGGTGGTATTGGTCAGCCGCCAATCAGCCCGATTGAGCCACCTGTTCAATGA
>JAAEOP010000497.1 GCA_024223125.1 Chloroflexota bacterium
AAAATTCCCGTATACCCACAGGGGGGAAATTCCGCCATATTTGTCTGAGCCGGGGAAAGGCACAATGCCTGTGTTCGCGAGCAATAACTGATGCTCGTAGTTCACCGCCCCATCTACCCAAATAACGGCCTGACGCCGCGCACCCTGAAAATTCATCAAAAGAATGTTCGCTTCAAAAGGGATGAGTTCTGTAAAATCCGGTATCAATCCCGGTTGCCCAACCATTGAGTCGTACCACTCGAACGCGGCCGCAACATTTTGTGTTTGCAACTGGTATTGGCAAGCAATATCCGAGGTCTCCGCGCACCGGCTGTCCCAGTTAAAGGCGTAGGAAAAGAGGGTGTCCAAACCGACATCCATATAGCCCCAAGATAAATCGTGGCGTCCTTCTGGTTGGGCTGGGATGAGTGCAGCAATATCTTGGGACATATCTGCCCATGTCCAACCCAGGGATGGTTCTGGATGCCCTGCCAACGCATAAGCATCTTTGTCATAAAAGAGCATGCGCATATTGGCGGCCTGGGGCATCCACCAAATGCGTTCTTGCCATCTGACCCCTTGCCAAATCTGTTTGTAAAAATCCACCTGATCAAAAGCAAGATCGGTAGCAATGTAATCTGTTAAATCATGCACCAAACCGGCGGTC
>JAAEOP010000498.1 GCA_024223125.1 Chloroflexota bacterium
ACTTTGGGGATGGTTCAGCTTATGCTGGCCCATATTCTTCCAGTCAGACATCCCATACTTATACGGTGTGCGGCAGTTACACAGTACGTGTAGAAGCGGTTAATAACTGGGGTAATGCTGTCATTGGCCAAACAACGACGACGATTGATGTGGCTTGCGCTTACACGATCATCCTGCCCATTATCATGAACCCGTAGTCTGGTTTGATGAGAACCGATAAGCGGTAACCCGCTTATGATGAAGAAAGAGACGGTCTTTTGGAGGCCGTCTCTTTTTTTGCCGTACACGGCCGTGCCAACCAATGATATAATCCCTTAACCCAAAATAAACCTAACCGGAGAGTTCTGACCTTGATGCAAATCAACAGCAATTGGCGGCCTGATACACCTTCATTATTATTGGGTGTTGTGCTGGGCATTGTGCTGATGACGGCCGTTTTTTGGCTGCGGCCGACATTCCTCCGATGGTACCGACGGGGGCGCGGTTGGATTGAAGGTAAACTGTCGTGGATGCGTTCCGGGGTGGAGACACGCTTTCAGGGAGAGACAGTTAAATATGCCCAAAAGCTGCTGGTTGATTGGCGCTGGTTGGCTACAGATCCATTCTTTGTGCCGCCCCGCTTATTAGCCGCCGGCGATATTGTGCCGGCCAAGGATCGTGGGGCGACGGAAACGGCCGTCCTGTTCCCCGAATGTGCTGTCAAAATGGGATCCCCTTTATTACCGTCAATGGGTGTGGATTATCTATTACAAAACGGCCGTCGTGTTCTCATATCAGGCCAGGCGGGGGCGGGGAAAAGTACCTTGCTGGCCCACCTGACACATCGTTTGGCTGCGGCCGACCCGCAAGGCGTAGACAAAGCGTTTGCTCCGGTTATGCCTTTGCACCTCCATCTGGCAGAAATTGAATGGCCGCCGGCCGACCCGGATGCTCCCGAAGAAAGCAGTAGTCTGGAACTGTTGACCAATGCCCTGCAAAAGCGCAGCAATCCCTTGACAACGGCCGGACTGGGTGACTTGATAGAGCGTAAATTGGCAGCAGGTGAAGCTCTTTTATTGCTGGATGGTTGGAATGAACTGGCGGCAGGGAAACGGCCGTTAATCCTAAAATGGTTGCACGGCTTATTAACCCAATTTGGCCAGGCGCGGGTGTTCATGACCACTGCTTTAGATGGATACGGCGCCTTGTTATCATTCGGGTTTACCCGTACCCGGCTGCTGCCCTGGCGCATGGGTCAGGTTCAGGAATTGGCCGCCCATTGGCAGAACGTTTTCTCGCTAGATGAAGCGGTTCCCGACTTGAGCAATTTTTGGCAGCCAGGGATGAGCGCTGTGGAAACCCATTGGCGATTGTTTGATCTGTTGTTGGGAGCGGATACGGAATCGGCCGCCGGACTGCCACCTGTGACACGGCTGTTGCCAAACCTTTTGCCTTATACCATGAAGCAAAAACAAGCTGATCTGGCTGAAATGCCTGATCCCCTCATCCTGACATTTTGGCGACAGTTGGCCGGCCGTTTGCTTATTCAAGAAGAAATAGCTCTGAATGCTGGGGAGTTGAACGAGGTAGCGACACAATTAGCAACGGCCGCCGACGAGGTAGATAAAACTGTTTTGGGGCGTCTGCGGAAATCGTTAATGCAAAGCCCGCTGTTTAGAATTTGGGGTAACGGCCGTGTCAGCTTTCGCAACACGTTGTGGCGAGATTATTTCGGGGCCGCTTATCTGGTCCAAAACCCAGATAAGAAGTTGCTGCGGCAGCATCTGGCTGACCCGCAATGGCGAATGATGTTCTGTTTTTATGCGGCCGAGGTAGATGTTTCTGGATTGGTAAAACAACTTTTGCAATCGGAACCCAATCCGCCCTATGATGGGTTGATTCAGGCAGCTTCCTGGATGCCATTTTCATCTGGTTTGGTAGAGTGGCGGCGGCAAATAATGACTGCCCTGGGGAAACTCTCGCGCGCAAAGACAGCGCCGTATAGTCTAAGATTGCGGGCGGCGGCGGCGATGGTTCACACTCAGGAACCGGGTTTGTTGCAATATGTCACCCAATTACTGGGCCGGTCGGACTCGTTTTTACGGCAGATGGGCACGGCCGTCTTGCCATTACTGCCGCATGATAAAATTATTTCTTTATTGGCGGAGCGGTTACTCGATGAAGATCCGTTGGTGCGGCAAACGGCCGTGTATGGACTGGCACAGTTGCAACACAGGTCGCTGACAGAACGGCCGTTGATTACCGCTCTTATTGGGGATGATGAAGCGTTGGGTTTGCAAACGGCCGTTTGTCTGGGACAAAATGGGGAAGCGGGGACGACCATCTTAAAAGAGGCGTTGCAAGATGAGGATATTCAGGTACGACGAGCGGCCGTACACGGTCTTTCTATGGTAGATGAAGCATGGGTGGAACGATTGCTGCAAGATCGGGAACGACATGATGAGGAATGGTTTGTGCGTTCGGCAACCAGTGGCGCTTTGGAAATGATCCGCCAACGCCGGCAGCCACAGCCCTGGCGACCAGTTAACGTGGCCGATGATCCACTGTTGGCTGATTTTGCGGTGCGAATTGGAGAACCTGTGCCCCACGGCCGGGCGGCCATTCCTTTTATGTTGAAAATGTTTAGCGACACATCTGAGGTCAACAGTCGTGCTGCCCTGGCTTATTTATTAGCTAAACTGCCAGCTAAAAAAGCGATTCCTGAATTGACGGCCGCTATAGAAAGTGAAGAGACGGCCGTGCGTGAGGCAGCTTTCTATGCAGTCGCCACCCTTTTGCGAGCGTATTCTGATGTACATTGACACCCACTGCCACCTGGATTTTGAACGCTTTGAGCCGGATAGGGATGAGGTTGTCGTTCGTGCTTTGGCGGCAGGGATACGGCGTATGATTGTACCGGCGATTGATTTGCAGAATGGCGCGGCCGTGTTGCAGTTAACGGAGCAGTATGAAAATGTGTATGCGGCCGTGGGCGTTCATCCTAATTCGACGGCCGGTTGGCAGGATAGTTGGCTGGATGATGTACGCAGTTGGGCGCAGCATCCCAAAGTGGTAGCTATTGGAGAAATTGGGTTGGATTATTATTGGGATCGTGCCCCCAAAGAAATGCAGCAGCGAGCCTTATGTTTGCAATTAGAACTGGCGGCAGAACTAAATTTGCCGGTGATTATTCATAACCGAGAAGCGAGCGCAGATGTGATCCGGATGCTGGCGGAGTCGCCATTGGCTGGACGGCCGAATCCAGGTGTGCTGCATTCGTTTGCGGCCGATTGGGAGACGGCACAGGCGGCGTTGGAGATGGGCTATTATCTGGGATTTACCGGCCCGGTGACGTATAAGAAGGCGGCCGATTTGCGGGAGATTGTAGCTCGCGTACCGTTGGATCGGATATTGGTGGAGACGGATGCTCCATTTTTATCGCCGCAGATAGGGAAGAAACGGCCGTCGCGCAATGAACCGGCCTTTGTAACCTTTGTAGCGGAAAGGATTGCAGTGGTACGGAGAGTGGAGACGGCCGTCATTGCCAAACACACTACCCAAAACGCCCACCGTCTCTTCCCACGAATGAAACTGCATGAATAACCAATCCTTCGGTTTTGCTCAGAACAAGTCCCCAATCTCCCAATCTCTCACTTTATCCATCATCATTGTCAGTTGGAATGTGTTGGATTTGCTGCGAGATTGTTTGTATTCTATTGTCCAGGAGCAGGGGGATTTGGATGTCGAGGTGATTGTGGTAGATGGAGCCTCGACGGATGGCAGCCCAGAGATGGTAGCGACTGAATTTCCTTGGGTAACGCTGATTCGTTTTCATGAAAACATCGGGTTTCCACGGGGGAATAATGTGGGAATGGCGAAAGCAGACGGCCGTTATATACTACTCCTAAATCCAGACACAGTTTTGCACGGCCGTGCCCTGGAAACAATGGTGAAATTTATGGATGACAACCCGGATGTTGGGGTTGTGGGTGCACAATTGCTAAATGAGGATGGTTCGGTACAATCATCTCGTAGACGTTTTCCTAAATTAACAACCGCATTTTTTGAAAGTACCTGGTTACAACCGTGGGCGCCTCGTTCTATTTTGGCAGATTATTATGTGACGGATGTGGCTGATGGGGAAACGGTTGAGGTGGATTGGGTAATGGGCGCCTGTATTATGACGCGAGCGGAGGTTGTGATGCAGGTAGGTGGCATGGACGAAGCGTATTTTATGTATTCTGAAGAGTTGGATTGGTGTCGCCGCATTAAAACGGCCGGTTGGCGGGTCATGTATCTACCGGCGGCACAGATTACCCATTATCAGGGTAAAAGCAGTGAGCAGGTAGTGGTGCAGCGTCACATCCTTTTTAATCAGGCCAAACTGCGTTATATTCTTAAGTATCATGGTCGGGCTGCGGCCACTATGTTACGATTGTTCCTGTTATTGAATTATTTGTGGCAAATGAAGGTGGAAGC
>JAAEOP010000499.1 GCA_024223125.1 Chloroflexota bacterium
AACCTTACTTGAGCCAGCAATTCCGGCGGTTCCAACATGCGCCCCAAGCCAGATAGACCAGACGCCATGCGGCCGGCGACCGGGCCAACCAACGAGACGCCCCGTTCCCGTAAGAGTGCAATATTCGCCTGCGTAGCCGGATGCGTATACATACCGCCATCCATCGCCGGGGCAATGAGGATGGGGCAGCGGGCCGCCAGCGCCGTCAACGTCAGTAGATTATCGGCCAATCCTCCCGCCAGTTTGCCAATTGTGTGGGCTGTGGCGGGGGCAATGAGAAGGAGTTCGGCCGTTTCCCCCAACCCCACATGCTGTACATGATCTGCCAGCGTCCACATATCGGTATAAACCGGCCGACCGGTGACAGAGCGGAAGGTGAGCGGGGTCACAAATTTCTGGGCAGCGGCCGTCAAAATCACATCCACCTGCGCCCCAGCCTGGGTTAATTTTGAAGCTAAGTCTACCGCTTTATAGCAAGCCACTGAACCGGTAACGCCCAATAAAATTTGTTTATCCGTTAAGAGGGAGATTTTTTCCATCGCAAGTTCATTCCTCTGTTAGTCTTGACAAGGTGACAGGGTGAAAAATTGTTTGTTTATGATTCTTGCCAATATGCTTTTTAACATACTTATATTGTCCATCATCTAACGATAACATTCAACTGCACAACGAAAACTGCACACTCAAAACCGGACGATTAAACTCATCTCAAGTATAATGCCTGAAAACCACACTTTTATTAAGGAAGAGGAAATTGAATGAGTAAAACAAAAAGTAAAAAACGTCGTACACAACCGTCTCGTAAACAACAAAACAGTCATGCGGCTGCGGCCGTTCAGCAGGAACGGGGCGGGTTGTTAACGGCCGTGATCATCGTCATTATTTTACACGGCATCCTTTTTACAGGGTTAGCCTATTATGATTTGTCAAACAATGGTCTGGTCGTCCGTTCATTGTATTTGCCGCTCTTATTCATCAGTTCCATTGCCGATGTCATTGCCGGGGTGGCCCTGTGGAATTGGAAGCGGTGGGGATTTCAACTGTATGTTGCGGCCGCGTTGATCATGGCCACATCTGCTTTGATGAATACAGGCTCCATAATGGTCCTGTTTGCCAGCGTCCTGCCTCCAATCGTAGTCGCCTACGTGTACCTGCCAAAACAGCATTTGTTTGATTCATAAGGGTATTTCCGTGAAGGCAGGAATCCACATATATGGATACCCGCCTTCACATATTGACGGTCGAAACATGACTGCATAATTAAATGTTAGATTGCGTCACAGGTAGCTCCAAAATTGGGTACTCGAACAAATTGTCAGTGAACTTAAAAAAAGCAAAGCGACTATGAAAGCTTGATCTAAACAGGGAGTTTCAATAAATCATGCCATTATTTGAAATTGACAAAGAAAATATCAACTCGGTCGAATACACAAATTTCAGAAATGAAAGACAATTGCAACGTCTTGTTGAAAAAAACCTGGATACGATTTTTAGTTGCCGCTTTGTCGCATCTGAATTTTCAACAGGTACACAACATGGTGGCCGAATTGATACGCTTGCCCTATCCGAGGACAATAACCCGGTCATTATTGAGTATAAAAAGGTTGAATCCTCAGAGTTGATCAACCAAAGTCTTTTTTATCTCTCATGGATACATGACCATCGCGGCGATTTTGAGATCGCAGTTCAAAAACAACTCGGACATGGCATTGAAATTGACTGGTCAGATGTTCGGGTAATCTGCATTGCTCCAGGCTATAGAAAGTATGATCTTCACGCGGTTAAAGTCATGGAGGCAAATATTGAACTTTGGCGTTATCGGCTTTTCTCCAATTCAAATCTATACTTTGAAGAAATTTACAAACAAACTTATGCCGAGAATTCCCCTTCACCCAGTGATGGAAAAAACCCAATCATGGTTGCTGCGGGTAAAAAGGCTGCTATTACTCGTGCCACAGGAAGCTATACATTTGAACAACATCTTGAAGGTAAATCAGAAAAAATCACAGATTTGGCAAGAAGCCTTCAAGACTACATTCTGGGACTCGATTCCTCAATTGAACAAGCACCGAAAAAGCTCTATATAGCTTATAAAACTTCACAGAATATCGTCTGTATGGAAATACAACAACGTAAGATTCTGCTTTTCTTGAAATTAAAATCTACAGACATTAAAGAACCACCATCAATTTATAGAGATGTTACAAATATCGGGCATTTTGGTACTGGTCAAACTGAGTTTACTGTTAGTTCAGAAAATCACCTTGAGGTTGTAAAAGCATATATTGAACAAGCATATCGCAAAGTAGGCGGTTAAAACACATGGGCACAAGCTAATAATGCGATAGCCTGACCATGCGCCGCAAAATCGTGAGAAACATTGCTTTCAAAGAAGGCTGTAGGAAGGTATCAATAATACTGACAAGGTGGTTGGTTTTGATCCGAAATGGAGATATGTAATATGCAAGTAGTTGCCTATAAACTCACAATGGGAAAAAAGGGAACACTCACATTAAAAGACCTGCCTATTAATGCTGGCGAGAAAATAGAGGTAATCATTATCCCCCGTTCAAGTCGCCAGCTTGATGAAAAGCGGTATCCCTTTTGGGGGAAACCAATCACTTACCTGAACCCGACCGATCCTGTAACTGAGGTAGATTGGGAGGTATTGTAATGATCGTGTTGGATACCCACATTTGGGTATGGTGGGTTCACAACGTGGACGATAAAATTCTCAAACACCCCAACGTAAAACTACTGAAATGATGCCAATTGTTTATGGAATGCCGCCGCGCCAACGGCCGTTTGCCACCTTCCCCGTCGCCCTACAAGCGATCATCATCAATCCCCAGGAAGAAATATTGCTGTTGGCTTCGCCCACCAGAAAGCCATCTGGTTGGCAGCTGATCAGTGGCGGTATGGAAGCGGAGGAGACGATTTTAGCGGGCACGCTGCGGGAAGTGGGGGAAGAAGTGGGGGCTGGGGTTCGGGTACGGCCGTTGGGCATTGTTCACACCCACACCTTCACCTACGACGCCAACATCAGCCATATGGTCTCCGTGTACTATTTAATGGTTTATGAAGGCGGCGAAATTGTTCCCGGCGACGATATGGTCGGCAGCGATTGGCGCTGGTGGCCGTTAGACGCCCTCTTTGCCAGCGGCGAATCGATTCATCCCTCCACCAACTACCCCTGGCTGCTGCGTCGCGCTGTCGAATTGTACCGTTTGTGGCATAATCGCGTGGACGATGAAATCGAATTACAAACATCGTTAACCTAAATCGTATTTCGGAAATTTCTCGCACCCTTTTTCCATAACAGTTATTATTGTGGTCATGAGAGATTCACAAGAAAAGTCCGACTTACCAGGTGATGATTGGATACAAAGCATCATCGAGAAATCGCAAGATTTGAGTATTAGTCAGACTGAACAAGATGTCATTTCCAAACTTATCGAAATCGTTTACAGCGATATAGTTGCCCAGTGTGATAGGCGTTTAGCCCTTGCGGCCGCTTTTGATCTTCTGGCAACCGCTGAATATTATCGCAGCGTTGGTCATGTTGGTTGGGTTTACTGCCCCGCCGATAATTCTCCACTGTTGCTCTACCCCTATACCAATGTTTGCCCTCGTTGTGTCTTCAAAAACGAATTTGTCTTTCACAAAGCAAACAAACCAAAATCAGGTGTGATCGGGGCTAGAACATCCCGTTTACTGGCTGCATTTCTCCAGGCATT
>JAAEOP010000500.1 GCA_024223125.1 Chloroflexota bacterium
CAATTCATGCAGCCAGACGATAAGATTCTCTGCCCCCAACATGATTTGTTCGCCAAGCAATGTTTGCCGGTGAACGCCGAGAGCTTTTCCCGGCCATCCCAAATATGCGGCCACATCAATCTCCCAATGGCGGGCAACATGGATAAGGGGCAGGGACTCCAGAAATTGGGGATTGTCTTCAGCGGGCAAAGGCTCCCCATCCGTTTGGGTTACATCGAAGACGGGCTGGCTGGTGAAGCCAACCAGTCGTTTCTTTTCATCCTCGTCTTCACTGCTTTTGAATAGTGGAATGAGGATGTGCGTACACGCTTTCTCGCCGCGGCGCACCTGGCGGCCAACTTGCGGCCACATTTTATACCCCCGAGCGTCGGTGGCGCCGGCGATGAGGCAGAGCAGCACATTTTGCAGCGACCAGGCGTGCATGGGTGGTGGATTGTCGCGCTGCAAATAGCGCACCGCTAGTGGTTGGGCAATTTGGCCGGTTTTAAAAGCGGCCAACAGTTTCTGGATAGCTTCTTGGGCTTTGCGGTTGTATTTCAAATCATGCCTCCAGACAGAACGGCCAGCCTTTGGGCAATCCATTCATGGGTGGCGAGGTACTGTACCTCGGTGGCCGTCACGACGGCCGCGCCACCGCCGAATCCATTCGGCCTCATCTTGTTGCAACTGTTGGCCCATTCGACGGTGACAACCCCGTCCGGATCGCATTCTATTAAGTACGATTGGGCAAAATCAATGACTTCGTCCAGGTCAAGGGAAATGTCTGAATTTATTTGCATCGTCCAGGTATGGGGCGGATCGTCTGCCTCTCTTTCAGGATAGAAGTGCAGCGCCGGGTACGCTTGTTCGGCCCAGGCTTTGCCTGTAGAAGAAACATTGTCAATAGACACAACAAATTGCGTGAAATAGTCCGCCATATTGACCTCCTTTTTTCATATATTGACTGCCCGTTAGGGCTAGAGTGGTGGCACGCCATAGACAGAAATCGCACCTTTACGCATAGTGATGGTGTCGGGGAGACGGCGCTGCTGTTCTTCGATTAAATATGCCAGGGAAGCTTCGGCCAAAGGTGAGTAACTGCTTGCACGATTGAGAACATCATCGGCTAACAGCGTTGGTTCGTTGTCTAGCCGGTCGTGGCTTGACCAGGCTGCCCACAATGCGTCTATTTCAGCTGTGGGCAACAAACCTTTTGCCCGGATGTAATCTGTGATGCACTTCTCCTGCCATAGTCCTCTAATGAGGGGTATGGTGGTTATCCAGATTAAGTTTCATATGTGGTTTTTGATTGGGATTGGGTGGGGGTCGTTGATGATTATCGGCCGGGCAGCTCTAATAATAGGAAGGAAGACAGCTCAGGTGCCCGGCACTTCATTACCAAGTCTACTGGAGTAGCACACTCGTTAATAAGTGCCGGGCACCTTGGGGGAGTGAAAGGTTACGATCATAGACTGTCTAAGCCGCGCATTTGCCACCTCAAGCCGCTGTTGCGGCGTCGGGCGTCGGCGCGGCGAATGGACATCTGCACCGACTGGCTGTCGCCGATGAGGACGGCTAATTCTGTGGCTCGGGTCACGGCCGTGTACAGCAAATTTCGTTGCAACATCATGTAATGTTGGCGACCGGTGACAAAGACGATGACTTTAGCGGCGCTGCCCTGGAAACGGTGCACAGAGATAGCCCAGGCCAGCTTCAGGTCGCGGCGGGCTTCGTCGAATGTGTATTCGGCCTGAACGCCGTTGTCCATATCCACGTAGAGTTTGTCTTCACGTTTTTGGATAATACGCAGCCAACCAGTATCGCCATTGACAATGTGCTTGCCATAATCATTACGGGTTTGGATGACCCGGTCACCCACGCGCAAGATGAAAGAACCAGTATACCATTCATGCTTAAGCGGCAGGGCAGGGGGGTTCAATTTTTCTTGTAAGACGCTGTTCAGGTTGTGGATACCAAACTCGCCTCGATACATCCCGGCCAGAACCTGGATATTTTGCATTGTATATCCTTGCTGTGGCAGCCACGTTGTCACGACCCGTAAGGTGTGAGCCAGGATGTCGCCAGGGGCATCACGCTCAAACCAGAAAAAGTCGGTCTGTGTATTGGTGTTATATGGTGTAGAGACAGCTATCTTTTCTCCCCAGTTAATGCGATGGGCATTTTGAATGATGAGGCTGCCTCGCGCCTGGCGGAAGATATGCGTGAGCCGGGTGACGTGTATTTGGCCGCTGTGAATAAGGTCTGCCAGGATACGGCCAGGGCCGACTGAGGGCAACTGGTCTACATCGCCGACGAAGACAACGTGTGTCTTGGTGAGAATAGCCCGCAATAAAGCATTGGTCAACCAAATATCTAGCATCGAAGTCTCATCAATGATGAGCAAGTCTGTTTCAATAGGATTATCTTCATTGCGGCCGAAACCACGGCCGTCAGCCTCTAGCAGCCGGTGGATGGTGGTTGCTGGTTGGCCAGTTGCTTCGGTCAGGACATTGGCTGCTTTGCCGGTGGGACTGGTCAGCTTGAATTTCTTCTTATGAGCCTTCAACAGCTTGATGAGCAAGCGGGTGATAAAGGTCTTGCCGACCCCTGGGCCGCCAGTGATGACAGAAATCTTATTGGCCACAGCGCCCCAAACGGCCGTCAGTTGTTCTGGCGTTGGCTGCATATCCGGCGTTTTGGCCAGGATGCGGGCCAACGACTGGTTGTAGACCGCATCATTTTGTAGCTCACGCAACTGACTGTCTGGATTTTGTATGCGCTCGACCAACATACGGGCTACCTGGGCTTCTGTGTGGAAAAGTTTGTTATGGTAGACGGCCGTGACCGTTGTGGCCTGAACATTCACCTGACGCACAGCCCGCTGCACGTCTGAGGGCACGTCGGCCAGAGGAAACTGGCAAAGATAGAGTTGGTCGCCGGTCATACGCCGGATCGTCGCCTGGGCATGGGAGGCATTGATAGGCAGATTGGTATCATTTCGTATCAGTAGTTCAGTGGCCCGGTCAATTAGCTCATATTCGTAAGCAAAGCAGTGACCCTCATGGGTCATCTCATTCAAGAGTATGTGCGTCACCCCAGCCTCGATACGCGCCGGGGCATCGGCCGGTAGGCCCATTTGACGGGCAATGTCATCCGCTTTATTGAAGCCGATCCCATCTACATGACGAATGAGTTGATAGGGATCGTGTTTGACCCTGGCCACCGCTTCTTCTGGGGAGTCGAAGGCAGCCATAATACGGCGGGTCATCTTGGGCGAGATGCCCATCCCGGCAAACCAGGCCAGCGCATCCCGCCACTGCCGGATTTCTGACCAGGACTCGGTGATAGCAGCTAGCTTTTTTTGGCCGATGCCTTTCACTTCTTGCAAGCGGGCGATGTTGTTGTCGAGGATAGCAAAGGTACGCCCCTCAAAATGGGCTGTGATGTCATGCGCCAGCGCCGGCCCAATGCCCTCAATCGTGGCTGCGAGAAACAGTTCTATCGTTGCTTTTGAGGTGGGCTGGCGTAGTTGGGCGGTTTCGATTTGCAGCTGCCAGCCATATGTTTTATGCTGTTTCATCTCGCCGGTGACGGTCAGGCCGATACCGGGAACTGGTTCTTCCAGCAGGTGGCCGACGACGGTCAGGATGGGACCATTCGCACTCGTCTTCTCTGATAGGTAGGCTGGCGGCAAGAAGGCCGGGGTGGATTGTGCCACCGCCAGCCGGGCCACGGTGTAGCCGTTCTCCGGGTTATAGAAGGTAACGTTGTGTATAGCGCCGGTGGCTTTTATGTTGGTTGCTGATTTATTTTTTGCTGATGTTGTAAACATGATGTTTTTGTGATCTTGGTTGGGCATTCTCCTGTTTTAGTTTGGACAAAGGTGAACCAGAGGCCCAGGGAAATGAGCCAAC
>JAAEOP010000501.1 GCA_024223125.1 Chloroflexota bacterium
CTAGAAACAAATGATTTTCTCTTTGTAGCCGGTAATATAAATGAGACAGTGGATATCATTGATCTAACCACGAATACAGTCTTGCAGTCTGTGGCGCCATTTGCTGCTTTTTCCGGCCATGCTTGTGACCCGCCAGCAGGGACCGGTGGGTTTGTTACGATAACTGGGTTAGGCGGCCTGCTAATTCAGGGACATGTATTGGCGGCGGTTTCCAGCGATGGCGCCGTGGATACGGCCATTGTGCTGGGTTCGCCGCCAACGCTGACGCCAACATCCACATCTACCCCCATCCCTACCAGTACACCTTCACCCACGGCTACACCCACAAGCTCACCTACACCCAGCCAGCCGTATATTGTTTTGATACCGGATTGTGGTGTGCCTGCCCAACCGCAAGGCCCGGTTACATTTAATGTAATTTTTATTAACTGGCCTACCAATCAATCATTAACTTTGTTGTGGGAGGGCGCTCCGGAATTGGTGTGGCAAGCCGGCCAGCACAATGGTTCGTTCTCGATAGCAGTTACAAAAATTTTGCCTTATCCAGCTTCTCAGGTGACTTATTCTGTGCAGGCACAATCGGGCAGCGGCCAATCTGATACAGATTTATTTACGGTGCCTTGTACCCTGGTACCTACCTCAACGCCAAATCCTGGCGCAACATCGACGCCGGCTCCAGAAGACCTGGTTATTCTGGGCGCGCCGGTGCTGATTAGTACGCGGCCGATTGTGGCCTACCAACCGGTACAATTTACGGTGCCGATTACGAACGCGGGTGATGTGGATGTCAGTTCCCAATTTTTTGTGGATATCTATCTGGATCCCAACCCTTCAGTGGTATTAACAACGACGATACCGATTTCGGAAAGTGATGGGTATTCGGCCGTGAGTCAGCTTGCCGGCCACACAGGTAAAGTCATTACCATTACGTCTCCATTTGGGTTCACCAATAACCCGCCCACGCATTTGGTATATGGTTTTGTAGATTCGTTGGAGCAGATTAACGAGATTGATGAGACCAATAATATCTCGCTTACGCCGCAGCCGGTGATTGATGTGACGCCCGGCACCCCACCCACGGCCACATCTACCCCTGGGGGATCGGATGAGATTAGCGGCGGGGCGTTGACGTTAGGGAATGACTTGATTTTGCAATTCCGGGCGCAAATGATGTTGATTGACGATTCTACGGGGTCTGTGGTGGCCCGGACGACATCTGATACGAATGGATTTTACCGATTCTCGAGTGTATCGTCCCCGGCGTCTACATATACGGTGGCGGGTTGTATTACGATTGATGGCGCTGATTGGTATGGAACGCGCACCGGTATTGTGCCGCCAAACTTGACAGCGCATGTCATTATGCTGAAGCAGCCCTGTCCATAATGGTTGATCTCTTGAGGTCATGCAGGTCGTTCCCCCACCTTCGTGAGTGAGGGCAGGCTCTGCGTAGGCAGGAATCCACATACCTGGATACCCGCCTTCGCGGGTATGACAGTTGAGAAATATTTGTATAGTTACGATTTGTTTAGGTTATTACCTGGTTTTGGAGGTTATGTGAAGAAGTTATTTTTAGGAATGTGCATTTTGCTGATGACGTTGATGGTGCATGGCGGGGTCACGGCCGTGCCTGAAACCCCAGATGCGCCGACGGCTGGACAGTATCCCAGTTGGACTGATCCTGTGGCGATTACTACAAATGGCAATTCTCCGAATGGCGCTGGTTTTCCAGTGGTTACGGCCGCGCCCAACAGCGGCAAAATAATGGTCGGGTTTAGCCGGCTCAACAGCAGTAATGAAGACGATACGGATCCATATTATGTAACGTCCACTAATAATGGCGCTTCCTGGACGACGCCGGCAGCGATTTTCAGCAGCAGCAACCGCTCCGCAGAGCTAGACCTGGAATATGATGGGCAGGATATAGCTCATGCCGTATGGACAGAAAAGAATTTGGAAGTGCATTATACAAACCAAAATGGGTGGGGTACAAGCAAGAAGCTATCTACCAGCAGTGTTGAAGTAAGCCGTCCCCGTATTGCTACCAGCCAGGGACAGAGCGGCAATGCCATCATTGATATCGTCTGGTCGGAGTGGCGGGGTAGCTTGAATAAGTTTGGTATTTTTCATACTCGTTCAACGAATGGAGGCGGGTCATTTACAATTGCTTCCACAGTCTTTGCCAGCGATGATCTGACAGCGCGCCCGGCCCTGGCAGTGGATGGAAACACATTGCATGTTGTTTGGGAAGAAGGCATTGTTATCCCCGGTATTTCGGGAGCGGAAATTTATTACGCCCAGGGTACAGTGTCTGGCGGTTCGGTGTCGTGGAGCGCCCCAGCTTTAATCTCTATCCGGAGTTTGCCAAATCCAGAGGATAATGCCAAACAGCCGCAAATTATGTATGACGGCCATGACGTACACGTCAGCTATACCAACCGCATTCAAAGAGATGAGCAAAATGTGCATCATTTGAGCTGTGCGGCCAACTGCACCACAGCCACCAATTGGGTGTCACAGAATAACCCTGTTTCCGGTGTATATCTGGGCGTCTCAGAAACATTTCCCTTTGATGTGACCTCGACATTGGCTTCGCTGAATGGCTGTACGATGGCGTATTACCACGGCATTCAAACGAAAAACAAAAATGATCCCGAGCAGATATTAGGCACAAATAGTTGTAGTGGGTGGGCAGCGGCCGTGCGCGACGATGTAACTGACTTCACGAAACGGTCGGCTAACCCCAACATAATAACTTTTCGGAACTGGTTTTTATTCCTGGTTTATGAGGAAAAAGCAGTTGACGCCTCGGCCACTGATCCGGCTCAGGTTCAGTTTGTACGTAATAAACCGGGGCTTTATTTACCGACAATACTGCGGAATTAATAGACCCTAAGGGTTTGGTATCTCAACAGCTATCCTACTCAAGGGCAAACCCTTAGAGTCTGTATAGTCACAAATAATAAACAATTATGAACCGATTGGAATGGATTCTTGGCATTTTACTGGCCCTACTTTTGCTGGTGGTGGTGGTTCTGTCGTTACTGTTTTGGTTTCGGCCAGACACGGCCGACAACCTGGGACGGGCCAGTAATTCGGCCACTGTTTTAGCGCAGCGAGCGGCCGTGGTGGCCCCCACATCTGTTTTTGAAGGACGTACCGCTAAAGTAGCCTTTGCTAAAGCACAGCAAACGGCCGCCGCCTGGCACAGCGACGCTAAATTACTGAACGCTTCCGCTACCTGGCCGCAAGGCGCTTCAGTGCAGGAATTAAAAAATGGAACCACTACCTGGGGGTTTACATTTTATTCTCCCACGGCCGGGGAAATCGGCATTATTTCTGTGGTAGACGACACGGCTAATCTCATTTCTGAAGGACAGCACAACCAGACGAACCCGGTGCTGGAAGCCACTGGTTGGAACCTGGATAGTAATGAAGTGATTGCCCTGTTGTTAGCGGAAGGCGGCAACCAATTTCTGATTGATGAAGGCGTGGCTACCTTGACAACCTTATTAAATGCGGATGATCAAGAGCAAGACGGCCGTCTTGCCTGGCAGGTTAATCTTATCTCTATTAAGAACGGCCGTGCCCTTTCCATGAATATAGACGCCACTTCTGGCGAGATATTAGAAGTAAGAACTGTACCGTAATTCTTTAAAGTATGTTTCAAGTGAGGTAAAAA
>JAAEOP010000502.1 GCA_024223125.1 Chloroflexota bacterium
CCACACGGCCGTTCCCACATCTCCCTCAAACCCAATCAACTGCCACGCTAATTGGGCAAATAGTTCAGCGTCTCCGGTTGTCAATAACTGTATCTGCCCTGGTCTGGTAGGGGAGGCCAACTGCTGTTGTTGTTGCCGGATGTGGTAAGTCTGGCGAGCGATGGCCGGGGCGGGGTCTATAATTGTCACTTGTTCGCCCACAATTTGGCTGATTAACGGCCGTACAAACGGATAATGTGTACAACCCAGCACCAATGTATCTATCCTATTGGCTAACATGGGGGTCAATGTGCGGTGCAGGAACTGTTCTGTTTCTCCCGTGTCTATGTGTCCTGCTTCGATCAAATCTACCAGCCCCACACAAGGGTCTTCCCAAACGATAACATCTTGAGCATACTGGTTCATCAAACGGCCGTACCGTGTACTTTCAAATGTACCGTTTGTAGCCAGAACGCCGACCTTGTTATTTTTAGTTTGTTGTGCGGCCGGTTTGACGGCCGGTTCCATACCCACAAAAGACATTTCAGGAAAAGCAAAACGTAAGCGGGTTAGGGCAGCCGCTGAAGCTGTGTTGCAGGCTACAACGATTAGTTTCGACTGTTGGACCATAAAAAATTTGGTGATAGCCTGACCAAACTGAAAGATTTCTTCGTGGGGACGCCCACCATACGGCACATGAGCTTGATCGGCCAGATAAATGAGGTTTTCATGGGGCAGCAAGGCACGAATATGCCGCAGCACCGACAACCCCCCTACGCCAGAATCAAAAACAGCAATCGGCCCCGTCGCCATCACAATCTCACTTACAAACCGGTCATTGGTTATCAGTTATCGGTCTGGTAACTGATAACTGAACACTGCTTACTGAACACTGGCCGCCCTAACCAATCCCTTAAACAAGGCCAGCATGTCCAGGTCATCGTGAATGAGGTTTTCAGGATGCCATTGCACGGCTACTGCATAAGGATGTCCGGGTATCTCTACACCTTCAATAATACCGTCGGGGGCGACGGCTGTTTTTGTTAATTCGGGAGCTAACTTCCGAATACTCTGGTGATGCAAACTGTTAACGGCCGTTTCTGTTTTACTCAATTGGTGTGCCAGCATCGAATCTGGCTGTACCGTCACCTGATGGGCCAGATAGTTGCGGGGTTTAGCTTGAAAATTATCGTGCCGGATATCGGTGGGAACATAAGCAGAAATATCCTCATAAAGTGACCCGCCTAAAGCCACATTTAACACTTGAATGCCACGACAAATAGCTAACATCGGTTTTTGTCGGGCTACGGCCGTGCGAGTCATCAGAAATTCTACCCGATCCCGGTCCGGGTCAATTTCTGACACTTTCTTATGACCATTCCCATGATATTCAGCCGGGTCAATATCCCCGCCACCGGGCAGCAGCAAGCCATCAATTCGTTTAAAAATTGTTAATAAAGCAGCATCATCTAAGCCCAATGGAATGAGTACCGGCACACCGCCGGCGGCCGTGATGGCCGAAACATAGGTTGGCATTAACCCTAAAATTTCAATGGGCGGCTTCTGGTCAGATATTTTGCGGTAAGTGGTACATCCAATAATAGGGGCGTGATTATTGAGGGGAAATGACATAGGATAACTCCTGAAAACATCTATCGGGTTTTTAATGGAAACAAAAAAGGGTGAAAGCAGTAACGCTTTCACCCGGTGAATTTTTGATTGTTTTACGGCCGTTAAAAATTACGTTTTTCGCGCAGACGGGCCGATTTACCGGTACGATTTCGTAAATAATATAAGGTTGCCCGACGAACATGGGCATGACGGTGTACGTCAATTTTTTCAATACGGGGTGAATTGTACAAGAAGGTTCGTTCCACACCGATGCCGTTTGTGGCAATACGACGCACTGTGAAATTACGGTTATTACCTGCATTACGAAATCGAATAATCGTACCCCGAACAATCTGGGTACGTTCATTCCGTTCACCTACATTAATTCGTAAATGAACTGTCACATCATCACCGACATGCAGATCAGACAAGCCTTCTGTAGCTTCGCCATCAAATGTTCTCAACAATAAATCAGACATGGTGCCGCTCTCCAAATTTCTTCTCAATATCGGCCTGAGGCCAGTTGGTTTACATGCAAAGTACATAAAGATAGCCCACCAAGTGGGCCACGGCTGAAATCATATCACGAGCACAGAAGATGGGCAAATAAAATACCGAAACTTGGAAAATGGGACCCGTCGTCTACTGGAACAAAGGAATGTAACATCTACAATCTCAATAAAGCTAAAATCGGCCACAAATTACAAGAAGTTGGACAGTTTTAATTCGTGTAATTAGTGCAATTCGTGGCAAAAACAAAAAGCCCCAACTTAACCGTTGGGGCCAATTGGTTAACAAGCTATTTTGAACTTAACCTTTCTTCAAAACCGGCAAACCATTTTTACTTTCGGATACAACATACCCATCCGGGAGAGCATCCAAAGAGAAATCAGGTCTCACTTCTTTGGCGAAGTAATAGATAGTTTGGGTACGGCCGTTTTTCAGGGTCGTATCCTTTTTGTGTAAGAAATAACTGTTACCTTTTGAGTTTGTCACTTTATAAGACATTTTCATCCATCCTTTTTAAGAAATTTGTAGAGCTGACACAGCCCAATCCTATTATTTTCTCTGGATAACCAGAGGTGATAGGAAAATATGTTAAAGCAAACATGGTCAGATAGCAAGATTTTTTAAGGAGGAATTTTGAGTTCACACGAAAATTTCACATAAAATAACCCCAGATTCAAGTTTCCACCTGCTTTGACGCCCGATTTAGGGACTGTTATACTTCGCCTTCATGGCAAATAAAGACAAACTAACTCCTCGATCTGAAGATTTTAATGAATGGTATAACTCACTCGTGCTAAAAACCGACCTGGCTGATTATGGCCCGGTGCGGGGTACGATGATTGTAAAACCGTATGGCTGGACGCTGTGGGAAAATATCCAAAAGGCGTTGGACAGTCGCTTCAAAGCAACTGGCGTAGAAAATGCCGCGTTTCCCATGTTTATTCCCCTGCACTTTCTGGAGAAAGAAGCACAGCATGTAGAGGGTTTTGCGCCTGAGCTGGCTGTGGTTACACATGGTGGAGGGCAAGAATTGGCTGAACCGATTGTCGTTCGTCCCACGTCAGAAACAGTTATCGGTCATGCGTATGCCGATTGGGTGCAAAGTTACCGTGACTTGCCTATTCTCATCAACTGCTGGAATAGTGTGGTGCGTTGGGAACTGCGAACAAAGTTGTTTTTGCGCACACTGGAATTTTATTGGCAAGAAGGGCACACAGCCCACGCTACGGCCGCAGAAGCTGACGAACGTACCCGCATGATGTTGGATATCTATACCGATTTTGCTGTTAACGAAGCGGCCGTGCCCGTCATACCCGGTGAAAAATCAGATCTGGAACGCTTTGCCGGCGCCGACCAAACCTTTACCATTGAAGCAATGATGGGAGATGGTAAAGCATTGCAATCTGCCACCTCCCATCATTTAGGGCAAAATTTTGCCAAAGCCTTTGACATTCAATATTTGGACACAAATAATCAACTGCAACATTGCTGGACAACTTCTTGGGGATTGAGTACCCGCTTTATCGGAGCTATCATCATGACGCATGGGGATGACAATGGGCTGATGCTGCCGCCCCGTCTGGCCCCATACCAGGTGGTGATTGTGCCCATTTATCGTAAGGACGGAGAGAAAACGGCCGTCCTTGAAGCCACCGACCGTATTCAACAAGAGTTAGTGGCCGCCGGATTGCGGGTGAAGGTAGACGGCCGTGATAATCTCAGCCCTGGTTACAAATTCAATGATTGGGAAATGCGCGGCGTTCCCGCTCGCATCGAAATCGGTCCGCGTGATGTCAAAAAGCATTCTGTCGCGCTGGCCCGGCGAGATATTCCAGGACGGGACGGCAAACAGTTTGTCTCTCAGGATGGTCTGGCGCAAACGGTGATGACCCTGTTGACAGAAATCCAGCAAAATATGTTGCAAAAAGCGACCCAATTCCGCGACGATAATACCCACGACGTAACCACCTACGACGACTTCAAAAAAGCGATTAAAACCGGCTTTGCTCGTGTCTGGTGGGCCGGCGACAATGAAGACGAACTCAAAGTGAAAGAAGAAACCAAAGCCACCATTCGTTGTTTCCCATTAGCCCAGCCAGACGGCCGTGGTCGCTGCTTCTTCACCGGCAAACCAGCCACCCAAGTAGCTGTCTTTGGCCGAGCCTATTAACAATCCACTCCACAACATCTCAAACCACGCTATAATTAGTGTTCAGAAGTGTGCAGTTTTCAGTATTCAGCTTGCAATAGGTCAACTCACTGAAAACTGAACACTGATTACTGATATAAGGGTACCAATTGCACAGAAAACTACCCTCCTCAACTACCTTGCTGAAACTACAGCAAGGGCTGTACCAAGAGATTCTACTGGCCAAGAATCCAGAGGAGGTTGCCCGCGCAGCCATACAGTATGTCCGTCAGATTTTGCCTGTTGATCGCGCCACGGTGGTGTTCTTTGAAGCAGAGCAGGCCACAACATTAATTACAAATGTAGACGACCGTACCAATATGCCAGAAGGGACACAACTGCTCATTTCCAAACGGCCGTTTATCAATGCCCTTTCCCACAAATCATTTATCACTCTCAACCACGAAGATATGCTATCTCAGGCGGCCGTTTCGTCCGCTATTGCCAGCCCGTTTGATGAACATATCCATTCTATGACCCTTATTCCTCTTTGGGCCAAAGGAGACATCATTGGCTGCTTGAATCTGGGCACAAAACAACCGGAAGGGCTTAGTTCGGAAGATATTGAAACGGCCGTCGAAATCTCCAAACCGATAGCCATTGCCATCCAACAAGTTAAGCTGCTGCAAGAAATCCAACAGCGGACAGATGAACTACAGAGCCAGGAACAATTCCTGACCCTCTTGCACGAAATCACCCAATTAACAGCCAGCATCCAAGAGTTCCCCACCGTTTTACAATCTATAGCCGACAATCTAGGAAAACTCATCGGCGCCAATAGCTGCTTTATCACCTTGTGGAATGAAAAAAAACAGTCAACAATGCCGGCCGCAGCCAGTGAACCTTTCAGTAACAGCTACCGTCGCTCAACTAGTGAACAGGGCCATAAAACTGTGACAGCTTTCGTACTGCGTGAAGAACGTATCCTCACCATTGAAAACAGTTACAACTCTCCATATATCAGCCCCGAAACCGCCCAACAATATGAAAAAGCTTCTATCTTAGGCATACCCTTGATCGCCGGTACACAAAAATTAGGGGCGGCGGTGCTGACCTTTACACATCCTCATCAGATCACACCGGCAGAAATTCGCCGCAGCGAGCAAGTAGCCGCCCCCATTGCCCTGGTCATTGCCAAAGCCCGGCTCCTGCACCGAGAACGGGAACAAAGAGGGATTGCGGAAGCATTACAAGAGACCGGCAAGGTACTTAACGCCACCCTCAAATTGGAGGGATTGTTGGACCTTGTTTTAGAGCAAATTGCCCACGTGGCGCCTTATGATTCGGCCAATATTATGCTGCTGGAAAACGGCCGTCTTCGTATTGCCCGTCAGCGAGGATATGAACAATATGGCGTATCGGCCGAGACACTTTCCCTCTCATTTGACGTAGATGAGACCCCCACCTTTCGCCAAATCACCCAAACCAAACAACCACTCATTATTCCCGATGTGACAACACACCCTGGTTGGATCTGGCGAGTGCCCCATATTCGCTCCTGGGCTGGCGTGCCTATTATCATCCAAAATAGAGTTGTCGCCCTGATTTGCGTAGACAACACTACTCCAGGATTTTACCAGCCTGAACAGATAAATCGGCTCATTGTTTTTGCCAATCAGGTGGCTCTTACAATGCAAAATGCTCGCCTACTTGAAGCGGTACAACGACAGTTAGGGGAGCTAACTATCTTACAATCATTGGCGCTTACCAGTGTAGAAACTCTGGATGAAGATGCCCTGATTAGGCAAGCCACAGATATCATTGGCGACTCTTTTTCCCCGTATGATTTTGGCATTTTACTGTTAGATGAGTCCAAACAAACATTAAACCCACATGCTTCTTACCATGCCCCTAATCGTCAACTACGTCACCCATACATTCCTATAAGTCAGGGTGTTATAGGACATGTCATCCAAACTGGCGAGCCGTGTATTGTGTCAGATATTGCTAACAGCTCGTATTATATAGAGGAGAATGAGGCGATACGTTCTGAGATATGTGTACCCCTTCGTATTGGCAGCGAGTTAATTGGGGTTATCAATGCCGAAAGTGTGCACCTAAACGCTTTTGATGAAACAGACAAAAACTTCTTAATGATTTTTTCGCATCAGTTGGGAATCGCCATCGAAAAAATCCGACTGGTTGCCGAAACGGAGCAGCGAGCGACCAAACTAGAAACCTTATCTGCCCTTTCCTCCGAACTGCGAGCCGCCAATAATATTGAAGAAATGATACTTGCTATTTTACAACGGTCTATGAGTATTGTGGGGGGATCATTGGGCAGCCTCTACGTAGTAGATTCACAAACTGGCGACATGGTCTGCCAGGGCGTATATCCTCATAAACCGGAAATGCTTGCTCGTCGCTTCCAGAAAGGGGAGGGTGTTGTCGGCCATATTGCAGCCACAGGAGAAATTCACACCACGACAAACATGGCCCAGAGCCAACGGGCACACTTTTATGATCAGGAAAAACAAATGGTGGATGTCAGGCAAATTCAATCCGGCATCGGGCTGCCATTACGCACCCAGAAACGCATTATTGGCATACTGTATATCAATTTACCACAAGTTCATACCTTCACGGCCGATGAAGTTGATTTTCTAACCGCCATCTCTGAAATTGCCGGAGGCGCTCTGGATCGGATAATGTTGCTGCATTCATTAGAAGAGCGAGTTGCGGCCCGTACCAATGAACTGGCGGCCACCAATGAACGACTTAAAGAGTTGGATCGTCTCAAATCCAAATTTATTTCCGATGTGTCGCATGAACTTCGCACTCCCATCACCAATTTAAGTCTTTACCTGGATCTGTTTACCCTGGGCAATCCCGAAAAACATGCCCGTTATCTATCTGTACTCCGCAACCAGACAGACCGCCTGGCTCAATTGATTGAGGATATTTTGAATTTATCTCGTCTGGAACTAGGAGAGAGAAAAGTGGAGTTTCAGCCTGTTAACTTAAATGAGATTGTGTCCGTAGTGGCCCGTTCTTATTTGCCCGGCGTGCAAGAGGCTAACCTGACCCTACTGCAAGATTTACAGCCTAATCCACCCTCTATTTCAGGGGAGCCGAACCAACTGGCCCAGGTTGTATCTCATCTGCTTTCTAACGCCATTCAGTACACAGAAAACGGCCGTATCCACATCTCCACCTCCGGGCACAACAACCAAATTCAACTGCAAGTCAGCGACACCGGCATCGGCATTCACCCAGAAGATCAGGCTCATCTGTTTGACCGTTTTTACCGGGGCAAAGACAGTAGCTACATTTCTGGTACTGGTTTAGGTCTGGCCATTGTCAAAGAAATAATTGAGCTACATCAGGGTGAAATTACGGTAGAGAGCCAGATGGGCGAGGGAACAACGTTTACAGTTTGGCTGCCTGCGACTGGGTAAGCAATGTTCAATAGCGCGTTTTCCAAATTGTGCATCGAACTGTCAGTTCGATTTACACGGAGAAAAATATGTCCCATAGACAACCCTGGTATGACATGACAACCCAATTGGTAGATGTGGCTATGGGTCGCCAGACGGCCGATATGGTCATTCGTAACGGCCGTTGGGTCAACGTCCACACCGGCGAAATCATCCCCCACACCGATATTGCCATTAGCGGCAGCCGTATTGCTTATGTAGGTCAGGACGCCAGCCACACCATTGGCAAAGAGACGAACGTGATTGAGGCTAACGGCCGTTACCTCATCCCCGGTTTGTGCGATGCCCACATGCATGTCGAAAGCGGCATGGTGACAGTTACCGAATTCAGCCGCGCTGTCATTCCGCATGGAACTACCAGCATGTTCATAGACCCCCACGAAATCGGCAATGTGTTGGGGCTGCCTGGCGTCAAACTGATGCACGATGAAGCGGCCACTTTGCCTATTAACATCTATGTACAAATGCCCAGCTGCGTGCCCAGCGCCCCCGGTCTGGAAACCCCCGGCGCTGCCATCGGCCCTGCCGAAGTGGCCGAAGCGATGACCTGGCCTCACATCATCGGCCTGGGGGAGATGATGAACTTCCCTGGTATTTTTAACAATGACCCCAACATGCACGCCGAAGTTGTGGAAACAATGAAAGCGGGCAAAACAGTGGGCGGCCATTATGCATCGCCTGATTTAGGATTGCCTTTTCACGGCTACGTGGCTGGCGGCCCGGCCGATGACCATGAAGGCACTCGCCTGAAAGACAGCCTCGCCCGTGCCCGTCAGGGCATGAAAGCGATGCTGCGGCTCGGTTCCGCCTGGTACGATGTGGCCACGCAAATTAAAGCAATTACGGAAATGGGACTGGACAATCGCAATTTCATCCTTTGCACGGATGACAGCCATTCCGGCACGTTGGTTCACGAGGGGCATATGAATCGGGTTGTGCGTCACGCTATTGCTCAGGGGTTGCCGCCTGTTCAAGCTATTCAGATGGCTACACTGAACACGGCCGTACACTTTGGTGTAGAAAAAGACATTGGCTCCATTACACCCGGCCGCTATGCAGACATTATCCTCAGCCGTGATCTGGTGGAACTGCCGGTTGAGATAGTGATTGTAGCGGGGGAGATTGTGGCGAAAAACGGCCGTCTCACCATTGACCTACCCCCTTACCCCTATCCAGATTTTGCCAAAGACACCGTCCATCTGGGCAAACAACTTACGGCCGCAGATTTTCAAGTTGCCGCCCCCCATAACTACAAACCGGCTAAAGTTCGTACTATTGTCGTCGTAGAAAACCAGGCCCCTACCCGCGCTGAAGAACGAGTGCTGCCGGTGGAAAACGGCCGTGTTCAAATTGATACCCGTCTGGATGTAGCCCATATTGCTTTAGTAGAACGGCATCGGGGTACAGGCGGCGTGGTAAATGGCTTTGTAGCTGGATTTGGCTTCAACAGCCGCTGCGCCATCGCCGGAACCGTTGCCCATGACAGCCATCACATGATCGTCGTGGGAACCAGCAACAGCAATATGGCTCTGGCTGCCAATCGTCTGGGCGAGGTAGGGGGCGGTGTCGTTGTCTACAAAGATGAAGCGGAGATTGCGCTGGTAGAACTGCCCATCGCCGGACTCATGTCCAACGAACGGGCCGAAGTTGTGGCCGACAAAGCAGCCCGCATGGTGCAAGCCTTCAAAGAGTGCGGCTGCCATCTGAATAATGCTTATATGCAGTTCAGTTTGCTGGCCCTCGTTGTCATCCCCGAATTACGCATTTCCGACCTGGGCCTGGTAGATGTAACCAAGTTTGAAGTAGTATCATTGTTTGTAGATTGATATAGTCGGAACATTTTACTATGGGTAGAAGCGCAATTTCACGAATTAAAGAAAAGATTCGGCTCCGTCAATATGATATGTCTGCTCATGCTATGGAAGAGATGGCAGAAGATGGCCTGGATATTTTAGATATTGAACATGCTATACTTAAAGGACGAATTGCCCGAACTGAAAAAGATGATCCTCGCGGAACAAAGTATGTAGTCAATGGGACAGCATTTGATTATTACCGTTTACAAGATCGACGATTAAGAAAAAAGGTGAAATCATGTATGAATATCCATGTGAATACTGTGATGGAATTGTTCGGCCACGGCTCATTGAGCGTGAAGCCTTCAAGCACAAAAATTGCTTTGTCATCTTGGAAAATGTCACTGTAGGAGTTTGCGATGTGTGTGGGAATAGATTCTATAGTGCAGATATTCTGCACAGAGTTCATGAAGTGGCCACGGGTGTAAGAAAACCAGAGAGAACTGAGGCAATCCCGGTTACTCTAGCCGTGTAATTGATATAGGTGCGTTTCATTGGAGCAAGAGCAACAACATTATGGGTGAATTGATACAACAAAACGAAGTTACAACGAATGGCAAAAGTGGACTGACGGCGAAGCTGCTGGATCGGCTGGCGCAGGTGATTGATGAGACAGATGAAACAGCAGCATTGGCACAGGTATCTAAGTTAAAGGCTAATAATCCCGATGCACCCCCCGAAGAGCTGGTCAATCATCTGGTTATGCAAAAGTGCCGCGACACGGCCGTGGTCGGGGGCACAACGTCTGGGGCGATGTTGATTCCCGGTCTGGGCACGATTTCGGCCTTGACGGTTGGTATTGCCGCCGACTTAAGTCTGACGTTTAAGATGCAGGCGGAATTGGTGTTGGAAATTGCGGCCGTCTACAACCATCACCTAACCCCAGAAGAAAAACGGCGGGTAGTGTTGTTGGTAACGGGATTGAGCGCAGGTACAACGGCCGTCGCCCACCGTACCGGAAATCGTCTGGCCAAAAGAGCAACTACCCGCATCGCTTCCAAATATGTCGCCAAAGCTATACCATTTATTGGCATTGCCGCTTCGGCTACTACCAATGCCGTCATGACTTACTTCATCGGCCAACGCGCCCAGGCATATTTCAGTTTGGGACCAGAAGCGATGCAGGATTGGAGCGCCACGCTTCCGGCCATGACGGGAGTTGATCGTCGCAAATTGGTTGCTGGCATTAAAGCTGGTGGAAACGGAATGAAAAATATGGGCGGCACGGCCGTTGCCGGGGCCAAAAAAGCCGGGCGTTCGCTCAACCATCTACGACGCAGCCGAGCAAAAAACAAAGTTGATCCTAATAAAGAAGATATTATCATCCCTATAATTTGATAATCCTTCGTGAGTATACAGGTCATTCCCCCATCATCATGAGGGCAGGCTCTGCGTAGGCAAGAATCCATGCGTCTGGATACCCGCCTTCGCGGGTATGATGGTCGAGAGATGGCTGTTACAATCCTTCTACCAGCCAATGAGAAAAACATGACCGATTCTCCCAAACCCCCAATCTTCTGGAACCCTGATGGCTATATAGAACTTGTATTGCATGGGGTCATGACGCCCGATGAAATGCGTCACCTGGAACAACAGGGGCAGGAAATTATTAACCAGCATGAGTCGGCAAGTATATTGGTTGATGCCCGTCAGGGGCGAATTGGACGGGATGCGGCCAGTTTTTTGGCCGTGATGAAGTTGGGACGCAACCACCGCCTGAACCGGTTTATTATTGTGGTAGATGAACCGACACAGCACCCCGATGCTGGTAAAAAGACAGGCGTCATCATTTCTATGTTAACGGCCGCATTGGGCAAACGGCCGATCTACATGATTGATGAAACCGAAGCCAGAAAATTAGCTCGCCATCCGTAAATTTGATGACAGAATTTATTGACAGCACTGCCTACCTGTGCCATAATGCCCGTATCATTTCCTCATTGATTCGTGATTTAACAATCACACAGCTATCTTAAACAAAGAGGAGGTGGTGCATATGGATAGTTATTTTAGTAACCGCACCGTAGCGCCGCCTCCCAATGGAAAGTAGCGCTACGGTGCAAGCAAAGGCCTCGTTTTCGGACGGGGCTTTTGTCTTGTCAGGAGAATCTGAATGAAGCAAATTCCAATCATCCTTTATGGCGCTGGCGGTGTTGGCTGTGCCTTATTGAAGCAAATTATCCAGGGCCATAAACAAACGGCCGCTCGTAATCATTGCCAGTTTAATGTTGTGGCCATTGCCGATAGTAAAACCTGGCTCTGGGACGCCAAAGGGTTGTCAGACGAACAACTATTAGACATTGTGGCCGCCAAGCAAAAAGGGTTGCCAGTAGACCCAGAATATCGTCTGAATCTACCTCAAGAACGGGTACGGCCGTCCAGGCATGGCGTCTTGGATGCAGTTAGTGAAGCCGGATTGGAAAAAACGATTATTGTAGATGTAACTGCCAATGATGATATGGAACCGGTATTGATTCATGCGCTAAATTTAGGGTTCAGTGTGACGCTGGCTAACAAAAAACCACTGGCCGGGCCATGGGAAACAGCGCAGCAGTTTTTTAATCACCCTCGTGTTCGTTATGAATCCACCGTAGGCGGCGGGCAGCCTGTTATTGCTACTCTTCGCTACTTGTTGGATATCAACGACCCCATCTACCAAATTGAAGGGCAGATGAGTGGTACGTTGGGTTTTATTTGCCGCCGTTTGGATGAAGGGGGCGCTTTTTCTACGGCCGTGCGCGAAGCCAAAGCCAATGGATTTACTGAACCGGACCCGCGTGAAGATCTCGGCGGTATGGATGTGATGCGTAAGGTGATGATTTTGGGGCGGATGGCCGGTTGGCCGTTGGAACCGGCCGATATTTCCGTAGAAACGCTTTACACACCTGATTTGGTAGATTTGAGTGTGTCTGACTTTATGACGAGCGTTGCCCAATTAGACGAAACCATGCGCCAACGAGTGGAAACGGCGGCCGCTGACGGAAATGTTTTGCGTTATGTGGCTGAGGTAGAAAACGGCCGGGGCACAGTGGGGTTAAAAGCGCTTCCGGCTACAAGCGGTCTGGCAAGCCTGAAATATATTAGTTTTTGCACCGGCCGTTATAATGATGAAGCATTGCTTATCGGTGGCAAAGGGGCTGGCGTAGATATGACGGCCGCCGGCGTCATCGGCGACATGATTAGTCTGGTACGCGAACAATGATTACAATGAGAGGTTGCGCTGGTGATCTCTGGTCAACCTCTGTACTCTCTGTGTCTTTTTAGTTGATTCATGGATCATCATTGATTTCAACCATAAACGACAATTCAATATTGCGCCGGTTTCGCTGCAAAGGCACATCCCCATTTTCAGGGTCAAATTCACCGCCTGGTTCGGCGTCCAGATGTAAAATAGCGTAGATAGTTTCTGTCACCTTTGCCGCCGGAACTTCCACAACAATATCCTCACTCAAACCAGGCATTACTCGTGTTTGTCCCAGAATTTCCCCACGATGACCATCATTGTCAGCATAAAGCGCTAACCAGGTCGGTACATCTGTCACGATAACGGGCGCTAGCAGTTTGGCCGTATCCCCCTCGTTATTTACCAATGATTGATCGCGCACAATCATATATTTGCCCGGATTATTGTTGAAGGTATAGGGGAGTGGCTGCCGTCCGTGATAGGTAATACGGGGGTCTACACGGGGGAAATCAAAGGCGTCTCCCGGTTCTGTATCTTCGTGAATTAAGATATGAAGCTGCTCGGTTACGGCCGTGTCTATCACCTCCACCTCCACATCCTCATTCAAACCATCGGCCAGAGCTGCATAACCAATAATCAAACCAGGGCTGCCCTCATCATCATAGTAAACCACTAACCAACTTGGCCCATTACTGATAACCCGTTCTACCTTCAATTTGCCATTTACGATTGGCTGATCATAAATAAATAGATCTGGCGGGTAAGTGGCCTTAAAGGCGGCTACAATAGGTTCGCCGTTTACCAGAAAGGGCACATCTTCACCGGAGTTGATGTCTAGCTGCTGGGAACGGCCGTTATCCTCATAAATAACCGCGAACAATAACGGTGTCGCTTCTCGCCAGGGAATATGCACCACAAGGTCTTCATTTAAACCACCTTCTAATGGCGTTGAACCAAGATATGGTCCCAGTTGTCCCTTGTCATTGGCGTACAGCAGTAACCAACCAGGCTGTAACGCCAATACACTTTCAAAATGAACCAAACCATCCTCTAATACTTCCTGATCGGAAATAGAAATGACGGGTAAAGAAAGCTGGAATTCGGGGATGAATGTTGTGGCAATTAAACCGGATTCAAACTGTATCGGAATATCTGGACCCTCTGGAAACTCAAATTCACCTGTCTGTCCCAAATCTATATGGAGCAAGGCGGCCAATTCGAGTGTGGCTTGGAAGGGGTCTATTTGTACAGGGACATCTGAATTTGTGCCGGGGTCTACGGCCGTAAAGCCCAACACCTCTCCCAACTCAGCCTCATCCCGCGCATACACCACCACCCATCCTGGCTCCGTACTGGTAACAGAGGCTATGGTTATAATGCCCTCATCCGTCAAAACCTGATCGGCAACAGCAATATTGGGCTGCACCGGAGTAGGGGCGCTCCCCGGCGTCGGGGTAAGAACCGGGGGGGGGGTAACGGTGGTTATGGGGGGGATAACGGCCGTTTCTGCAGCCAGTACAGTTGGCGTAGCTTGCTCTGCTTCACCACAGCCCATCAAAAAAATAAGGAAAATTAGAATTGTGAAAAGCTGCTTTAACAAAAGATTTGTTCCTCTTCCCTACAATAAATGTAAATTAGTCAAATGATTGTAAGCATCTACCGCCGAAAGCCAAAATCAGACCGTATTTCCGCCCACCGTCTGCCGAATTGGCTAGTGAGAAAAACCGAAACCTTTGCAGGTGTGTGATCTAAGGAATGAGAATTAAATAAAACCCGAAAGTTCTTGATTCGTAGGAAGTGCGACATAGTTCCATTTGGGTAAATAATCATCAAAGCGAATACGCATAGTTTCTTTAAAATTATCGGCAACTTTCCG
>JAAEOP010000503.1 GCA_024223125.1 Chloroflexota bacterium
ATGGGGGAAAGTGAACAGCAACATCCATATATGGATCGGTTTTTCAATGTCAGATAATTCAACAATTACCAGATCGCAACATATGGGGGTGACAACCTGTTTTTACCCATATTTGCGGGGCCAATTTAAGCGAACGTAGGGCAGGCCATAAACCACCCGCCAACCACCCGTTCTGGGTGAATACATCCTGCTGCCAAACTGGTAAGATGAAAACCATCACATTGTATGGCGAGGGAAGGACGATGGAAGATGTTGAAATTCTTATCAGAGGACACATTGATGTCCATTGGTCCGAATGGTTGGGCGGTCTACAAATCATACATATCGAGCAAGAGAGATCGCTGCTCACCGGCACTATTGCCGATCAGGCAATGTTGCACGGCATTCTAACCAAGTTACGAGATCTAGACTTGAAAATCATTTCAGTTAATTTACAAGAAGGAGTGAATCATGAATAAAAAAATGTTTTCTTTAACAACGCTCTGGTTGGTCCTCTTTGGTCTGTTGAATTTGTTTGCATCCGGCCATTGGACGGTAGCGGCAGCGACCTGGGTCGCCTCTATATTCGGCTTGCGCTATCTCACCGTCAATACCCAACGGCGCAAATATTTCTATTTTTACCTAGTTCTCTGGATCACGATAGCCATTCCCTGGTATGGGGGCACGCCGATTTTTGGTCCGGCCCACTTTATTTTTATGGCTGTCAACGCTCTGTTTGGCGTCATTCCATTTTTTGCCGATAGCTTGCTGGCACCTCGGCTGCGGCGCAACGGCCGTCTCCCATTCACCGCTACCCTCATCTTTCCCTTGGCCGGGACAACGCTAGAGTTCCTCAGCAGCAGCAGTAATCCCCTAGGTAATTTTGGGGCCACAGGGTATTCGCAATATGGTTTGCCTGTATTGACGCAGGTAACGGCCGTAACCGGCATGCTGGGTCTGACCTTCCTCGTTGCCTGGTTCCCAGCCATCGTCAACTGGGCCTGGGACAACGGATTTGAATGGGCGCGCATCCGAGCCGGTGTGGCTGCGTTTGCTATCATCATGCTGGTAGTGGTTGGCTATGGCGCTGCCCGATTGGCGACTGCTCCGGAGATCGGATCCCAAGAGACAGTGCGCGTGGCATCATTTACGATGGTTGAAAATCATGTGGGTGAATTGAATCAACTGCTTGACGAAGAAGGCGTTGCCGCTTATCGGCAGGCGACACAGCCTGTCCATGAACAATACCTACGCATGACCGAAACGGCGATTGCTGATGAGGCCGAAATCATTCTCTGGCCGGAATTGGCCATCATCGGTGTCGAGGAAGATGTGCAGGCTACAATCGAGCAAGGACAGGCGCTAGCCAAGGAAGCCGATGTTTATCTGGCAATGCCCGTTTTCATTGCCTTCCCGGACAGCGACCGGCCCTTGGAGAACAAGCTGTTTGTAGCTGGGCCAGACGGCCGTATCGTCATCGAACACGTCAAGTATGGTGGCAATTTGCTCGAAGGGACGCTAAAAGGGAGTGGTGAGATTCAAGTGGTGGAGACAGCTTACGGCAACCTTGCTGGCATCATCTGCTGGGATACCAACTACCCCAGCATCGTGCGCCAGGTCGGTCAGCAGCAGGCCGATTTCTTACTCTCCCCGTCCAAGGAATGGGACGGCATTAACCCGATGCATGCCGAAATGGCTGTCTTTCGCGCCATCGAGAACGGCGTAGCGGTGATACGGCAGACAGATGAGGGTATGTCCATTGTGGTCGATGGATACGGCCGTACGCTAGCCACCGGCGAAGGTCTAGCCGACAGCGGTAATTACCTCTTGGCTGAGGTTCCTACAAGCAGTCCCACCACACTGTACCCGACCATTGGCGACGTGGTCGGAATCCTGGCCACAGCAGGGCTGGTTATTATAGTCGTTTACGCTTTGCTAATAGGTCGCCGCAGCCAGAGAGAGGTTCAGGAAACGCCGTTGTCACCTCCTAGCCCTAATTAATGAATTTCCTCTCTGGAGAATACATGGAATACCAATTTCTGAATTTATATTTGGTGGGGTAATTGTGATCATCCACCAAGTACAAAGGGGAGTAAAATGAAACTCGAAATTTTTCAAGTTAGTAAACATTAATGAAAAGGCAAACGTGGATTTCGAGAGGAGTTTGATTGAACTCCATGAACTGATTGGGTAAGATTAGGGTGTGAAGTTCATGATTTTACCCAATCGTCTTGATTGACGAGCGTTGCGGGTTGGAATCCCATCAACTGTCGAATTTTCACGCGATGCTCTCGTATACGTGTCCTACCACTCATATTGGTCAATTACTTGGTGGGGAACATCTAATTGTTGAGCAACGTATTCAATGATATCCAGAGAGATTTCTGATATGTTTTCAGGAAAACGGTATTCATGTTGAAAGAATTTCAACAAGAGGGCTTTCCCCAAATGATTGTGCGGGGCGTTGCCGCCTAGGAATGAGGATTAAATAATCCCATGAACTTTAATTTGTCATTCCCGCGAAGGCGGGAATCCACTCGACTAAAAAGATGGATACCTGCCTTCGCAGGTATGACAAGTTCGGGGTTTAATAAAATCCCCATTCCTAGCATGATTTTTGCACGCTCTTTAAAAATCACATAACTGGATTTCCTGATTACGCTATTTGGGAGTATATTTCCAGTACTATCCAACCACAAATAATTGGGAATGCCCATGAATAAATATTCGCCTGCTGTAATTGAAAAAGCCAAAAAACAGGAAAATTTGCTACAAGCGCGTACTGCAGGCAAAACATTGGCATAAGCACGCGCCATTGCTGGCATTGCAACAATGACAGTCAAAGAAGCCAACCGGCTACAACGAAAGTATGGGGGGTTTTTCCCTGGAAGCGGCAAAAGAAGCGATGGGCGTTGCTAAAGCGGTTGAAGAAACCATCCGCGAGGCAGAAACAAATGCTGTGATAGAAGTGCCAAACAGTTCTTTCCGTCACATTCCAGTCGCGAGAGAGACACTTTGGCACAAAATAGACCATCTGCTATACCTGCCCGTGCTTAACCTGACTCGCCCCCGCGACCTCTACTATTATCAGGGGCAAGGGTTACAGGCTTTATATGGCTTCACTTACAAATACCTGACGATGGAACATTTTAGGTGATAGAATACGGGAAATTGTTGTTTCATTAGCGGTATGCTAAAATCCTCGATTGTTTCTAGCGCAATCTTGCATTGCGCTATATTTTTGTAAACTTACAAAGTAACAATCTATACCTGAACAGTGGGTGGCTACCGGGAAGAGGAACGCCCCACGGAGGTCTGAATCATGAAGATGAAGTTTGTTTCTTTACTGCTGTTGTTAACGGCCGTTATCGCCCTGGCTGGCAGTAAGCAAAATGTAACAGCACAAGAGATTATTTCTGATAATCTCTTCACAAATCCGGGCTGGGAAGCCGGATATCACAATCAAGATAGTATTCCGCAGATTGCAGTGCCCAATGGCTGGCGGATGCACTGGCTAGACGGCGTGGCCTTTGAGGGCACAGAAGACCGCCCCGCCTACCGGCCAGAAACGGTTGTCTGGAATATTCAGGATGCGCCAGAACATGAACGGCCGTTGTTTTTTCGTGACGGTAGTTATACCCTGAAAATTTTCAAGAGTTGGGCGCCCATGTATGCAGCCATCTCTCAAGATGTGTCCGGTCTGGAAGTGGGTCGTAAATATCGTATCGTCGCCCCCGTTTTTGTAGATATTGTTGAAGAGTATAAAGCTGGCAAAAAAGTACCCCCCTGGAATTTAAGCCAGGGCTTTGTTCGTTTTGGCGTCGGCTCCCTGGGCGCCACCTGGCGTAATGCCTCCCAAATCAACTACAGCCCTACCTGGTCAGGCGAAAACGTCAGCCCTTTTTACCAGACCATGCCCATTTTTGTTTGGGATTTTGTAGCCACACAGTCAGATGCCACCATCTTCATTGAAATGGGTTCCATGTATCCCTTCCAAAACAATGGCTTCTTTATAGATGGCGTGGGGTTGTTTGCCCTGAACGAGAGAAATGGCAATGTCTCTGCTCCTCCGGCTGCAGGCGGTGGTGGTGGCAACGCTGGTTCTTCGGCCGCGCCGGCCCCCACACTGGAACCGGCTAAAGTTGAGCCACGCCCCGATGGATCTATTGTTCATGTTGTTGGCCCTGGTGATTCCTTCTGGTCTATCGCCATAAAATATGCTCCTACGCTTGGCATCTCGGCCGAAGAAACATTGCCGATCATTCAAGAACTCAATGACAATCCCGCTTTTATCAATGGCGGGCAAGAATTATTGATTCGTGAGCCAGGTGATTATGGGGACACACCGGTTGAAGAAGCTCCTGCAGAAGAAGAAGCTGCCACAGAGGAAGAAACTGCGGCCGAAGAATCAGAAACGGCCGCTGAGGAAACCCCAACCGAAGAGACAGAAACCCCGACTGAAGAAGGTAGTGAAGAAGTCATTGTGGTTGAAGGAGAATCTCTGGAAACTGAGTCCCCCGATTCAGAAACGGAAACGGCCGCATCAAACCAACCTCTGGCCGGTATTTGTGTTTCCGCCTTCAATGACAGCAATGGTAACGGTCAGTTTGATGGCGCTCCTGAAAGTTTGAAAGCGGATGCGGCTATTACCCTGTTCAAAGATGGAGAAACAAAATCCACCTACATTACCGATGGTGTATCAGATGTACACTGTTTTGACAACCTAGAAGAAGGTACGTATCAGGTGCAGTTGTATCCGCCTGCTAATTATATTCCCACTACGGCCGATTCCTGGGCCGTCAGTGTGTCGGAAGGTGTGTTTATTCCACTGCAATTTGGTATGCAGTTTAATCCAGGAGGCACAGAAGTAGCTGAGGTTCCCAGCGCTGAAGGTGATTCTGCGGCCAGTAATGGCGAAGACACGGCCGAATCTGCCACAGACGCCTCCACCGACACAGAAACAGATGCAGCCCCAACCGATACTGGCAACTTTTTGGCCAATGCCGGCGGTATCGTCATCATTGTCGCCGTAATCCTCATCTTATTGGCTGGCGCCGGCGTCGTCATGCTGCGTCGCGGTTGAATTGACCATTAATAATCAGTCACCGCAAAAGGGACATACAAGGAACATCTGATAGCATGCATATTCGTAAACTTAAGCAAACTGCTCGTGTAATTTAGCCATTTGTGCCTTCTTGGAAGATGCTCCCATCATAGCTACCATATCAATCATATGCCGAAATATAGCTTCAACAGCTTGCAGGGAAGGTTCTAAAAATCGATGGAAATGGGATAGCATGAACCCTTGAACTAGCCTATACGAACACTCAAAGCTAAATTCATATTCTCTACCGTACAATTAGAGGTACGAATCTAACACAATACTGACGGACAAAAGCTCAGACATTGGGTACAGTCTCTGGTGAACAATCATAGACTAAAAACCGAGAGAAAACTGAAAATAGTTGTTTATATTTTTGCATAAAGCCCATAAACAGACTCTCTTTAGTTTTCAGTAAAGAAAACAGGAGTACCTAATGTCTGATAACAGAAGAGTATACAATCAAGTATTAAAAACGCTCAAGAAATTGATGCCCACCACCAAGCAAACTTACGTTGTAACCTTGTCGATGATGATAAGTGGGATAGTAACAGGCAAAAAAGCACAGTTAAGTATCATGAGTGGTGAAATACCATCTCAAACAGCAAAGTCAGCCAGCATTGAAATGCGGATGCGACGTTTTGTCAAGAATGACAAAATAGACGAAAAGGTGATGTACCTGCCATTTGCCTGAAAACTCCGTAAATCTATAGGCATTTATTGTAGCTTTTGTGCAAATGTCAACAGGATTGCTGTGTTCAAGTATCGTCTTATCGACAAGTCAACAATCAAACGCTGTAGCAACTGTTCACAAGATGACTAGAACCAAAATTATGCCAACTCGTCATATATCGACCAACTATCAGTCAGTTGGTTTTTGTATTTTACCGCACGCAAACCGAACAATACTCTCTCCCAAGATTTTGGAA
>JAAEOP010000504.1 GCA_024223125.1 Chloroflexota bacterium
GATTTTCCAGACACCATTTTGGGCTTCACTAACATAGGTGTCTTGCAACCAGGTCTCAAAGGTGGCCCGGGTCATCTGAAGCTGGAGTTGGCCGAGGACCATTTTCCACAAAGTCTCAGGGGTAGGTTGGGCTTGGTCAGTCGGTGGTGTAGTCAACAGGTTTGGTCCTCGGTTTGATTTTTTGATGGCATTTCATCGATAGAGGGTGTGTTGGTAGAACGCTCTCAGATTTTTGGCATTTGTGAAATGAAGTAGCTTGCGTTCCAATGGGAACGCTGCCAATGGGAACGCCGTTTATACTGCTGATTTGGCCCTAGAAATCGTCGAACATCTCATCAAACAGGCCGGCGCTTTCGCTGTTTTCGACCTGTGTGGCCACGTCCTGGGCCTGCTGCGACCCGCCCAGCAGAGCAGCCCGAATGATGTCCCGCCGTTTCCGTCCCTTGGCCTGAACGATAGAGTCCAGCAGCGCCTCCAACTCCGGCGGGTCCTCGCCGGGAGTAAGGCGGTAGTATAATTCAAACCGGTAAACCTTTCCGATTTTTTTGGGTCGCCCTGTTTTTGCCATCTGCTTTGTGACTTTTTTCTGGAAGAAAGTACCCTACCGACTTTCTTCCAGAAAAAAGTCGGTAGAGTTAATTTACCCTAAAAAGCCCGGACGTGCCGCCAGCTTGGCCAAGCCACGTGCGTTGGCCAGCACCGGCTCGTACATCACCGTCGCTTTTGGAAACTGTCGCAGCAGCATCGACGACATCGCCAGCGCCCCGCCGCCGGTTAGCAGGATGTTGTAGGCTCCGGCCGTCTTGCCCACCGCCCGATCCAGAAAGTTGTACACATCCGTTTCCAA
>JAAEOP010000505.1 GCA_024223125.1 Chloroflexota bacterium
CCCGCATGCTTTAAGCGGGAATCCATAGCCTTCTGTGCCAGCGAGGTGTGGATGCCCGATAAATACCTTCGGGCATGACAGTTGTCAAAAATGCAGGTTTCAAATTTTGCGCAGGATAAGTCATTTTTTCGCAGCCTGCCGGGCCGCTTTGATCTTCCGGGCTTTGACTACAATTTTGTCCCAGACGCCCTTAACCCCGGCCACCGGGTTAACGGCAGTGGTGGCAATGGTATCGATGATGTCGGGGGCCATCCGCTCCAGGTTGCGCAGGCGACGGCGGATGAAGTTGCCGTCTGCAGGCGGCTCACTTGCGGCAGCGGCAACCTCGGTTTGCAGGTCTTTCAGCTCGGCCTTGACATCAGCCTTGTCATCAGGGTTGAGGCCGGTATTATTTTCGACCTGCCGCTTCAGCGCGGTAAAAAGGGCGGCCAACTCTTCGCCGCTAATACCCTGGGTGACCGTCACCCGGTGGCCGGTTCCAATAGCCACGCCGGGGCTATCGCTGACGTTGATATCACCCACCACGTTGCCGTCGCCGGTGATGATGCTGCCGCCGGCGTAGCTGCCCACCACGCCCCGCTCACCGGCCGTTTGGGTACTCCGTTGGGTAATCACGCCGGGGCCGGTCAGGGTGGCGGTGGCGCCCCGGTCGGCCTGGTACTCATCTGCTGCGGATTGGTATTGGGCCAGCATGGTCTTGAGTTGGGTTACAAAATCCTGGTTGGCTGCAAGCAGTTCGTCCAGCACATCGTTCAGCGGCGCTGCATATCCGGTGGGGTTATCCGGATATTTTTGGGCGGTGCGGGGGTCAATTGCTTTGACCTGCTCCAGCACCAGTGATTGTATCTGGCCCGCTTTGCCCAAGGCCGGCGCGCCTATGGTCTGACCTAATGATTCGCCGTTAGGCTGAGCATAGTGAGACAAAACCAGCATCGCGGCCAGGCTAATTGCGGTCCAGTCGTTGCCGGCGATGAGCAACGGTTGCAACTGGTCCAGCCACTCGGCCTCGGTGATGGCGCCGTTGATGGCTTGCTCGGTCAGATCGAGGGCTTTTTCATAGTCCTCGATCTGGTTCAGCAAGTCAAGCGGTGCATTGCCGGCGTGTTTGGCCTCACGCTCTTTGAGAATATTGCGCTGTTTGTTTAGTTTAAGCAAGAATTCTTTGGGATTCATTGTTGTTACCTCTAAAACCTTGTCATTTGTCTGCGCCAAGTTTCATAAGGCGGCTCTTGGTGGGGCTATGTCTATTTGCTTGCTCAATTATATCATATAACAGCATAAATATCTTTTATTGTGCTATTTTTAGACCTGGCTACAGAGACAATTGTCTTCAGGATACCCCGCACACGCTTTCCCACGCGATTGGCACATTCAGCGCACGGAACTGCCTCACTTCTCCATATACTTTGGCAACCAGATATCCTAGACTGGGGGGAGTTTGTAGAGTTCGTAGAGTTACGTGAGTTATGCTTATGGCTTAAACTCATAAAACTCACTCAACTCATTTAACTCATAAAACGCACCCAATTCGGAACTCTATAAACTTTAACAGGGAAGGAGGTGGTTATTAACATCATCTAAGTTCAGCAAGCCTTCCTAATTTAACGTAAGGCCGGGGATGAGGGCCTGTCCTGAGCGTAGTCGAAGGAATGAAAAGTGAGACCACCCAATTTCAGCCTCTATCTTCATCCCTTCAACTGCTTTGCAGGGCAGGTTTCATCCTTCGGCCTTTAATTCAAACCCGGATCAATCTATTCATCAAAATCAGGAGAAAAAATAATGACAAATGTCGCAGTTTTTAAGAACAAGACCAGAACCTTTGTTGGCAACATTGATTTGACCGATCCAATGACCATCCGGCTCATCACCGGCTTGATTGTGGTGGGCGTGCTGTTGGTCGTGCCGGCCGGAAATGCCTTGGCTCAGGACGAAATCACGACCGCTTTTAGCAACGTCGTAACCACGATTACCGGCATCATCCAGGGCCTGGCCGTAGTGATTGGAATTTTGGGATTGTCCATCTGGGGTCTGGCCAAAATCGCCCGGCCCGTGTTTCCGGAACTCAGTAATCTGACCAACCAGTACATCGGCGGCCTGGTGGTCGGGGTAGTGGTTGTCTTTCTGGCCGCCACCGTGGTTGAAGCGCTGGCCAGTGCTATCGAAAGCAGCTAATGGAACGATGAATGATGAATGCGGAATGATGAATATTTAAATTCATTCCTTGCAGGGCAAGGCTTCATCATTCATCCCTTCGACAAGCTCAGGACAAGCATTCATCGTTGGAGAATTAATGTACTCACAATTAATCCAATTCAAACG
>JAAEOP010000506.1 GCA_024223125.1 Chloroflexota bacterium
CTTTTACCCTAGCGGCTCCGTGCAGCGCTTGGGCCAGCACATACAGTATCATTTGCAGCAGGTCGCCAGACATGGGGGCATTATGATGGATAAGGTGGATGGGCTAGAGTATGGGGGGAAACGGCCGTTTCCTACAATGAAGATGCGCTGACTTGCTTCCGCAAACTGAACAGCAAATCGTACATGGCGGATGGGTTGCAGTTGCAGGCGCAGCTGCTGCTGGCGCAAGGTCAGCCGGAAGCGGCGCGTCTGGCGTTGGATGAGGCGTTGGCGTTGGCGGAAGGGGTTGAGGAGGCGGAGTTGTTGGCTAAGGTGTGGGAGGTGGGGGGGGGTAACGGCTATTTTTTTGCAAACGATCGACCACAACTATATACTGCACATATTATTCAGTAATTTACCGCCTAAAATAATACTGCAAAATTATGTCTACACTCGTCTCGCTAATAATTAATGACCAACTACATGCCCCATACTTCATCTTTTTGCGATGTGCTAACGAATTTAGCGATTCTAATCTACTACAACGATTTGGACTTTCCACTTATAAACGGACGCAATCCATTTCGTTGCTTGATTACTATGCTATCCTTGCAGACGATGGAATTTGGATGTTACTTGCAGACAATTGGTATTACTCACTATGGCATAACCCCTCAACCCGTCCAACAATCGAACAACTAGCGGCATCTTTTGATGTGTTCGCTTGTTCCGTTGGTGATTGTGATGACTCATTCGATTTCGTCTACTATCAGAATGCTCAACTTGTTCGGAAATATGTCGTTACCGATCCGCATTTTCGCGGCGGATCGGTAACTGAAGATGTTGGCAAACCATTTCCAGCAGAATCTGATATTCTTGCTAATACATCGAATCAACTGACGATGGTGCTGAAACTTGCGTCATCGTTGGGTATAAAAACCGATTACAAAGATCATGACCTTCGTATTTACGTTCCACCAGACGCAAACTGACCTTAACTATATTATGCAATACGGTTACGGCAGCTCCGCAACCACTGTTTAGTCGAGGGGGTAACGGCCGCATCCCATTAGTTGAGATTGTTTTTGGGGGTGGGGTGGGAGAATTATACTCACTGGCTAATTTTTGCACTTGCCAAACGGTTAAGGCTAATCCCCGCTTCTGCCGCTTCAAGAGCTAACTGGCGGTGAAGATCGGGGGGAATACGAAGCAAAAACTTGCCGCTGTATTTCTTTACAGCCATAGGTTCGGGGATTGGTTCGCCATTTGCTTGCATGTCAATAACGACATCAGCCACAACTTGACGGATCCCCTGCAATGCATTCTCGGGATTATTTGCCAACCAGCTTAAACCAGGAAATTCTGTGCAGAGACCCAGATACTCTTCATCTTCCTCTGACCACATAACCCGATACATATAACGATCTTGTTCAATCATTTTCTTTTTCCATTTTGTCAATTGCTTTCAACACCTGTTTAACCTGATACGCCTTTGCTTTTCCTTTAGCATTTTGGATATTGACGCGCGGGTTGCCTCGCCACGGAGTTTTGTAAATGCGGTGGCTGCTGCCGGTTTGCCTAGCTTCTCCAAAATAACGGCGACAAACTTTGCAAAGGTCGTTAAAACGAATCCCTTTGGGGTTGTGCCGCATGTCTGCTACGATTTTTTCAACGGAAGCCATATGAGCATAGTATCACTATTGGTATTGATGTCAAGGGGAGAAACGGCCGTTTCCAATCAATTGCATGCCAAACTACCAGCCTATCTCCCGCTTGGCGCTGTCATTATCGGCCGTTTCCCATCACGCCCGCTTTTGCAAGGCAGCCTTCTGCTTTTCCAAAGCGGCCAGCTTTCTTTTGAGACTATTGATCTCCCTGTTGATTTTTCGCCATCTTGCCAACGCGCCCATAGTGCAAGCCCCATAAACGCCAACACATTTATCATAAAAACGGGTAACGAATACCCTACAATCGGCCGAAACCAACCATTGCCCGCATCAACTTGGGCGATGATAAATGGGTCAGCTAACATCGCCTAAATAAGCAAGGGAAGAAAGTGTAGCTGGTGGAATGGTTTACTCATGATTGTC
>JAAEOP010000507.1 GCA_024223125.1 Chloroflexota bacterium
CTTGGCTAACAACGAGACTCTGAAACGACGCATCCGCAATGAACTCGCTACAGATTTACGAAATGCTCAGCCCTCCTCTCAGATGAACTTTGCAGCTATTGCCCCTCGTGTGAAACGATCAAGGAGATTGACAATGTTTGTAAAACATTCAAATCAGGTATTGTACGGCGCAACTACCTTAGTTATACTGGCTGCATTAGGAGTTGGGTTGATTATTTTATTCAACCGCAATCAGACTATCACAGAAAATACATCTCAACCGCCAATTGTTAACCAACCAACTACTAATCCAATCAAAGAGCCATCAAGTTCTACACCCACCGAGGTAACTGAATTTCCCGCAATTGATTCATCGATTGGTCAATTCAAGTGGCAATTCACAACCGAAGGTGGAATCTGGTCTAGTCCAACCGTTGTCGATGGGGTGGTTTATTTCGGCAACAATGACTACCATCTTTATGCACTGGATTCATCTACCGGGGAGCTTATATGGAAGTATAAAACTGATGATGCGATCTACTCTGGACCAACAGTAGAAAATGGGGTGGTTTATGTGGGCAGTAATGACCACCATCTTTATGCCATTCAGTCCGACACGGGTCAGGAGAGATGGCGATTTAAAACAGGTGCCCCGGTCTTGTCTTCACCAACAGTTTCCAAAGGTGTGATATATTTCGGCAGCGGTTGCGCGGTACATTGTCTTGGCCTAAGCGATCTCGATCAGCACCTATATGCCCTGGATGCTGCTACAGGACAGGAATTATGGACATTTAAAACAGGGGGTGGCGTTGCTACGGCCCCGGCCGTTTTGAATGATTTGGTCTATGTGACCAGCGGTGATGGTCATCTATATGCTCTGGACAATCAAACGGGACAAGAGCAATGGCGGTTTGAAACTGGTGGCTCCATCGGGGCCTCGCCGGTTATAGTCGACGATATTATCTATCTGGCCAGCAACGACGGGCACGTCTATGCTGTGGACAACCAAACTGGCCAGGAAAGTTGGAAATCAGAGATTCTAACCTCAATCCTGGAGTTATCAACACCGGCAGTTGCCGATAGGTTAATTTATATCGGGGGTAATGGTACCCATATCTACGCCCTGGATAGCGAGTCTGGCCAAATTGAATGGCAGTCTGATACCGAACGTATGTTCAAGAACCCGCCTTTAGTTAGCGGCGGCGCGGTCTACGTTGGCACTGATGTCGGTCGTGTCTACAGCGTAGACAGCCAGACCGGCCAAGAGTTGTGGCGAATCGAAACATTATCCACTGAAAATATGACTCCAGCCATTGCTGACGGTGTACTCTATTTCAAAGGCGGTAGAGATTTCTATGCCCTTCAGTTGAAAGAGTAACGGCATCTGAATAGTCTCAATAAGCAGAAATATCTGGCCGGGAAGTTTCCAAAACTCCCCGGCCTTTTTTGTTGCCAGCCCGATTCTAACAGATTCATTAAACTGTCACCTTGAACCGGTCACTTTTGGCCAGTGGCCGTGTATAATAGGGTAACCACCGCCTGAGATTTCAATCTCAGGCTACGCAAAGTAAAAGTCGGCTCAAAACCGACTCGACCAGGCTAATATGTCAGACATCAACCGATTAATCCAACGCTGGCAGGCTGGCGACGAGCGGGCTGCCGAGGCGATATACAACCAATACCGGGGCCTGACCTTTGGCCTGGCCTTTGCCCTATTGAGCAACTCGGCGGATGCCGAGGAGGTGACGCAGGACTCGCTGACCTACGCCCTGACGAATATCGGCCGGTATGACGCGCAGCAGGCCAGATTTTTCACATGGCTGCACACCATTACCGTCAGTCGCTGCCGCAACAAGCGCCGTCGTCGCTACTTGCCCAGCATATCCCTCTTTGCCTGGCTAAAAAAGGGCAGAGACATCACAGACCCGACCCCCACTCCTGAACATCAGGCCCTCGACGGAGCGCTCCGTGATGAGGCGTGGCAAGCCATTCAAACCTTGAAACCACATCACCGGGAAGCCGTGGTCCTCCGCTATTGGGCCGATTTTACCTACCAGGAGATGGCCGAAATTTTAGGTTGTTCCGCCCGAGCCGCTCGCTCGCGGCTGCAGTCGGCCCATAAACAGTTGGGGCCAATCCTGGCCCAAAATGAGTTGATAAATTTGGAAGAAACCATCCAATGAAACAGCATCTAAGCTACCAACAACTGCTCGATTATATTTATCACGCCCTAACCGGCACTCAGCGCGAAACGCTGGATTTTCACCTGACCACATGCCCGGAATGCCGGACTCGGCTGGCCGAACAGGAAACCATCGCGCGACGGATGCGCTATAGCGTACAAGCAGTGCGGCGACAAACTGAGCCGCCTTGGCATGTAAACTTTGCAGCCATTGCCCCTCGCGTGAAGCGATCAAGGAGATTGACAATGTTTGTGAAACAATCAAATCAAGTATTGTACGGCGCAGCAACGCTGGTTGTGCTGGTCGCCTTGGGAATTGGGTTGGTTATCCTGTTCAATAACTTTAGCCAACCGGCTCCCGCGCCCCAA
>JAAEOP010000508.1 GCA_024223125.1 Chloroflexota bacterium
AATGAATGACTTGTAAATTAAAAATATACTGTAACAATATAAGACCTATCAGGTTTTGAAAACCTGACAGGTCTGGCTAAGGAACGACAAATGAAAAACAAAAAAATGACAAGCGTCATCGTATTATTCGTTGCCCTGTTTTTAGGGTTGGTCAGCGTAGTCTATGCGGCGGGTAACATCGACAGTACCAATAAATGGGCCTGGGCCGGTAACGCCGGCTGGCTCAACTTCAACCCCAGCCACGGCGGCGGGGTCACGGTCTATGATGACCACCTGGAAGGTTACGCCTGGGCCGAGAACATCGGTTGGGTGCGGCTGGGAACCCACGATGGCGGGGGAACGCACACCTACGACAACAACGCCGCCGGTAACTACGGGGTGAATATTATTACGGCTACCAATGTGTTGACTGGCTACGCCTGGAGTGCCAACGCTGGTTGGATTAACTTCAATCCCTCGCACGGACAAGTGACCATTGACTCGGCCACCGGCGAGTTCGATGGTTATGCCTGGGGGGAAAATGTGGGCTGGATCCATTTCAAAAATACGGGGGCCAATGCTTATGGGGTAGTGACCGGTTCCAGCAGCAGTGGGGTTTACCTGCCGGTTATCATCAAGAACTAAGAACCTGACTTAATATCTTGTCAGTAGTATACTGGTTATTACAATTGTAAAACTACAAGGCCAAGAACAAGCCATATAACAAATCGTTTCAAGCGAATTGGCAAGCTCGGTTTTTAATCAACCGTATTGAGCCAGCAAAGGCATATTCAATTGGAGTAACATCGCTAACCTTGCCAATCGCTTGAACTCAAGCGTTATATGAATAAAAGCAAAAACAAAGACAGCATGGCAGAGATGCCGTGCTTTTTTTATGGCTACAGATAAGAACAATCGTTCTAAAATAATGGCGGAATTTGCTAAAATTTAAGATGCGGT
>JAAEOP010000509.1 GCA_024223125.1 Chloroflexota bacterium
ACAACATTCATTCGTCCCCCCATTTTATCATCCAATGGACTACGTACCGCTCCCAAAACCAAAGAAGCCGAGTTTTTCTAAAAAACTCGGCTTCTGATCTGATGATGAACCGAAAGGGCGCTTGGTTTAGTTTAGCCCCAACAACTCGCGCAATTGCTGGGCGGCGGCGGGGTCGAGGTCGCGGCCTGTGCGAATAAATTCGCCGCAAGGGTGGCGAAGTCCCCCCTGCGTGGGACTGACTAGCCGACGCAGGTCGGCTTTGCAAACATAGCGGCAGATTTATCTGCTGCGATTACGGCTTCTGATGATGAAGCGAAAGGGCGTTCGGTTTAGTTTAGCCCCAACAACTCGCGCAGTTGTTGGGCATCGGCGGGGTCGAGGTCGCGGATGGCGGTTTTGGATGGCGTCTTGTTGGTCAATGTCGGCAGTAGCATAGGCCTCCACCAGAGCGCGGGCAGCGGTGACGCGCGTGTCCGGCTACCTTGATACCCATTCCACAGGCAGCATTTGCTCTAAAATTCGTCAGGCTCAACATGGACAATTACATCTGTTATTTGAAGCTCGGACTCCAACAGATGGTTCTTTACATTATGTCCAATCTGATGCCCTTCTCGAACAGGCTTTTCTCCCTGCACTACAACATGAATATCCATCAATAAACCTAATCCGCTTTTACGTATTCTACATTTCTCAATTTCAATAACGCCTTCTACACCAGACGCAATCTTTCTAACCTGAACTTCTATCTCGTCTGGGGCTGCG
>JAAEOP010000510.1 GCA_024223125.1 Chloroflexota bacterium
ACACACGATAGATGCAATCGGAAACTCTCATCGAATTTTTCAAATTTCTGCTGCGGGAGATTTAACTGTCAATAAGGCTACATTGACTGGTGGTGATACGTCTTCCGCCAATCTCAACGAATATCGTGGCAGAGGTGGTGGCATCTTGAATGAGGGCGGCATCGTGACGCTGAATAATAGCACGATCACTGGTAATAAATCTGATAGTGGTGGTGGTATCTTCAACGACCAGGGCACCGTGACACTAAACAATAGCGCAGTCACCGATAATATATCTAACGAGATTGATACTGCATATGATGATGAAGGTGGTGGTGGTATCTTCAACTACCAGGGCACCGTGACACTAAACAATAGCGCAGTCACCGGTAATTTCGCCGGAATTAATGGTGGCGGCATCTACTCATATGGCGGCACAATGACGCTGAACAATAGCACAGTCAACGATAATATAGCCGATTCTGAAATTTTAGGTGGTGATCCTTATGGGGGCGGTATCTATAATCGATACAGCACAATAACGCTGAATAACAGCTCAGTTAGCGGGAATTCAGCAAGAAGCGCAGGTGGTATCTATAATCTGGGCGCCAGCGCCACTCTGACACTGAGTAACAGCACGGTCAGCGGGAATACAGCCACAAGCGAGAAAGGTGGCGGTATTGCTATTGGTTATGGTAGCACTGTGACGCTAGACAACAGCACGGTCAGTGGGAATTACGCCTTTTGGGGCGGCGGTGGTATTTTTATTTATTCTTCTTATAACACCCTCACGCTGAACAACAGCACAGTCAGTGGGAATACAGCCGATGACGGTGGCGGTATTTATGTCTATTATCGCTCCTCCAGCACAATAACATTAAACCGCAGTGTGATCTCTGGTAACGATGCTACTCGTGGGGCCGAGATATATAACGGGATATATTATAACAACGGGGATGAGAACATAATTGGAAATAACTACAACGTGATTGGGTATGGCGGTAAAGCCCGTTCCCATGGCTTTACGCCTACGACCGTTCCCTATGGGGGGACAGATGTCATTCCGACAGAAGAGTATCTTAACGAGGTTCTGTTGGGCCTGGCCGACAATGGCGGTCCTACGTTGACCCATGCGTTAGCGGACGGCAGTCCAGCTATTGACCTCATCCCCAATACCGATGACGCCTGTGACCCTGGAGAGTCAACCGATCAACGGGGCGCCGTTCGTGCCGATGGTATTAATCGGGGTGGCTCAGCCTGCGATGCCGGAGCCTTTGAATATGCTTCTACACCACCGGCCGTTCCGGCGATTGTGTCTACGCCGGTAACGGCCGTCCACACCCAACAACCTTACCAATACGTCGTGCAAGCCACCGGCTACCCCACGCCGACCTTTTCCTTGACTACGTTCCCTGCCGGAATGACGATTGACGCTGGCTCCGGCCTCATATCTTGGACTCCGGATCATGACGGTGTTTTTCCGGTGAAGGTTGAGGCGAGCAGCTCGGCGGGAACGGCCGTGCAAAATTTCGATATCATAGTTAGCAACTATACTGTTTTTCTGCCCGTTATTATTCGTTGAGGAATGGTAATTATTCAAGTTGAGCGGAGAAACCCGATTTCTCTGAGAAATCGGGTTTCTAAAGGAGATCAACTGGAATGAAATCAAAAATCTGGGAACGATTGGCATTGACGAAGTGGCCGGCAAAAAAGGACACAAAGGGTACAAGGCTGTTGTTACCGCACGCCAAGATGATGGAACGGTCATTATCTTGACAGTGTTGAAGAATCGAAAAAAAAGACGGTAAACGACTTTCTGATGGCGATTCCCAAGCAATTACACTCGACCATACATACGTTTTGCTCCGATATGTGGCATGGCTACCTGGGGGCGATTGCTGATTTCATGGCCGCTCATCCTGATGTCAAAGCCAAGATAGTCATTGACCGTTTCCATGTCGCCAAGAACTATCGGGATGATTTCGACACGTTACGCAAGCAAGAAATGCGTCGCTTGCGTAAAGAGCTTCCCGAAATGACTTGCAAAGCTGTCGCTCACGGGATGCACTGGCCATTGCGTCATAACCATGACAATCTTAATGATGATGATAAGGTGCGTTTGCGCTCCCTTTTCCAACATACGCCCATTCTGCATCAGGCTTACACCTTGCGTGAAGAACTCACAGCCATTTTCAACATGAAGCTGAGTTTGGCTGAAGGGCGGCATCGTTTAGAAAAGTGGATTGCAAAGGTGGAGCGCAGTACGCTCACCTGTTTCGATAAATTTCTTAAAACCCTTCGCAACCATTTGGATGAGATTGCCAACTATTTTGACAAACGAGCCAGTAGTGGGTTTGTCGAAGGGATTAACAATAAACTGAAGACGATTACAAGGCGTTCTTATGGTCTTAAGCGGGTTGATAGCTTGTTCCGCCGTCTATGGCTTGACTTAAATGGGTATCGGCAATTCATTGCCTAACCCCCATATGTGCTGTCAACCCCATGAGATCCCAAAGAGCCGAAAGAGTTTCAGATAAGCGCTTTTGAACTATATGCTTCGGCAAGAAAACTAAAATTATACACGTGAGTGAGCGAATCCCGTCGCTCCCGACGTCCTATAGTAAAAACTATGGGGATAAGAGCTCTCAATAATACTTGAGGGCTCTTTTGTTTTATAACCTTGTTATGTTCCGTCAACGGGAGCGACACCTACGCATGAACCTAATAGTTAACACTAATTCTTCGCCGAAAAAACTTGACCGGGGTGACAAGTGACTCGTTCCCAATGATCAAGTCCGCCGCTTTCTCGGCTAACATCATCGTTGGCGCATAGTTATTAGCATTAGGCACATAAGGCATCACTGACGAATCAACCACATGCAAACCTTCTACCCCATGAACTTTCATCGTATTGGGGTCGATCACGGCCGTTTCATCCATCCCCATCTTACAAGTACAAGAAGGATGATAAGCCGTCTCCCCATCACGCCCCACCCAATCCAAAATCTCTTTGTCACTTTGCACCCCTAATCCAGGCGAAACCTCGCCGCCATTATAAGGTTCAAAAGCCGGTTGATTAAGAATATCCCGCGCGCATCGAATCGCTTCCACCCATTCCCGGCGATCTTGCGCCGTAGAAAGATAATTAAAGCGCAATTCCGGGTAAACAGTTGGATCCGCCGATTTAAGCTTTAACGACCCCCTGGCATCAGAATACATCGGCCCCACATGCACCTGATACCCATGCCCCCCACCGGGCGATGTCCCATCATACCGAATCGCCACAGGCAAAAAATGGAACATCAAATTAGGATAATCAACATCCTCATTGCTCCGAATAAAACCGCCCCCTTCAAAATGATTCGTAGCCGCAGGCCCCTTCTTAATAAGCAACCATTGCAATCCAACCCACGGCTTGTTATACCATTGCAACGCCGGATACACAGAAACAGGCTGCTTGCAAGCATACTGCACATAAACTTCCAAATGGTCTTGCAGATTTTCCCCCACGCCGGGCAAATCATGAACAACAGGAATCCCCAAAGCCTCAAGCTCAGCCGCATTGCCAATACCTGAAAGCAGCAAAAGCTGTGGTGAATTAATCGCACCGCCGCTAAGAATCACCTCTGGAGCGAAAATCTTCTCCACCTTCCCGCGTTTCCGGGCAACTTCAACGCCAACGGCGCGTTTAC
>JAAEOP010000511.1 GCA_024223125.1 Chloroflexota bacterium
CGACGACAACACCCATCACGGCTACCATGCCACCGACTACTTTGCCGTCAACCCACGCCTGGGCACGATGGATGACATTCATGAACTGGTGGACGCCGCCCATCAACGAGGCATCCGCCTTATCCTTGACTTTGTAGCCAATCATTGGAGCAATCAGCACGAAACCTTTCAAGCAGCAATCAAAGACCGTAGCAGTCAATATTATGAATGGTATCATTGGATTGATTATCCTCACGATTATCACACCTTCTTTGGCGTTATGGCGCTACCCAAAGTGAATGTAGATCACCCTGACGTCAGAAAATATTTGATTGACAGCGCCTGTTTCTGGCTAGATGAGGTGGGGTTTGATGGGCTGCGCTGTGATTTTGCCCTGGGACCATCACATGATTTTTGGACGGAATTTAGAGCCGCGATCAAGCGTCGCAAACCGGAGGCGTGGATTTTTGGTGAAGTGGTGGAAAGTCCGGCCACCGTTCTCAGCTATGAGGGGCGCTTTGATGGCTGTCTGGACTTTGCCTTGATGCAGGCCATACGAGACACATTTGCTATGGGGCGCATGAGTCTGGCCGCTTTTGATACGTTTCTACATCAGCATGAACAATACTTCCCCCAATCCTATCTGCTGCCCACTTTTCTGGATAACCATGATATGAACCGTTTCTACTGGCTGACTGGAGAAGACAAACGCAAGCTAAAAACGGCCGTTCTCTGTCAATTCACCCTCGCTGGCCCACCCGTGGTTTATAACGGCTCGGAAGTGGGCGTGCGGCAAGACAAAGGCATGTGGGCAGAGGACAGTCAGGGGATGGCCGAATGTCGCCAACCCATGTTATGGGGAGATGAGCAGGACGACGATATTCGGGAGCATTATCGCTGGTTGATTCGGCTGCGGCAGGAACATCCGGTGTTGGCACACGGCCGTCGTCAAACCATCCACTTAGACGAAACCAACAAAACCTATGCCTACGCTCGTTTTGATGATAATAAAGTTATTCTGGCAGCTTTGAATTTGAGCGAGGAGATGCGGGAGATGACGGCCGTATTCCAAAACATCAGCCACACATTCACCCTCCCCTCCTGGAGTGGTGATATTTTCATAGCACAGTAATATTTGCTTGTTTTTTCAACTAACCGCTGACTATTACAAAAAACTGCGTTTTGTCCGCACAAGACGGCGTCTTGCGCTACGATTCACATAAACCATCCCAACCAGGCATCTCCGTACCACTGCCGCAACCAGCCATCAACTCCCAGTGTGCGGCCGGCGGCCGTGACCACAAAAGTCCCCTGCCACATCGCCAGCATAATATAAGACCAGGGCCATTCCCCAGGTACTTCCAATAGGCCAATGCCCAGGTTAATGGCCATCAGTAGGCCAATGAAACCGCCCAGGCGGGTGAACGTGCCCGTGAGCAAAGAGAGGCCGACCAGTAGTTCCGAGAGGAAGATGATCCAGGCAAAAAGGGTGAAGTTGGGGATGACAACAGTGGATACGAAATCACCGTAGAAGGCGAAGGCGGGGTATTGTACTTCTAGTTGTAACCAATCCAGCAGCCCGCGCCCGGTCGTCGGAGCAAAGTCCAGGGGTAGCTTCCAGCGCAACGAAAAAAGCCACAGAATACCAATTAAGATTCGGCTGCCTGATACCGGCCAGAGAGGAGCGTGTTCTTGTAAATTCATGTTTTTGGTTTCTCCGTTTCATCAGCCGAAGGCAGTACACAGATACGTTCCCGCGGTAAATGAACCATGATTTCTCTGCTGTCTCGTAGATCGTAATAAGGCGGCGGGGTCAGGTGCAGCAGTATGCCGTTGATACTGACCTGACACTCGGAAGCGGGTATACGGTAGCTGCATGATTGTACCTGTGCCGGAAAGTTGTTATGCTCGTTGGGGCCGATCTCAATCGCTTCCGGGCGCACGGTGAGCAGAACGGGGCCATCGGCTAAGGGGGTGGTCGGAATTTCGATACCGCCGATGGGAGTTTGCACAACCTGACCTTTTTTGACGCCGGGTAGAAAGTTGCTGGCCCCGAAGAAGCGGGCAATTTGGGCGTCGGCCGGTTTTTCGTAGAATTCTCGCGGACGGCCGACTTGACGCAAACGGCCGTCTATCAACACCCCAATCCGGTCGGCAATAGCCACTGCTTCAGCTTGATCATGGGTTACAAACAGGGTGGTGATGCCCGCCTCTTGTTGCAACGTTCGCACCATCTGCCGCAGCTCCTCGCGCAAACTGCGATCCAGGTTACTGAGGGGTTCATCCAG
>JAAEOP010000512.1 GCA_024223125.1 Chloroflexota bacterium
GCTTAAGCTACCTGATTGCCCCGGCAACCTTGATGGGCATCTTTAGTCAGGAAGAGGTTGTGATCACAGCCGGCGTTACCATCCTGCGGCTGGTTGCTTTGTACCAAATCTTCGACGCGGTAGGCATTGTGTTGGCCGGGGAGGCCAAAATCAGCTCAATTTTGCTCAAGCCATCGTGCCCGGCTACAAAATCTTGCTGTGTATACCAGTCCTCACGCGGCGAAGGGGGCACACTGTTCAGGCGGCTCTGGTTATCGTCTTCGGATATGATGGGGTCGCTCATGGCGGGGAAGGATGACGGCCGTGCCGGTTCCCCCAATCCATCCCACACCAGCGCTAACACTACGCCTAGCAAGAAGAGGAGCCAGCCCCATTTGGCAATTTGTTTGAGCGGTGTGTCTGTCATTCGTAAGTCGTAAATTGTATGTCACAATTCGTGAATTGTAATCGAATTACGGATTACGATTCACGAAAAGCGAGCAACAAAAAAGGCTACCCCTGAGGAGCAGCCTCCAATTTTCTTGTGGCGCCAATTGGATTTGAACCAATGACCTAGGGCTTATGAGTCCCCCGCTCTGACCAACTGAGCTATGGCGCCAAGCGACCGAAATTATAACCAACTCATCTTGCCCTGACAACTTTCATCAGAGGATGATGAAAGGCACAGGCACAAACACCAAAACGAAAATTATCATGGTGATAAGGCCGATCCAGCGCCGACGTCCGTCTAACTCCGTTACATCATCCAACGGTTCGGCATGAACCCGGCCAAAGACAAAAATTAGCAGCCACCACACCAGCCAGGTCAACGCGCCCCCAATCAACAAGGACAGCACAGCCAGCCCGCCCAACAAAATCAGCACCGGCATGAAAAATTGTTCTGTCTTTTTTCCCCATAAGGCATAAGTAATGTGCCCGCCATCTAATTGGCCGACGGGCATCAGGTTCAAGCCCGTTACCAGCAAACCTACCCAGCCGGCCCAGGCCAATTGGTTTAAGTACACATCCTGGCTGCCATTGGGCAAAAATTCGCCAAAGATTAATATCTTCATAGCTGCGTACAAAATGGAATTGCCTTCCAGCAGCCCCCCTTCCACAATCGGACCCACTTCAGATGTTGATAGACCAATAAACAAAATGGGGACAGCAAAGACAAAGCCGGCCAATGGCCCGGCCACGCCAATATCCAACAGCGCCCGTTTGTTTTTAACCCGCTCCTTCAACTGAATAAAAGCCCCCAGTGTGCCAATAGGTGAAATGACGGGCAGGGGAATAAAGTAGGGCAGCGTCACCTCTACTTTATGATAGCGGGCAGCCAGATAATGCCCCATCTCATGTGCCCCCAAAATTAGCAAAATGCTGGCGCTAAACGGAATGCCCCGCCACAGTTGAGTGGCGTATTCTGCTATCTGTTCTGGTGTTTGAGCTTCAGAAATGGCCCCGGTGATGAGGGTGGAGAAGATGGTAAGGATGAAGAGGAGGGCGTTAATTTGCCATTTGGATTTTTGGGGATGAATAACACCCGGTTCGGCCGTGATGACGACACGCTGGTCGCTTTCACGATTGACAGTGGGAGTAAAATCTTGTTCTTCACAAACGGCGTGGATAGTATCAAAACAAACGGCCGAATCTTGCAAGAAACGGCCGTGAAACTGCACTGCCCCCCGAAAAGGTTCATCTAATCCGGTGTGGTTAACAGCAAAACAGGGTGCCATACCAGTCCGCATCGCCTGGACGGCATCTAAAGAGACGGTCGGTTTATCTGGTGTGTACGGGTTATGATTCATCGGCGGCCGATAGTTCATCCGCGTCGTCGTCATCACCCCAACTAATAATCCAGATGCAGGCGCCGGCTACCAGAACAGTGACAACGATTAGCCAAAACCATTGAGTGGTTTGCAAACCTACATCACGCGCTTCAAAGAGTAACAAAATAACCATGCCCAGCGCCAACACAAACCAGGCAGATAGGTTGGGGTGTTTCATGATCCAGTTTTTGAATGTGTCCATATTCGTGTTCCGTGTTCCGTGTTCCGTAACCTAACTTTGGATTACGGATTACGGATCACCCTTTCCGTGTATCACGTAAGATTTTAAGCAAATAAAAGGTATCATCTGGCTGCGATTCTTCAATAGCGATTACCCAATTATTAGCCAACTCTTCTTTTGGCAGGACGCTGTAGCCATAAGTAGCTGCCAGGCGGCGCAAATCATCCGGGGCGTCATTGGGCAGGAAGAGGACGAGGATTTGGCAAACGTGGGCGTTGGCCGATTTTTCAATCTCTTCCAGTATGGCTGAACCGGTGACAATCAGCATCTCTGGCGGGTAAATGTAAATTTCATCTACACAGCCGACCTGGCTGTCAATATTCCAACCGACAACAGCACTAATGTCGGGGCCAATCTGGCCGATAAAGTAGCCTCGTTCGCTGAGGGCCATGAGTAGTTCGGCCCGTTTCATTTTGACAGCGCCATCGGTAGCTTTCTGAATGAGCAGGAGGATAGAGGGGATGTCTGACGGCCGTGCCCGGCGTACCTGTAAATCTTCCGGTCGTTCGTCTATTTCTAAAGGAGGTAGGTCTGGGGTGAGTACGGCCGTTTCCGTAGACGTCATTTCTGTAGTAGCTTCATCGGTGGCGGCCGACTTTGCTTTGATGATTGGCTTTGGGGTCCGGTCTAGCCGCAGTTTGGCGTCCACTGTGCGCGGGTCTGGCAGCCGGGACCAAACCATGCCAAATTGGGACATCGTATCAGCCATCAAACCATCGGTATCAATGACCACATCAGCAAAGGCCACTTTTTCCTCCTGAGAACCTTGAGACTTGATACGGTCGGCCGCTTCGACCATGGCCATACCCCGACACACCCGCAATCGCTCTAACTGTTTTCGTCTATCGCAGCGAGTTACCCAAACCTGGTGGCAGCTATCGGCTAAATTACCATCCAGTAATTTGATGGCCTCGACCATGATAGTGGTGGCTTCACTGGTCAGGATGCGTTGATCAACTTCAATTTGTACGGCCGGATGAATGATGGATTCTAGCAGCAGCATGGCATCCGAATCAGAAAAGACGATCTGGCCTAAGATTTTGCGGTCTATTCGGCCGTTATCCTTACGTACCCGCGAACTAAATTGGGCGGCAATCACCTCCTGCAACTCTGTATTGGTATCCATCAACTCGTGTACAATCTTGTCGGCATCAATCGTCAAGGCGCCCTCTTCCCTGGCTAGCTGCATCACGGCCGATTTGCCTGTAGCAATGTTACCGGTTAACCCAATGATATATTTGCCATCATAATGGGTGACGCTTTGCTCTTCACTCATGAAAATTCTCCCACTGCTCCATTAACTGTGCCAATTCCGTTTCCGCCAAAGCATATGCCTGACTTAAGCTTTGTATCTTATCAAAAGATTGGGCTTCTGTCGCCTTTTGTAAATCTACCGTTACCTGTTGTAAATTTTGTTCGGCCGCTTCAATTTTATCCTCAATCTGGGCCAACGCTTGTTGGCGACGGCGCTGTTCATTTTTGCTGAGTTGACGGCCGTCTGGCATTGCTTCATCTGTTTCTTTGGCAGTTTGTCGTCTAGTCTGGGCTGCTTTTTTGGCGGCTTCCATTTCACCCTGCCGGATGGTGAGGTATTCTTGATAACGGCAGTTGTAGATGTGTAGACGGCCGTGACGTAGTTCCCAAATTTGGGTTGCCAGTCGGTCTACCAGATAGCGATCATGAGACACCATCAAAAGAGTGCCTCCATACTGTTCTAATGCTTCCTGCAATGTTTCTTGCGCCGGAATATCCAGATGGTTCGTCGGCTCATCTAGTAGCAAAAAGTTAGCCTTCGCCAGCGCCAAAATAGCCAGGGAAAGCCGTCCCCGTTCACCGCCACTGAGCATACTAATCCGCTTATATACATTATCACCGCGAAAGAGGAATTGGGCCAAATAATTTCGCGCTTCGCTGATGAGCATATTTTTGTGGTCGAGAAGTTCATCCAATACCGTGTTTTCAATGTTCAACTGTTCGTGCGCCTGGGCAAAATAAGCCAGTTCCAAACTGGCCCCCAGAATAAATTCACCTTGTAGTGGTTCTATTTGGGCTAATACCGTCTTCAAAAAGGTAGACTTTCCACTACCATTTGGCCCAATGAAGGCCGCACATTCGGTACGTCGCAGTTCGATGTCATCGGCCTGAAAGAGGGGGGTTCCAGGGTAGCCAATCTCCAACTTTTTGGTACGCAAGACCAACTCCCCACTGCGGTGGCTGGCGTTGAGGGTGATGTGCATGTGGGACGGCCGTTGGGGAGATCGAATCTCACTAATCTGCTGTTGCAACTCGCCCACTGTTGTGGCAATGCGGCCTAAATTCAGGGTGTTGGTCACTTGCAGCCACCCTTTGCTTTTTATCATCATTAGCGCATCCAGGCCGCCGGCGCGGTAAGCGGCTACTTCACGGGACAGGCGGCTGAGTTTACCCTGAGCCATCTGCGTCCGCTGCCCGGCTATATGGCGGCGGATATAATCCATCTGCTTTTCAATATGTGCCCAAAAATCAGCATATGCTTGCAACTGCTTTTCCCAACGATGCTGCCGCTGCTGCACATAAGCCGAATAGTTACCGTGATATGTTTGCACCCCCATGTGGCTCATTTCCCAAATATTGTTGACCACATTATCCAAAAAATAACGATCGTGGCTGACCACCAGAATGGCTCCCGGCCAGATTTTAAGCGCTCCTTCCAGCCATTGTACGGCCGTTACATCCAAATGATTTGTCGGTTCATCCAGAATAAGCAAATCGGGCTGTTCTAGCAACAGACGGGCCAGGAGAAGGCGCGTCTTTTGTCCGCCGCTCAGGTGGGGCAGCGGCAGACGCCAATCAGGTTCATCAAACCCCAGCCCGGTAAGCACCTGTTTGATACGCACTTCATAATCGTAGCCTCCGGCCGTTTCAAAGCGGGTTTGCAGCTTGCTATATTCTTCCAGCAAACCATCCGACATCTGTCCTGCGGCCATCTCCTGTTCCATTTGGCGCAACCATCGTTCATCTTCGCGTAGACTAGCAAAAACGGTCAGCAGTTCATCGTAGACAGTGTGTTCTTGCCCGGCAAATGCTTGAGATGCTTCCTGGGGCAAATAGCCCAACCGCGTTCCTTTGGCAACATGAACGGAACCAGCGGCTGATTTACTAATTCCGGCCAGAATGAGCAGTAAGGTGGTTTTACCGACACCGTTTGGCCCCACCAACCCTACTTTACCGTCGTTGGGGATGCTGGCGGTAACGCCACTAAAAAGGTCTAAACTACCAAAGGATTGGCCGATATGGTGTGCTGTCAGGATTGCCATCGCAGGGAATTATACCTGTTGTCAGGACGACTACAATGATGGTAGTTCCCGGTGTATGACTCGCGGCCGTCTGGCAAGCTGGCTTACAGTTTTTAGAATACGGCCGACTACACTACAATCATCAAAAACAACATGAGGCAAGAAGTATGAAATGGTTTCCCTTTGGCAAGAAAAAGAAAACAGTCCCAACTGGGTTGGTTGTCTTAAATGTCACTGACAGCAGTTTTGAGACGCAGGTCATTAAGCGCTCATTCAAACAGCCGGTGATGGTAGATTTTTGGGCGGCGTGGTGCGGGCCGTGTCGCCAATTAGGACCGATATTGGAACGGTTAGCCGAGGATCCAGATAGCGAGTGGATGCTGGCAAAATTGGATACCGAACACAACCAGCGTATGGCGGCCAGATACCAGATTCGTTCTATTCCGGCGGTGAAGATGTTCCGCAATGGCCGTATTGTGGGTGAGTTTACCGGTGTTATGCCCGAACCAATGGTGCGCCAGTTTGCAGCCCAATCCATTGAGAAACCGGCCCTCATTCAAGGGTTCAAAGGGGGAGAAGACCCCGCCCAGCGGCTGCGTCTGGCCCAACATCAACTGAAAAAAGGGAACGGATTTGAAGCGTATGCTTTGTTGAAAGATTTTCCCGAAAGCGCGGAGAAGGATACGGCCGTACAGCTTTTCTCCTTAGCCAAATTCATGTGTGATATGGAAGATGGGGATGGGCTAACTAGCGTTGAGGCGCTGGATGAGCATTATCTGGCAGCCAATAAAGCGCTGATACGACGCAAACCTGGTCAGGCATTAGACCACCTGCTGGCTGCTTTAGATGTTGGTGAGGAAATGGACGGCCGTTATACAACCGACATTATTGAATCACTCTTTGCCCTGCTGGGGGAAAACCACAAACTCACCAAAACATACCGCGCCAAACTTAGTTGAGGTGTGTCTGATAACTCTGTACAGTGTTGCTAAATTATTTTCGGGTTCGTCTGCGTAAATTACGGATATAAGCTAATTTAGTATCTTGCGGAATTTATTAGCGGAGTGAATGAACGCCATCGCGGGCCATTGGTTCCTGTCTTGAGGAAGATGAATACGGCTGTTGAGATAGCCCTTAAAGACTTCTAATCCCCCGGCCAACCCTACTTCACGGAGTTCTTTCTCTTTTTCTGGATTAATTTTCATGAATAAATCTTCGTCCAAATAAATCAAACCATTATCGTACGCCCGGTGGTATGTGGGTGATAAGCAAATCCCATTAGCAACTTCATCATTACTGTTTTCAACGCCAACCGGCAAGATGTGAGCAGCGTCAATTAAACGTAGTTGGATGCGTGTAACTGCACAACGTTGTTCATAAGCATTTAGCACTTTGCGCCGAAAACTGGAATCTCTTGATAAACGAGAAACCGTTTGTATCACCCTTCGTCTCTCGGCTGGTATTTGTTCAATCTCGTTTGGTCTGATTTCTTCTAAAGCGACTGCGCGAGAAAGCAAGCCCACAGTAGCAGCGTCAGATCCTTGTGCATGAAGCATTTTGGCATTCAAAACGTAAGCCAATAATTGATCCGGTCGAATACCGATTGTAATTTCTTCATTCCCTTTTGTTGTGAAGGAAAACCCATCTTGAAGCGCCTGATGTAATGCCGTAATGGGTATTTGAATGGAAGGTGATCGCGTCGAAAATGTATGATGTTTGCTCAAGTCAAAACCAGCAAAACAACCTAAATTGGGTTCATAGCCCATGATTACAGTGGGGCCAGCGGGATTTCGGGCAATTGGGGGTGTGATGCCGGTGATCTGTATGCGATACTCATTTTTAGGGCGAGCGGCTCCGCCGCCATGAGTAAGTGTCCAGATATAAACCCACATCTCAAACATATTTTGTCCGGCTTGCACAACATAGCGACGGGGATTTCGCTGGGTATCAGAAATCAAAATGCCTGACGCGTTGCTTTCCGCTAAGGCATCATCGATGGACTTTAATAGTAAGGAAGTTGAAAGCCGTGGCATGGTATTTAATCAAACAGTCCTGGTTGTTTCGGCTGCACATCTTTTGGTTTAGCATCCCTCACAGTACCGTTCTTTGTGGTTGTGGTTTTTTTACTGTTTGATTTGGGACGTTTTTTGCCCCCATCAGCAGGTAAATCATCATAGGCTTTTGTACCTGAACCATTCCAGAGAGTGGATGGGCTATAGATTTTGTAGGAGTCAGGTTCATTGCTGTTATTTGCTCGTTGACTTTGAGCGAAACGGCCTTTTGCCCCTTCAATATATTCTGGAATAGTTTCGCAGCAAATCCAATTGCGTTCAAGATGATCGCAAACTTCTCCTGTTACACAGCTACCACCAAAGGGATCAAAAATTGTATCGCCTGTGTCAGTTAGCATCCTGATGAAATATTCAGGTAAACGAGAAGGAAAACGGGCGGGATGAGGTTTGATATTGTGTTCTTTGCAATAACGAAGATAGTATGAATTACTCTCAGTATTGGGAATGGCTATTAGATTAGGGGGAATTGCGCCACCGTTGTCTCGTTGAAATTTGTCACTAATATCATGACCGCTAGGTCGAAGTTTTGCCTCATAACCATTTTTAATCAAGTCTAACATCGAATCGCTATAAGGGGTGAGTACACGGCGGTTACTCGCTTTGGGCCAGGGTGTTTTGGATAGCCAATAAACACAGTTGACGCCATCTTTTACACGGATACGGCGTACATTTACCCATTCGGCTGGGGTGGGTAACTTTGAAGGATTCCACCAATATAATTCTTGAGCAAGATGGAAATTCAACTTGCGGCAGAGCATGATAAGTAATTCAAAATGGTACAAGCTGCGAGTTGGTTGACCGGGAATCCAGGAACCGCCAATATCAATCACTAATGAGCCGGTTGGTTTGAGGGTACGGTAGAATTCTTGGGCAAAATCTGTGAACCAGGCAACATATTTATCTTCTTCTACATTGCCGTAATCTTTTTTCCGTAGCAGCGCGAAAGGGGGACTGGTAAAGATCAAATCTATAGACTCATCTTTAATGGATTCTTGCATGTATTTTAGAGAATCCTGGTGGATTATACGGCCGTATTCTGTAATAAAATCATCCATAAGCTTTTTGAGGGAGAGCATTTGCACAAAACATTTGTGCTGCTGATATTGTCACCAGTATATAGCAATCAGCTTTATTCCTCAATGCAAAATTGGTCATGGCGATGTGGGGAACACTGGGCCATGTCCAGCCCCCAACTGCCAGTTGGCCCCGTTTTGGATGGCGTGATGGGTAAATTGGTGGGCCAGGTACACGGCCGTTTCCATTCCCTCCCCCCGTGCCAAAGCCACACACACGGTGGCCGAAAACGTATCTCCGGCGCCATGTGTGTTAGCCGTATCAATTTTGGGAGAGCGTAATTCGTGAATTTCACGGCCGTTAAAAAAAATATCCACCACTTCCTCCCCCTCCTGTCCTCCCTTCAAAAGTATATTTTGTGTCCCCAACCGATGCAGGTTGCGGGCCATATTGGCTAACCGGGGCAGATCGTTGCTAGCAGGCAATGAACTGTTTAGCAATAAGGCTGCTTCATGACGGTTGGGCGTTATCAAAGCCGCCAATGGCAATAAATACGCCAGATAAAGTTGGCGCACAATATCGGCAAACATGGGTTGGCCGCGATGGTTTACCAACACAGGATCAATGACCACGTTGTGACAACGAAACTGCTGCAATTTGGCTGACACAGCAATGATAAGGTCAGGACGGCCGATAAAACCAGTTTTCACGGCCGTCGCCCCATAATCTGATAAAACTGCTTCCAACTGCTGTTTCACAAAGTCGGTCGTCATGTACTGCACCGCGTTGACAGAGAGGGAGTTTTGGGCGGTTACGGCCGTGATCACACTCATCCCATACACTCCCAGCATCGCCCATGTCCGCAAATCTGCTTGCAAACCGGCCGCTCCGCCACTGTCCGACCCGGCAATTGTTAACACGATTGGCGGTGGCGTTCCCGGCAATCTTTTTATTTTTTCCATTGTTACACCTGGTAATTCGATATCTAATCAACATTATCGGAAATAAGAAATCAGACAGGATTTACGGGATTATCAGGATTATTTCATCCTGATAATCTTGTTAATCCTGTCAAAAAAGTTATTTCCGATAATGTCTAATGTGGTTTTGCAGGTACGCAAAATCCATCTGCATTTGGTTGCATCCTTTGTATACACGGATGGAAAGAACACGGATTTTTATTTATTCTCTATGCTCCTCCTATCTGTGTATACAACTTCCCGGCAACTACTGCAAGATTTTATTATAGAAAATATCTATTTTGCAGATAGCCACTATTGTCTTGAGGGGTGGTAAGAAGCGTGATATTCTCTACAAGTTCGTAATAATCCAATGGAGGCAGTTCCCATGAAGAAACGTATTTTGTATGTTGAAGATCATCCCAATAACCGTTTGCTGGTGCAGCGCATTTTAGAAGTGGATGGGTATGAAATGCTCACGGCCGTAGATGGCAAAGCTGGCTGGCACATGGCCGTTGCCCAAAAACCAGACCTCATCCTGATGGACTTACACCTGCCCGGTGAGCTTAATGGTCTGGAACTAACCGAAAAAATCAAACAAACTTCCGACCTCAACCATATTCCCATCATCGCCCTGACCGCCTTCAGCAACGATGAAGTGGAACGAGCCGCGCGGGCTATTGGCTGTGATGATTTTCTACGTAAACCGGCCGACATTCGCCAGATTCGGGCCATCCTGCGCCAATATTTAGGGGAAGCTGTTGTAGCGCAAACAGATACGGCCGCAACCTACACCTATATTTGACTGTTGACAATTGATAACTGCTATGAGCTATTTAACCCACCTCGAATGTTCCCTTACCGGGCAGGCTTACGATGCCGAGCAGCTTATTCGTCTAAGCGATGCCGGTTTACCCCTATTAGCCCGATATGATCTTACCAAAGCACGAGATGAAGTAGACCGTGACAAATTGATGCGCCGCCCGGCCGATTTGTGGCGCTTCCGCGAAATGCTACCTGTGCGCGACCGGCGCTACATCACCACCCTCGGCGAAGGCGGCAAACCTATTCTGGAATTAAACCAACTGGGCAGCAAACTGGGCTTGAACCAGCTTTATATCAAAGATGAAGGCCAAAATCCCACCGGCAGCTTCAAAGCGTTGGGGTTAGCAGCCGCCGTCAGCCGGGCGCTTGAATTGGGCGTGACTGAATTTGTCATTCCCACGGCCGGTAATGCCGGTGGGGCCTTAGCCGCCTATGCCGCCCGTGCCGGAGTTACCGCCCACGTCTATATGCCTCAAGATGCGCCTCTCATTAATATCACCGAAGTGCAAATGACCGGGGCTGATTTGAAGCTGGTCAATGGCCTGATCAATGACGCTGGCCGGGAAGCGGCCGCCGATGCGGCCGCAGGTGGCTGGTTTGATGTTTCCACCCTCAAAGAACCGTACCGTCTGGAAGGAAAAAAGATGATGGGGTATGAGCTGGCGGCCGCTTTCAATTGGGAACTGCCAGATGTCATCATTTACCCCACCGGCGGCGGCACTGGGCTAATTGGCATGTGGAAAGCGTTTGACGAGATGGAAAAGTTGGGCTGGATTGGTCCCAAACGGCCGCGCATGGTTGCCGCCCAATCAGATGGCTGTGCCCCGGTTGTAAAAGCGTTCCATGAAGGCCAAGAAGTGACCGAACCCTGGGAAGATGCGGCCACCCTAGCCGGGGGGTTACGTGTACCGGTGACAGTTGGCGGACGGCTGATGTTACAAGCGTTACGAGAAAGTGATGGCACGGCCGTTGCTGTGCCCGACCGCGATATTTTTGCCGCCCAAAAACTACTGGCTCGTAATGAAGGTATATTTGTCTCTTTGGAAGCGGCGGCAACTATCGCCGCTTTGCAAGAACTTATTACCCAACAATGGGTACACCCCGACGAACGCATCCTCGTCTTCAACACTGGCAGCGGGTTGAAGTACCGTTTATTGCTGTCATGATGGTAATTGAGTAATTGATAATTATCAGTTACTCAATTACCCAACCACAATTCTCCCCCACAAATTCGCGTAAAACCTTTATTCATTGTACGCTTCTGAAAACCCATTTTTTTGGAGGCTTCTATGACCGATCTTGTTCTCACCCAACAGCACGACACAATCTTTGAAATTATCCTCAACCGGCCGCAAAAACGGAATGCGATCAATATGGAGATGTTTGCCCAGTTTGACACGGCCGTACAGCGAGCCAGCCGTACCCCCGATATCCGTACTGTCATCATTCGCGGCGAAGGGAAAGCCTTTTCGGCCGGAATTGATGTGTCGGCATTGCTGGGTCTGGCTGATGAATACGGCCGTCATTGGCAAATCCGTATGCGATCTATTACTGATGATTTTCAGCACGTACTCACTCGATTAGAACGGCTAGAATTACCAACTATCGCCCTGCTGCATGGACATTGCTTGGGGCTGGCAATGGAACTGGCCCTGGCCTGCGATATTCGACTGGCGGCCAAAGGGACGTTGATGGGGCTGCCCGAATCTCGTTTGGGGCTGATCCCCGACGTGGGTGGTACAACCAGGTTAGTGCGGCTGGTTGGCCCGGCGCGGGCAAAGGAGATCATCTTCACCGGCCGTCTGTTTGACATGGCTTATGCAGAACGCTGGGGAATTGTCAACGATGTTGTACCCACCGACTCACTCATGAGCAAAGCCGAAGCGTTGGCCACCGAAATCAACCTGGCTGCGCCACTGGCTGTGGGCATGGCTAAACGAGTAATTGATGGCCTGAGTGACATTGATCGCGGTTTAATGTTAGAAGGCTGGGCACAGAGTCAATTGTTCAACAGTGAGGATTTTATGGAAGGGGCACAGAGCTTTATAATGAAACGGCCGCCGCAGTGGCAGGGGAAGTAGGGGGAGTGTGCAGTGTTCAGGACAGGACACTGCACACTGAAAACTGATCTATCGTCGCCGGCCGAAGATGCGGAGCAGCAGCAAGAACAGGTTAATAAAGTCCAGGTACAAACTGAGCGCGCCCATCACGCCAATGCTGCTGATAACTTGTTGCTCGGGCATTCCTTCTGAAGCAGCAGCGTAAGCCATTTTCTTAATGCGCTGGCTGTCATACACAATTAACCCCATAAAGATGAGTACCAGCACATACGTTGTCACCCAATAGAGAATTTCGCTAAAGAAGAAGATATTGACAATTGAAGCCAAAATCATCCCCAATAAACCGACAAGCAAAATTGGTCCCCACCGGGTCAGGTCTTGTTTGGTAGTCAGCCCAATGACGGTCAGGAGCAAGAAGATAACGGTGGTAATGCCGAAAGCAAAAACAATCGTTCCCAGGCTATACAGAAGAAAAATCCCCGTTAGCATAACCCCCATAAGCGCGGCATAAAGGAAGAATAACGCCAGCGCCACGCCTGATGATAATTTACTCGCGGCGCGGCTGATGGCAATGACCAGAATGAACTGGCCAATGACTAAGCCCCAAAAAACGAGCCTATTGCTATAGAACAGGTTGAACAAAGCCGGAACGCTCAATACGGCAAGGCTGCTAAGGGTCGTTACCAGCAGCCCTAACGTCATCCAACCATAAACGCGGGACATAACGGCCGTAAATATTTCCCCCAATTTCTGCTCCGAGATCGGTACGAGCATCTCTTCCTGGTGTTGATATTCTGGTTCTAGTGATTCGTATGACATACTGTTCTCCTCCAATACAGGATATTCACTCAGTAAAGTGGCTGCATTGTATCATGATTTTTGTGAAGTTGTCATCAAAACATTGGCATAGAAGTGGAGGACCAGGACGGCCGTACCAGCTACAAAGACTGGAGATTGGAGATGATCGTCATTCTCAATCTCCAATCTCCGTTTCATTTCCCTAATTATTCAAGCGGGTTACCTTACCACATCGCTACCTTCATCTTTTACGGTTTTGGTTTAGGTTTATACGGCACACTTAATCGCGTAGAGCAGATGCCTGTCATCTTGCTGATTTGGACATTTCAGATTGCTCTTTCATCCTGGTGGTTAGAGCGATTTCCGTATGGGTGCCTTACAGAAACAGCGTATTTTGGTTGTTGATGATGATAAAGAGATTGTCCGGTTAGGGCGGCGGTATCTGGAGCAAGCGGGGTATGTTGTGTTAGTAGCGTATGATGGGCAAACGGCCGTATCGAAGCAACCAGTTCTGGCCTAAACCAGGGCAGCGCCTTTTCCATCTACTTGCCTATCCAGTAAAACCCTCCAGAATTTAAATACCCTTACTCTCGTGTATCCCAATTGTTGAAAGCTTCGCGTCTACTTGACAAAGCGGCCGACCCTCGCCAGAATACCCAGATTTTGAAAAAGTGTATGAGGTGAATGATGAAGAAAACCATGATATTACTTGGCATGTGTATCCTACTGTTGGCGGCCTGTGGCGGCGACGAAGAAGCTACGGCAACAACCTTGCCCCCACCAGCATCGTCAGAGCAGCCAGAAGTTGCGGCCGAAGCAACACCAACATTGGCCGCAGAACCGGCCGTCACCAACACCCTCCCCGCACCGCCTACGCTAGCCCCGCCACCCAACACCCCCACGCCACCGCCCACGCCTACAGAAGCGGCCCCGGAATCACTTCTACTCATCGATCCAGAAGATTTTGGCGAGGATCGCAATCCTTTAACGGGAGAATTTGTCGATGATCCAGAGATGTTGCAGCGACGGCCGTTAGCCATCAAAATCTCCAACGCCCCCGCCTTTTACGTGCGCCCCCAATCTGGGTTGAATGATGCTGATTGGGTGATTGAACATACGGCCGAAGGCGCCGTGACCCGTTTTACCATTCTCGTTTATGGTCAGACGCCGCCAACGGTTGGCCCCATTCGCAGCGCCCGCCTGATAGATATTGAATTATCGGCGATGTACGATGCTGCCCTGATTTACTCTGGAACGAGCGTCGGGGTAGCTAACCGGATGCTGGCCTCCGATATTGCCGACCATTTGGTACGCAGCAATGAACCGGGCTACTATCGCACCGGCGACGAGAGCAAACCGTATGAACACACCCTCTATGTCCGCCCTGAGGAAGTATGGGAAGGGTTGGAAACTGGCGGCCGTAACACAGCGCCCGATTTTCAAACCCAAGTCGCTTTTGGTAGTGAAATCCCGGCAGATGGCAAACCAGCCACGTATGCCAGCCTTGATTATCAATCTACTTTTGTGGAATGGACGTATGATGAGGAGAACGGCCGTTACTGGCGCCGCGCCGATGACACAGACATCATGGACGCTAACACAAATGAACAGGTGAGCGCTGCCAACGTAGTCATCATCTCCCCTTTCCATGTGGAAGATGGCACGATTTGTGAGCAAATTGCGGATGGCGTTTGTGTGGCTCTGTCGGTACAAATTCAACTGTGGGGCAGTGGGCAGGGAGTTGTTTTGCGAGATGGTCAGGTGTTTGACGTGAATTGGCATCGTGACGGCCGTAATGACATGCTCACTTTTACAGACATGGACGGGAACCCCTTTCCTTTGCAACTAGGCAACACCTGGGTGCAGCTTGTGCCTAGTTGGCTGCGTGATCCGGTGGAGATTTTGGAGTGACACTGACATGCCGTCCAGCCTGCTTGAGCAGGCTTTGTGTTTCAGACGCCGAATTCATTCGGTGGCTACCTCAAAAACTCCGGTAAATAATCTTTTTGCACCTCAGCCATCTCATCAAACATAGTGCGGATTTCTTCCAAAGAACACACGGCCGTTGTCAACGGATCCATCATCAACGCATGAACGGCCGCTTCCCGATCTTGTTCCAATACGGCCGTTGTCGCCAAATCATGAAACGCCATATGCTGGGCATCTAAAGCAGCCAGATGGGTGGGTAACAAGCCAAAATGAGTTGGCTGAATTCCCTTTTTATCTACCAGACAGGCCACTTCTACCACGCCGTCTTGGGGCAAATTATCAATTAGACCCGTGTTGGCTACATTGCCATAAATGACGGTTGGCTTGCCCGTCTCCATTGCTTCAATGATGTAGGAAGCAAATTCCGGACCGCGTTCAAACTCAAATTCCTCTGCACCGGATAGGTAATCCCGAATTTCTTGCGCCGAATTTTCCAACCAGGTGGGCCAATTGTTGGCATAGAAACCGCTTTCCCCCCGGTAGCCAGAGCGCATATATTTTTGGATGAGCGACGGCCGTTTGCGAAAATAGCCCGTATACTCAGACATGTGTCCACTCGATTCCGTCACAAACGCCCCCAACTGCTTCATCATCTCAAAGCGTACCGGGTCTTGTTCGTAGATGTCCGTGTTTTGCTCGATGCGTTTTTGTAGGATAGGGTACAGATTTTCACCGTTGCACTCCAGTTTGGTGAACCAGGCCAGATGGTTAATGCCTGCCGCTCGCCAATCAATCTCATCCCAGGAAATATCCAGATATTCTGCCAAC
>JAAEOP010000513.1 GCA_024223125.1 Chloroflexota bacterium
CATTTTCAGGGATGGATCCATATTTAGAAGGCAAAGAACTGATGACGGCCATACCAACTGAAATCCCCCATTATGTGGTGGAAGTTGTTGACAAGGAATCACAGCAGTTGGTGACTTCAATAGAGGTGTTGTCACCGGCGAACAAATAAGGGAAAGGGTACAACAATTATCTGGATAAACGGGAACGCATTTTGCAGAGTGATGTACATTTGATTGAGATGGACCCCTATCTTGAAGGCAGCGAGTGGACAAGCGTTCATTCCAATCTCATTGAAGAGATAGCCCGCCGGTTAGCGCCCAAATTGTTACCTAAATACGTAGTCCGTACAGTACGCCGGTTTGTGATGGATGCGCCGCTAGATTTATCTGTGATACCCCAGGCCACAATTCCTGATATTAGCCTTTTGAGTACGCGAGAATCAGCCCCTATTTACAGCGGCGAGGCCCCGATTAAGACGCCTCCATTGCAAATACCAACCGTTGTACCGGAAAAGATTCCTAAAACAAGCACGGCCGTGGCTACCAGGAATATGTGACAAAACGGGAGCGTATTTTGCAGAGCAGCACACATCTGCTGGAGATTGATTTGTTGCGAAAGGGACATCGTGTGCCCATGCGACGGCCGTTACCAGAAGC
>JAAEOP010000514.1 GCA_024223125.1 Chloroflexota bacterium
GTATCCGGAATGGCCCGGAAATTTCCAAGAAAGACAACAACTCCTTTTTCGAAGAAATCCGCACTCCTGGCTCCCCAGAGACCTTCTTTGAAAGAGACCCATGCTTGTATGGCCCCGATCGGCAGCAAAGTAATAAAGGCCATAAGAAACAGCCCGCCGTTGAGCCCCCAAAACGACAGCTTCAGGATGCCATCCTTCCAGTAGGCCTTATCGACCATTCCGCGCCAGGAGAACAGCAGCAATGCGACGGACAGCATGCCGTAAGTACCGAACATGGCCGTATGGCCGTGGTGCATGGTCAGGTAGGTACCGTGTTCAAAGAAATTTATAATGGGAAGGTTGATTACGAAGCCGAAGATGCCGGCACCCAGAAAGTTCCAGAACGATGCAGCCACAAGAAAATACATCGGCCATTTATAACTAAAGTCCCGGCCTTCCTTACGAATACCCCGGTATTCCATTAACCCTCGAACTACCAGGGTCATCAGCGGCACGGGCTCCATAGAAGAGAATATGGCCCCCCATCCAACCCAGTAGGCTGCACCCCCGTACCAGTAATAGTGGTGAGCGGTTCCGATGATTCCGCTCAAAAAAGTAATGGCCGCGGTAAAATAGGCCACCTTTAAGGCTGACTTGGCCGTGGCCAGGCCCATAGCCACCATCAGCAACGCGATGACCGCAATACCGAAGAACTCAAAGATGCTTTCCACCCACAGGTGTACTACGAACCAGCGCCAGTAGTCCGCCATGGTAAGGTGAGATCCTTTGCCGTAGAAAAGTCCGAAACCGAAAAAGGCCACAACCAGAACGGCGCTGAACACGTAGAACCAAATCAAGGCGCTGAAATCATCCTTGTGGCTTTTTAAATGATTGCCGACGGCCCGGTAAACGATTAAAAGCCAGAAAATAAGGCCGCCAAACAGCAGGATCTGCCAGATACGTCCTAATTCAAGAAATTCCCATCCCTGGTGACCCAGCCAGAACCACCACTCTCCCAGCATTCCTTTGATTCCCAGAACTTCGCCAGTGAGGCTTCCCACGGCAACCAGCAGAACAGCAGCAAAAAGCACTTGAACAAGCCAGCCTTGCTTGGCCGGTTCTTTGCCTCCTATGATCGGAGCCAGGTAAATGGCAGATGCCATCCAGGTGGTGGCAACCCAAAAAACCATCAACTGTAAATGCCAGGTTTTAGCCCAGCTGTATGGGATAAATTTGGCCACAAAAGGAAGGAAGAAACTGCCCGGATGAACCGTGTAATGGGCCAGCAGTCCCCCAAAGCTTGTTTGCACCAAAAACAGCAAAATAACCACCACAAAAAATTTAGCCGCATAGAGCTGACTGGGAGTCAGTGGCATATCGATCAGCTTTTCGGACAGAGGGACCCCTTTAGGTTCTCCGTACCATAAACCATAGCGATGAATCCAGAATACGAACAGGCCCAGGACCACCATCAGAGCTATGATACCGGCGATGGAATAAAAATAGGTTTGGGTACTGGCGGTATTTCCCACCCTTTTATCCGGTGGCCAATTATTGGTGTAGGAATAATCGGTTCCCGGTCGTAGGGTTGAGGCGACCCAGGCGGTCCAGAAGAAAAATCTCGAAATTTCAATCCGCTGCTGTTCATCACCGATGGTATCGGGAAGGAAACCATATCGCTGTTCGCCTTCTTTAAAGATTTTTTCCCAGTGCTGTCTAACTTTTTTGAGACCTTCGACCTGGGCGGCGGTTAAAGTGAGGGTGTCGCTGGTCGCATCATAACGATTCGGTTTGGTCTCATGTTTAATTTTGACGTCGATGATCCCCTTTTCAATTTCACTCAATGAGTTATAAGATTTGCCATAATCTTGTTGGGCGAAATAATCACCGATCGCCTCAGCCATGATGTGTAAAGATTGGGCTGAAAATTCCGGACCCCTCTGGGACCCGTGGCCCCATACAGCACCATGATCCATGAGGCCGTAACGTTGATATACGTTCTGGCCGTCAATAATATCCGATTTTTTGAAAAGAACTTCGCCACCGGGGCCGGCTACTATTCCAGGATAAGGCGGAAGATCTTTCTTCATGTATACACCACCACCCAATAAGATGGCCATGGCCACAAAAAAGCAAA
>JAAEOP010000515.1 GCA_024223125.1 Chloroflexota bacterium
CAGCAGTTCCCGTTTTGGCATTGAGACTGGACCAGTTTCCATGAATTTTATCACTTGAAGCTCAATTTGTCATTCAACAGTTATCTTGAACCCAAAGTTTGCGTAAAAACTGGTCCAGTCTGATCATACCGGGAATTGCTGCACCTGACATCGCTTCCACAATGAAAAACCTGGTTTCTGACACCGCTCGGCTAATTAAGCATAATCGGTCTGTTGTCTAAATTAAACCTGTAAGGCGGGTGTCAACAGGCGCTACCCGCTTAAGGCAACGCCTGTTGACGGTTTAAATTCTATTCGTAGTAACCAAAATCAGTAAGCATTATAGTCGTGTCTTCAACACCAATGGCTACACCATCTTCAACAGAGGTGTCGCCCAGGATGATGCCTTGCAAAGTGGGGTACCAGGTATCGGTAAAAGAAATCCAGTCGGCGAACAAAGGCGGGGTGAAGAAGTCTTCGGCAATTTGGGTTTGAGCCACTTCCAATCGTTCCTTGTCCAGAGCTACATCGGAAGCCGCGGCATCGGCAATAATCATATCCCAAACATCATTACGGACCGGCAACAATCCCAATTTGCCTTCGCCATAAGCAACCGCCTGCGAGGAGAGGAACTTGATAAGTTGGACTGCGGCTTCTTTTTCCTGAGCATCTTTAGCTACAGAAAAGGCGTGAGCGCCGGCCCAGCCGGTGTGGTCATTGCCGGCTCCAACGGGGCCGCGAACAATACCAAACTTGCCGGCCACTTCACAGCTTTCGGGGTCTTGGAAGTAGCTGTACCAGCCGTACCATTCCAGGTAGAAGGCCACGTTACCATCACAGAAGTTCTGGGCCA
>JAAEOP010000516.1 GCA_024223125.1 Chloroflexota bacterium
CTGATAGTTAACATAATCGTCAGAATATCGCAATTATGAGGTGAAAAGTGTGCAAATCAGCCTCGAACACTAAACATAAAGCTAATTTGAGGCTCTGATTTTAGTCCAAATTCATCACCACGATTAAGTGTGGTCGTACCACAACGATAGAAATAATAGATCTTGAGGCAAGAAATTTACTCAAATGTTTTCGGGCAAACATAATAGAAGACTTATCCAATGACCAATTTTGTAAACCAAATATGAAAAATATCAAAATACATGATTACCCCAAAATAGATTGAAGCACTACAGAAGACAAGCACTTAGGTGCTTAAGGAGCAAAATAGAACCCAAATTTTCGATGACTTGCCACTTGCAACTTGCAACTCCCGTGTTACCATTCGCCCTTATGAATCAACCAACCCACATCCAATCTAAAAAATGGCAGGTTGCCCCGCCTATACCGACCGGCAGCCAAAACCAACTGGGGCACATCCACCCGGCCTTATTACAAATTCTCTACAGCCGGGGCATTACCAGCCCAGCGGCCGTACAAGCATTTTTAGACGGCCGTTACCTTAACAAAACTGACCCTTTCCTGCTGGCCGATATGGACACGGCCGTAGCCCGCATCCAACAAGCCATCCAAAACGACGAAACCATCATCGTCTACGGCGACTTTGACGCCGACGGCGTTACCTCCACCGTTCTGCTGACCCAGGCATTGCGTGGTCTGGGGCTAGCGCGACAACAAGCCCAACCATACATCCCCGACCGTGTAGATGAAGGGTACGGTCTGAACATGGGAGCATTGACCCGGCTCAAGGAAAATGGGGCCGGGCTGGTGATCAGTGTGGACTGTGGAATTCGTTCTGTGGCCGAAGTAAAGTACGCTCAAGAAATAGGACTGGACATGATTGTGACCGATCATCATAGTTTGGGACCAGAGATACCGCCGGCAGCGGCCATACTCAACCCCAAACGTCCCGATTCAGCTTATCCCGAAACGATGTTGGCTGGTGTAGGCATCGCCTTTAAGCTGGCCCAGGCTTTACGCCAAACCATGCCCGACCGCGCCCAATATGATGACCAGGATTTGCTCGATCTGGTCGCCATCGGCACAGTGGCCGACCTGGCCCCGCTGCTGCATGAAAACCGCAAACTGGTTGCCGATGGTTTGGCTGTGATGAATGAACGGCCGCGTCCCGGCGTCCAGGCATTGATAAATGTAAGCGGCCATAAAAAAGGCAGCCTGACGGCCGAATCTATCGGTTTTGGTCTGGGGCCGCGCATCAACGCCGCCGGACGATTAGCCCATGCCTACGACGCCGCCAAACTGCTGGCTGTAAACAATGATGTGGATGCCCGTCATTTGGCCGTCAAACTGAATGATCTAAATAAGCGGCGGCAGCAAATAACCCGCGAAATGGGCGAAAGGGCGGAAACGATGGTAAACCCAGACGACTCCATCCTTATTGCCGCCGCCGATGATTTTTTACCGGGGATAGTAGGATTGGTTGCCAGCCGCTTAAATGACAAATATTATCGGCCGGCAATTGTGCTGGAACAAGGAGAAACAGAAAGCCGCGGCTCATGTCGCTCCATTGACGAGTTCCACATGACCGACGCTCTGGATGAAGTGGCCGATTTGCTGGTACGGCATGGCGGGCACGCGCAAGCGGCTGGATTTACCATTGCCAATGAAAATATGCCCGAATTCAAGGAACGGATGATGGACATTGCCCGGCGCAAACTGGCTGGATTAGAGTTGACGCCAACGGTGATGATTGACGCCGAAATCGAGTTGGAGAGTGTGGATTGGGCGCTGCAAGAAAATCTAGCTACGCTGGAACCAACCGGCGCGGCTAACCCCACGCCTGTCTTCATCAGCCGTAATGCAGAAGTGATTCACCACCGCACAGTAGGACAAAATGGCGATCATCTACAAGTCCAGTTAACAAGCAGCGGCACCGGAGCTTATAAATCAATACCCGGTATCGCTTTCCGGCAAGGGGAATGGGCTAACCATATGCCTCAATATATTGATGTAGCTTATACGATCAACATAAATGAATGGCGCGGTCGGCGCAATTTGCAGCTTATGGTTAAGGATATTAAACCAGCGCAGCCGTGAGCCGTTATCCGTTATCCGTATTCCGTAATCCGTACACGGAATACGGTACACGGTACACGGTACACGGAATACGGAATACGAGGAGAACCCATGAAGGTATTAGTAACAGGCGCGGCCGGATTCATCGGCAGCAATCTGGCAGAAAAATTATTGAAACGGGGTGATGAAGTCGTTGGCCTGGACAATTTTAATGATTATTATGACCCGGCTAAAAAGCGGGCCAATGAAACACGATTGAATACGTACCCCGACTTTCGCATGGTGGAAGAAGACATTCGCCGCCGTGAGGTGATGTTTGATTTATTTGCGGCCGAAAAATTTGACGCGGTCGCCCATCTGGCAGCAATGGCCGGGGTACGCAATGCGGTGAAGTATCCCGACTTGTATGTGGAAGTAGATTTGAACGGCACACAGCATTTAATGGATGCAGCGCGAGCGGCCGATGTGGGAAATTTTGTCATGGCTTCTACCTCATCTGTTTATGGGAATACTGACGTTATTCCTTTTGTGGAAACAGACCCCTGTGACCGCCCCTTACAACCGTATGCGGCCGCTAAACGAGCGGCCGAGATTTTGGGATATTCTTACCATTATTTGTTCGGTCAAAACATTACGGCCGTGCGCTTTTTCACCGTGTATGGCCCCAACGGCCGTCCTGACATGATGGCTTATCTACTGGCAGACAGTGTTTCTAAAGGCCGCCAGATTCCGCTGTATGATGGTGGGCAAATGTGGCGTGACTGGACGTATATTGAGGATATTACGGATGGAGTAGTGGCGGCTTTGGAACGGCCGTTGGGCTACGAAATCATCAACCTGGGACGCGGCGAACCAACGTTGCTGGCCGACTTTGTACGCATCATTGAAGAATTGGCCGGTAACAAAGCCAATGTCATCCCCACGCCGCGCATGGCGGCCGATTTTGTCAAAAATGAAGCCGACATCAGCAAAGCGCGGCGACTGTTGGATTATGATCCCCAGGTTTCTGTGCAAGACGGGGTGGCTCGTTTTTGGGAATGGTATGTGGGTAATTGTGTGTAGCAAGTTGCAAGTTGTAAGTCTGCAAGTGGCAGGTTTCATTCCGCAATCCGCAATCTGCAATCCGCATTGAAGCAGAGAATGATGAACCGTCGTTTGGCGCTATTGGTTGGAGCTTGTATCGTGGGGTTGGGGTTGTTTTTGGGGGTAACGGCCGTCTACGGGGGCCAATTAGGCTTTCCGTTAGACGATGCCTGGATTCACCAGACGTATGCCCGGAATTTGGCGCGGCACGGCCGTTTTGAATTTGTGCCCGGCAGCCCCAGTTCCGGCTCCACAGCCCCATTGTGGACGCTGCTGCTGACCATCGGCTATTGGCTGCAAATACCATACCTGCTGTGGACGTATCTACTGGGCGGACTGTCTCTATTGTGGTTGGCGGCGGCCGTCATGCAAAGTTGGCGGCTGCTCTGGCCCCAGTTAGCCGCCAAAGATTGGTTGGTCGGTCTACTTATCATCTTCATGTGGCCGATGCTGTGGGCGGCCGTCAGCGGCATGGAAACCCTCCTATTCGCCGCGTTGGGTATGCAGCTCATTGCTCTCTACTTAACCGTCATTCGTCATCCGTCATCCGTCGTCCGTCATCCGTCAATTTCCCAATCTCCCAATCTCCAATCTCTCCTTCCTTTAGGCTTCCTCTCCGGCCTACTTATCCTCACCCGACCAGAAGGTATCGCGTTGGTGGGGTTGGTGGGGTTGGGATTATTTTTGCGGCCTGGTGGCTGGTTGGAGCGGGTAAAACGAGTGGGCGTGTTGGGGGGTACGGCCGTGCTGCCACTGCTACCCTATTTCCTCTTCAACTATTGGTCAAACGGCACGTTGTGGCCCAACACAATGGCCGCCAAACAAACAGAGTATGCCGTTTTGCTGGCACGGCCGATAATCGGACGGACTGTGCAACTTCTTTACTTGAGTCTGGGCGGGGCAGCCAACGGTTGGCAAGGGATGAGCAGCGCCCATTTACTCTTGTTGCCGGGTCTCATTTGGGCTAGCTGGCTGGCCTTAAAAGCTGATTGGACAAACAGACATTTAGTCCAAACACTCCCTTTGCTGTGGGCGAGCGGCCATGTGTTTTTGTATGCCTGGAAGCTGCCAGTCACATACCAACACGGCCGTTACCTCTTAGCCATCATGCCAGTGTGGATCATGTATGGGTTGGCCGGTTGGCTGCTGCTGCTATTTGTCCGTGAAGGGGGACGCAGTTTGTGGCTGGCGCAAAAGGTAGCTCAATTCACATTTGCCATTGTGCTGTTTTTCTTTTTACTACAGGGGGCGGCGGCATATGCGGCCGATGTCGCCATCATTGAAGGCGAAATGGTGACGGTAGCTCACTGGTTGGCAGAAAATACAGATGAAGATGCCGTTATTGCCACTCATGATATTGGGGCGATTGGGTATTTTGCGGAACGGCCGTTGCTCGATCTAGCCGGTCTCATTACCCCAGAAATTATCCCCTTGCTGGACGATGAACCCGCTCTCTCCCAATACATCTTGCAAAGCGCCGCCAATTATCTTGTAACCGCCCCCGGCTGGCCCTACGCAGACATTACACAGACCAACAGTTCCACCTTCATGTACAGTACCGACTTTCAACTAACTCAGGAAAACGGCATTAACAATATGGCTGTTTACAAACTGCCAGCCCCATAAGAAGAAAACAACTCATACTAATCTATCGTCAAAACGAGAATATAGTTTTTCTATTGCAATGGTCGTTCCAGCATATGTTCATGCAACGTCAAATCAAAGCCATTAGCATAGTTTGATTGTCCCATTGCTTGTAACCTTAATGCCATTCGTTCAGCGTAACAATTTTTGCATCCTGGACTGATTTTGGTGCAACCAGTGATGGGGTTCCATGTAGATTCCGTCCATTCAATCTTTGATTGAGCCATGGTATCACCTCCAACATCCTTTTTTATGTTTACTTGTATTTTAGCCTACGTCCATTTTGAGAACAAATGTTTTGAATGAAGCCAGAACGGCCGCAAACTGATGCACAACGGCGTAAATACACTAACGATTTTTTAGCCACGGTATCCATATCGCGCAAGTGCAAGCGCGGTAAGGATACTGCGGTTACATCGGGTACGAAACTGTAAGCATATTTCGTCCGACTGAATTCGATTTCGAACATCTTTACTGTGGTGTAAATAAGCTCATAGGCAGCGCTGCCCCGGCCGCGTGTATTTTCTTGAGGAAACTAGGAATGTAGCCGGTGGGGATATGTTGGCCGACGATACGGCCGTTTTCCATTCCCGTTTCCTGAAACTTGAAAATATCCTGCACCAGAATCACATCCCCCTGCATCCCTACTACTTCCGAAACCTTGAGAACCTTGCGTGTCCCATCGGGGAGTCGTTCTTGATAAGTAATAAGGTCAATGGCCGAGGCGATTTGCTGCCGAACTTGCAGTAAGGGTAATGAAGGCATCGCCATATAAACCATCGTCTCCAGCCGGGACAGCGTATCACGCGGGC
>JAAEOP010000517.1 GCA_024223125.1 Chloroflexota bacterium
GCCCAAAACAGTTCGGCATCATGAAGGCCAGGATTCCAACCCTCACGTGCAGCCCACGCAACAAGCTTATCTACCTCTGAGCGGATCATATTTCGTATTTCAAGCTCTTTCGACATAACAATATTGTCCTCACTCGATCTTCAAACACACATTCGCTACATTATACCCGGGTTATGTGCGCCACCCTAGGATACCAAGGTGTATGCAGATCGGAAAATCAATAAGCAGCAGGCTTAAACCTGGTACAACTGCCTCGATAACCCCGGTCGAATACCTTTCTTGGACGCCAGCTAACGTCTTGTTCAGTGGCGGGCGAGAGACCCTAACTTCTTGCGGGCGCGACACCTTCAATCACCACCGCCTAATTAGGCAAATCGGCCTTGTGCTCGCCCGTCCGCTGCAATTTTTGTTAGCTGGCGGCTATGGCTTGCAAGATTCAGATGAAGTAAAAAAATCTTTACACTGTAGAAAATTCATTCCACTTTCTCATTCTTTTTATCATCAATCGCTGCCCCCAGATACTTTCTTTTGAAAACTACCCAATAGTCGACGTGTATCTTCATGGTAAAATCCTAAAATAAAAGAAATTGCCCCAATGAGCTCAATACTTGCAGTTCTCAATGTCAACTCAACTTGTCCAATTGTAAGTGTTGTCGCTGTGAGAAAAGCTACAACTGCAATTGCAATAGATACTCCCATAGAAGTATCTCCAATAATCTTGCTGATACTTTCTGACATATGGAACTCTTCACGCCGAATTGCAATTTGGGTAAGATAATATTCACTGCGAGCTAGCACACCTGCAAAACTCCATGCAAAAACCTCCATAACAAGAGAATAAAAGCTCGGTAAAGGAAAGTTTTCATTCACGCCTACAAAATTGAATTCTGCAACCCCAGGGCTATTGAATCCTTCTAAACTTCCATTCACTATCAAATAGATCCAAACGCTGAATCCATGAGGCACCCTATGCATAAAAGCATAACCAAATGATATGCTTAGTAAAAGAATAGCAACCGCAAGCTGTAACACAATTATGGATCTGGTTCGTTTTTTATCAAAAGTCGGATTGTCTTTTGAGGGAATCTCAGTTGCGACTTCTTCTCCATTTAGGGTGACCTGAGTGTCTTTTGAGGTATCAGAGTCGTCAGTAGGTAGTTCTTCATGTTCGCCTGAGTTATCACTCATAAATTTTCCTCCTTTAGATTCAGGAGCTAGCTAACGATTAGCATCACCGGCACGCTTTTTGAGATAAAAAGGATTCGTTCTGTCTGGTGTGTCCGGTGTATGTGTTGTTCCAGGTGGCGGACTTTATAGCCTTTCCATCTGACCTGCATGCCCGCTAGTTTGATGCTTGTTCGTTGGCTTGTCAAGCTCAAAACGGCCGTTTTCCACCCCACCACACCCGCCAATCCCACTGCTCCCTTCCTGCAGCCGGACCACTGCTTCCTGTCCCTCATCGGGTCGCCCCACGGCCGTATGGCGACAACTAAATAGCGGGTTCACGGCTGAAGCCTTCAACGAGGTCGCCAATGCTTCAGTAGACCAGCTGACCTCGCTCAGACAAAAATCGCTGGTATGCAGGCAGGCAAACGGCCGTTACGACACGCACGAGCTGCTGTGGCAATATGTACGCGAAAAAAGCAATCAATAGGGTGAGCATTATGCCCGACTCAAAACCCGCCACGCCCACTACTTTGCTAAATTAGCGGCCGTCTTCACCTACAACATGAATAAAGACATCGTAGTTTTCTGCGGCCGGCTGGATGCTTTGCCAATAGAGTTTGTATTTATAGATTTTGCGCGATGTAATTCCAGATACGATAGATGGCGCGTTGGGCAAAGTCGGGCCAGCTCGATGACGGCAAAACTGGCGGGAAGCGTGAAGCGCCCGGTTGATCCCATACATTACCAAATCCTTCAGTATCCCATAATAGATCAGAGCCGGGCAAACCGGCATCAGTCAGAAAAGCATCGGGGTTTGTGCCGTTGTTGACCAGGATATTGTCGTGAATATAGTTATATTCGGAGAGCGGACCAACGTTCTCTATCTGGTCTCGCTCATAGGCCATATAGAGCGCTGCAACGCCAATGCCAAAACTATCATTGTTTTCAATACGATTGTTATAGATTTCGGAGTGATCAGTTCCCATTAGCAATATACCGGCGCCGATAGGAACCATTGCCACCAGACCGGTATTCGTGTCGCCTTTGCCCCGGTTGTTGTCATGGATGTAATTGTCATAGACTTCAACATGTGTTGAGACACGCGAGTTCAGATTCGTTAGTAGGAAAACCAGCAAGCCGCCGACATTATTCCAGGCTTCATTATCGTACACTTTAGCATAGGCGCTATTTTCGATTTCGATTCCGGCGATATTGTCATAGACCAAATTGTTGCGCACGATGATATCACGCGACTGCCCGACGTAAATGGCAGCATCGGTAACTAAGGTGCTGACATTGCATTCAACCAGGACATCAGTGCTGCGCACGGGGTAAACGCCATATAGTCCCACATTCTCTGAGTAAGTGTGGCGTATGGTTACGCCGCGTACGCCATCGACCAGTACGCCATTGCCGGTGTAGTTGCGCATGACGAAGTTTTCCATCGTGAAGTCGTTGCCGGAAGCAATCACGCCATCAGTGAGATCGTTCTCGCCATCGCCATCCACATCTCCCTCAAGGATGGGCCATTTGGGGGCGGCGTCCCCGGTGGGGAAAAGCGCTTCTGCTGTCTGCACGGGGCACATATCCGGCTCGTCGGCCATACCGCGAAGGGTGATTCCATTTGTATCAATCACGACTCGTTCTTTGTAGATACCGGGCGGAACCAGAACTGTATCGCCCTGTTCGGCGCAGTCTACTGCCTGTTGGATGGTTTGCCCAGCAGAAACGGTGACGGTTTGGGCAGACGGATCACGGTTGCATTCGGAACGATTATCGGGTTCAGCCTCCACTTGGGCAACGTAGTCACGCGCTGGATTATCAAAGGCGTTGATTACTAAGTCGGAACCGGAAGGAACCGAATCGGGGATCAGAATGTGGCCTTCGGAGTCAATATAATTTAGCCCCTCCCAATACTCCTCAGGGATGGTTTCATCTACCAGGGCGTTAAGAAAGGTGATAATGTCTTCCGTTTCTTGCTCGGTCAGGCTGAAACCCATTTCAACCTGACGATCTACCCGCGCCTGGTCAAATTTCTCTGCGCCTTCGGCATAAAGATCGATGGCACCTTCTAGAGTAGTAACTAACCCATTGTGCATATAGGGAGCGCTCAAGACAGCATTACGCAAGGTGGGCACTTTGAAGGCATAATCTGCGCCGGAGGTGATACCGCCGCGCCCTTTATCATCACTGCCATTATCAGGTACGCCGACTACCCGGAAGGTCTGATCGGTGAAGGCAGGGGCCGTATGGCACTCAAAGCAGCGCGTTACGGCCGAACGGAAGATGGCCAAGCCGCGCCGTTGTTGGGCATTCAGCGCGTCGAAGTCACCTTCGGCATAGGCATCAAAAGCAGCCCCGTTACTGACCAAAGTCAGTTCGAATTCTGCAATAGCGTTTGCCACGTTATCAAGTGTTATGCTGTCGTCAAATTGGGCA
>JAAEOP010000518.1 GCA_024223125.1 Chloroflexota bacterium
GTAGCCCAATGACGGCCATAAACTCAAAAACGCTGCCTGCTGCCGCAATTTCCCTGGCAGCATCAAATCGTCGGCATCCAGAAACAGGATAAACTCCCCCTTTGCCAGCCACAAACCAGTGTTGCGCGCGGCCGCTGAACCGGCATTCTCCTGGCAGATATAATGAATCCGATCACGGTATGGTTTCAACACATCTAAGGTATTATCTGTGGAGCCATCATCAACCACAATGACTTCATAAGCATCATAATTTTGGCAAAAAACGCTGTCCAATGCTTCGGGAAGGAATCGAGCAGAGTTATACGTAGGAATAATGACGCTCACCTGCGGTTTTTCAGGTGAGGTTGGGGTTTTTGTTGCAAGCATATTTGATTATTGTAATGATAAGTCTTTTTCCAGCCAATAGTCCTACAGTGTTTGGTAAGAACTCAAGTTAGGCGTGATAAAAGCAGGATGATTGAGGTAATAATGATCAACCCATTTTAATAATTTTGCCGTTTTCTTCTTTCGGGAGAGCTTACATTGAGCAACATTGTCAGAAGATAGTCAATGTGCAAGAATAACGTCAATTCACCCAATCAACTCAACGAGGGAAACGTATGACAAACAACCAACAAAAACCAATCACTATTACTTATGTGGAAGATGAACCCAGTATCGCCCAGCTTCTAGTTAGCGGTCTGGGCCTTTTTGGAATTACCGTCAAACCTGTGTATATGAGCGCCGAAGCGCTTTTGGAACGGATTGACGAATCTGCGTTTACGGAAGCAGACCTTTTCTTTTTTGATATTCGCTTGCCGAAAATGACAGGAGTGGAATTGGCGCAAGAATTACGACGGCGGGGAGAAGAACGGCCATTTGTTCTTGTAAGCGCCTGGCCTAAACCAACAGATGAAACGCTGGCTGAGATTAATGCTCTATTCTTGTCTAAGCCATTTGATTTTCCCGATGTTTTTGAAACCGTTCAAAAATTGACCAATCCGTATTGATAATACGTCACTTTTTATGGATGGCCGTGACCTTTGTAAAGGGAAAGAGTTTCACTTCTACCAACGCATAATAAGCAGGTTCGGCACAGGCGCGGCACAACGGCCGTTTTCCCAACATAACTTCCCGCTCATTGATCACTTCTTCACCACAGTTGGCACAGTGTACCCGTACGCCAGCCCGGCTAACAATCTCCATCACCGGCGTTGTCAGTTTTACCGGCCAAATAGTCAACAGTTTCTCATCGGGCATCCGTTGGTACCCTACTAGCTGCGCGAAATATTTCTTCCGCTCTTCTGGAGTATACAACAGCGCTCTTTGCCGTACATCAAGCTGAGGAGCCACGCGCACGGCCGTTTCCGTTTTCACATCTGCAAACGTGGCTCCAATCTTGCCATAATCCACCAACCGCAAAGTACGATGTCCCATTGTGCAGCCAGTAGCCACTTCCACCCCATCGGCAAAACAGCCATCCGTTTCCACAAGTGTCAGCATACGCTTGTCACGGCGGGGAACTTCTAATCCTAAAGCGGCCGCGCCGGCCAGACCAATACGCACCCCCAACACTTGTCGAGGGCACAAATGCCGGTGACGTTCTGAAGATTTTTCTAACATTGTTTGCAAATCAAGCATCCATTCCTTCCTTATATCCGTTCTTGAGAGGTCCCACCTTTTCAAAAGTGGGTAGGTAATGCTGTACTATTTACAAAAATTCACGATACCAAGCCATCGTCTCCACCAAACCATCTTCCAGCGCATATTGTGGCGCCCAATTGAGGGTGCGCTGTGCTTTATCTATGCACAGAAATTGGTCCTGAATCTCGTTTTTTACGCTGTCCAGAATAATCGGTTCCAGATGAGGATAGTCAGAAATTTGGATAACTGTTTGCACCATTTCCAGGGCTGTTTTGGGTTGGCCCATGCCCAAGTTGAATATTTCACCGTACATATCATCCATCGCCAGACATTGGGCCGCCAATAAAAATCCACGAACTGCATCTTGCACATACAAATAGTCTCGCTTAATGGTTCCATCGGAGCGGATAATCGGCCGTTCACCACCCAAAACAGTGCGGATAGTACCTGGTAGCAGCCGGTTCCAATTCAAGTCGCCACCACCGTACAAGTTGGCGCAGCGAGTAATCATCACTGGCAAACTGTAGCTCTGGGCATAGGTCTGAGCAATCAGATCGGCACAGCTTTTAGATACGTCGTAAGGCTGACGGCCGTTTAACGATGACGCTTCCACATAAGGTAAATCAGTCTGTTCACCATACACTTTATCGCTGCTGGCTACCACAATTCCGCTGACGGTTGAGTTGCGCCGCGCCGCTTCCAGTAGCATATATGTGCCGCGAATATTCGTCTCAAAAGTAGACAAGGGGGCGCGATTGGCAATGCCGACTATTGTTTGCGCGGCCAGATGGAAGATGATTTGCACTTCATATTCAGCCAGAGTGCGTTCCAGCAATTGATAATTACATAACTCGCCCCGTACAACATTGATTTTGCGGATGGTTTGGGACCGGATGAGCTCAGAATGGGGGGCCGTATCCCGAATGAGACCTACAACTTCGGCGCCGGCTTTGACGAGTACGGCCGTTAACCAGGCTCCCAGCAACCCTGTACAACCTGTAATAAGCACCCGTTTTCCCGACCAGAATTCAGTCAAATCTACGCTCTCCGTTACCACATCCGCCACGGTTTGCTTTGCCGCCAATCATCTTTCAATCTTAGCGCATCCTTGAGTGTTTTCATAGATTGCCAATAGCCAGTGTGCTGGTAAAGCATCAGGTCACCAGAGTGCATTAACTGGGGCATGATGTCGGTTTCCATTAAATCTGGACGGTAGTTCTGGTGAATGAGGTCTAAGAAGGCTGGTTCAAACAGCATAAAACCGCCGTTGACCCAATAAGGCAGCTTCGGTTTTTCTTCAAATTGGGTGATACGGCCGTCGCCATCTGCTTCAATTTTGCCATATTGGGAGCTAAAACGGATACCAGTGATAGTTGCCATTTTGCCGTGGCTTTCATGAAACTGCACTAAAGCATCCAGGTCAATATCGGCCACTGCCTCGCCATACGCGGCAAAAAAACGACCGCCCCCCAAATAATCAGCCAATTGTAACAGACGAACAGCTCGACCACTATCCAGCCCAGTATCTACCATGGTTACTTCCCAGGGGGGATGTTCGTACTCGCCTTCAAAGGTCAGGTGGGGGCGGCCGTCGTCGTTTGCTGGATTGGCCAGATGGATAGTGGCATCGCGGGTCATCGCTTCATATTCTAAAAAGTAACGACGTACCTGGTCTCCCTGATGCCCCAAAGCCAAAATAAAACGATTGTGCCCATAGGCAGAAAAAATACGCATGACATGCCACAGTAACGGCCGTCCGCCAATATCCACCAATTCCTTTTTCGTCAATGTATTCCCCATGCGCGTACCCTGTCCGCCGCAGAGGATGATGACTGGTATGTCAGGCATGATTGGTTAGAGATTGGAGATTAGGAGATTGGGAGATTGCCGCTTCCAATCTCTAATCTCTCAATCTCCAATCTCCTTTTCTTCACTCTCCACTGCCTGCCGCAAATTCTTCACAAAAGGTGGATAGACAATACCTGCTTCGGTAACAATGCCGGTGACGTAACGGTGCGGCGTCACATCAAAAGCGGGGTTGCGGGCCGAAATACCGGCCGGAGCAATTGATTTGCCAAAAACAGCTACTACTTCTTCGGGGCTGCGTTCTTCAATAGGAATGAGGTCGCCATTGGCTAAGGCCAGATCAATGGTACTGGTGGGTACAACCGGGTAAAAGGGAATCCCATTTTCTTTGGCGACCACAGCCAGTTTGTACGTACCAATTTTGTTGGCTACGTCTCCGTTTGCGGCCGTGCGGTCAGAGCCAACCAACACAATATCAACTTGTCCGGTACGCATAAAGTGTCCGGCCGCATTGTCGGCGATCAGGTCAAAAGGAATGCCTCGCTGGTGCAGTTCCCAGGCTGTCAGGCGCGCCCCTTGCAAACGGGGACGGGTTTCATCTACCAGTACATGAATTTTTTTGCCATGTTCATGAGCGGCAAAGACGACGCCTAACGCCGTCCCCCAATCTACGGTAGCCAATGCGCCTGTATTGCAATGATGCAAAATCGTATCCCCATCACTGATCAGTTCGGCACCGTTGTAGGCCATGCGTTTATTCAGTTCTACATCTTCATCGGCAATACGTTGGGCTTCTTTCAGGATAGCGGTACGGATTTCGGTTGCTATTTTTGAATTCTTCTCAATGGCTACACGCATTATTCGACGAATGGCCCAGGCCAGGTTAACGGCCGTTGGTCGAGCAGCATTTAATGTTTCGGCCGCTTTCTCCAATTCGCGGAGCAAAGTCAAACGGTCAGAAGCGCTGCTTTGTCGGGCCGCCAACGCCATGCCAAAACCGGCCGCCGCGCCAATCGCTGGCGCGCCCCGTACCACCATATCAGTAATGGCCTGAGCAACTTCACGATAATCATCGAAAGTGGCAATTTCATATTTCCAGGGCAACAGTCGCTGGTCAATCATCCTGACACTGTTATCGTTATAATCCCAATAGACAGTACGCATAATGTCCTCCGGTAGGTATGATTTGTAAGTCGTAGTTCGTAATCCGTAAGTCGTGGGCGGGATGATAACACACGCCCTACCCCTCTGCCAACGCCTTTGACATGGTGGAATGGGCTTGTTAGAATGAGCCGATCTACGGTGTAATTAGTGGTTGGTTGCTAGTGGCTGGTGGCTAGTTAATACAAGCCACTAACCACCAGCCACTAAATAAACAGGTCTGATTTATGAGACATCCTTTTCGACGGTATATTTTTGTACACAACAGCCGCTGGCTGATTCCCGGTATTGGCATTAAACGATGGCTGTTGATTTTGGGTTTGGGCACGGCCGTTATTGGTCTCGGTTTGGGCAATTTACTCTTTGCAGCACATGAGCAGGTCTGGCTGTCCATCAACTTATATGATCTCCTGACCCTTCAATTCTTATCTCTCCCTTTAAGAATTATTCTCCCCCTACTAATAGGGAGTCTGCTCGTTTTTATTAGCGTATTGAAGATTGGGCGCAATCTGGTGGCCCCCTTTTCGCCGCCCGATGAAGATGTGGCCGAGCGGGTATACTACCACAGGCGGCGGCGGCGGGGGCCGCGTATTGTGGCCATTGGCGGCGGCACGGGGATGCCCAGTTTGCTGCGTGGCTTGAAAGAATACACGTCCAATATCACGGCGATTGTGACGGTGGCGGATGATGGTGGCAGCAGCGGTCGTTTGCGACGAGAGTTAGGTGTACTGCCACCAGGCGACTTCCGCAACAATCTGGCCGCCCTGTCTCGTGATGAAACGTTAATGACCCAGGTGCTGCAATATCGCTTTGGCAAGTCTGTGGGGGAAAACGGCCGTTCGGAACTGCAAGGCCACGCTTTTGGCAACCTGCTGTTGGCGGCCCTGATGGGCATTACAGGTAGCTTTGATGAAGCGCTGCTGGTCGCACAGCAAGTATTGGCTATTCGGGGACGGGTGCTGCCGTCCACGTTAGAAAATGTGGCTTTGAAAGCCGATATTATGGTAGCAGGCCAGCTAAAACAGGTGGTGGGTGAATCGGCGATACCAAAGGTACACGGCCGTATCCAACAAGTTTACTTGGAACCGCCACACGTCAAAGCGTATCCCCCCACTCTGCAAGCTATTTTACAAGCCAACTTAATTGTGATGGGGCCAGGCAGTTTGTACACCAGTATTTTGCCCAATTTACTGGTTCCAGACCTGACTGAAGCGCTTAAACATGCCCGCGCGCCTAAGGTATATATATGTAATCTTGCCATTCAGCCCGGAGAAACGGATAATTACAATGTAGCCGATCATGTAGCTACCATTTTACAACACGTTCCTACCCATTGTCTGGATGTGGTTTTAGCCAATGATAATTTATCTGTTCCCTCAGATCAGGGTGGCGGACAAACAATCTTTGTGCAGCCTGAACCAGCGGCAGAAGTTTCTATGATAACGGCCGATCTGGTAGACGAACAGCGGCCGTGGCGGCATGACAGCGCCAAATTGGCCCAGGCAGTTATAAACCTCTTGGGATGACGGATGACGGATAACGGATGACGGATGGCAGGTGACAAGATGAGATAGCAAGGTAAAATCTGCTACTGTGGCAAATTTGCTAACAATTGACAATTAATAATTGACCATTTTCAAGTTTTAAGGAGACAATAATGACAATAAAAGTAGGCATTAACGGGTTTGGTCGTATCGGCCGTCAGGTTTATAAGGCTATTTATGAAAATTACAAGGGCGTTCTTGATGTGGAAGCGATCAACGATTTGATGCCGGTTGAGACAAATGCGCACATGCTAAAATATGACTCGACTTACGGCCGTTTTCCCGGAAAAGTAGAAGTACAAGACGGCGATCTGTACATTGACGGCGAAAAACTCAAGAGCTACGCCGAACGCAACCCCACCGATTTGCCCTGGGGTGAACTGGGAGTAGATATAGTTTTGGAATGTACCGGCCGTTTCCGCGACAGAGCAAATGCCGCCAAACATCTGGCTGCCGGCGCCAAAAAAGTGATCATTTCAGCTCCCGGCAAAGGTGTAGACGCTACTTTCGTTCTCGGCGTTAACCAGGACAGTTATAATCCTGATAATCATCACATCATCTCCAACGCAAGCTGCACCACCAACTGTTTGGCCCCGGCAGCCAAAACGTTGAATGAGGCGTTTGGCATCAAGCGTGCCCTCATGACAACAATTCACGCCGCCACCACCTCCCAGCAGGTGCTTGACCTGGCTTCTGGCGATTTGCGTCGTTCGCGGTCATCATTGGTCAACATCATTCCTACCACCACCGGCGCGGCAAAAGCGGTCGGTCTGGTTTTGCCAGAATTGAACGGCAAAATTAACGGCATGGCTTTCCGCGTTCCCACCGTGACCGGCTCTGTTGTAGATTTAACGGCCGAATTGGAAAAAGACGTAACAGTGGAAGAAGTAAACGCCGCTTTCAAAGCTGCGTCCGAAGGCAGTGATTGGTTAGGCAAAGTCCTCGATTACACAGAAGAACCCATCGTCTCTACCGACATTATTGGTCATGCGCCTTCATCCACCATTGATGCATTATCAACGGATGTGATGAATGGCAACATGGTCAAGGTTATTACCTGGTACGACAATGAATGGGGCTACTCCTCCCGTCTATCTGACCTAGCTGCCTTTGTAGCCGAAAAACTGTAAAGCAATTAGAGGTTCCACCTTTCCAAAAAGGTGGAACCTCTCTTACAATGGAACTACGCGACCTCGAAAACCAGATGCATGAGTTTGTAGCCAGCAAAGGCTGGTATGCTCCTGATTCCCCTAAACCGCAAACCCCTCGTAATTTGGCGGCATCATTAGCCATTGAAGCTGCGGAAGTGTTAGAACATTTTCAATGGTGCAAAAATGTAAAAGACCCCGATGAATTGGCCGCAGAATTGGCTGATGTGGCTTTATACCTCTTGCAGCTTGCCAGCATTACGGGGATTGATTTGGAAGAAGCCATCTTAAATAAAATAGAATTTAACCAGACGCGAGAATGGCCAGCCCCATGAAGATTTTGGCGGTTAGTGATCGGGTAATGGAGCAGTTATATAGCGCCGAGGTAAAACAAAAGTACCCTGGCATTGATTTACTGATTGGGTGTGGGGATTTGCCGTATTATTACCTGGATTTTTTGGTTTCGGCTTTTGACAGGCGGCTGGTCTATGTACGTGGCAACCATGATCATGGGCCGCAATATACAGCCACCGGCCAGGTCCTTGAGGAGGTACACGGGGGAACAGATATTCACGGCCGCTGCGTCTATCGTGAAAAGCTATTAATTGCCGGACTAGAAGGATCTATGCGTTACCGGCCCAAGGTACAGTATATGTATACGGAAGGGGAAATGAAAATGCAAATAGCCAGTATGCTGCCCCGACTGCTGCGGAATAAAATTCGTTACGGCCGTTACCTAGATATTTTCGTAGCCCATTCCCCTCCTTTCGGCATCCACGACAAATCTGACCTACCACATACTGGCTTCAAGATTTTCCTCAACTTCATACAATGGTTTCAACCAAAATATATGCTGCACGGACACGTTCATCTCTACCAGCAAAATTCCGTTCCCATATCAAAATATTTAAGCACGATCATTATTAACGTTTATCCGTATTATATTTTGGAAATTTAAGGGGAGACAGATAGAGAAAGTAACGGATACACTCCTGAGAATCTAGCTGTTCCTTTCTTCAACCGTTGTTGTCACAGTGAAATAAGAACCACCAAACCAACACCCAAAACTCCCAACACCTGCCCCATCACCACCATTCCCCAACGCGGCCGTCCATCACAATGATAGACCCACAAACCAGTACCGATATACGCTGCGGCCGCTCCCAGAAAACAAATTGCCAACCAAGACAACCCAATGCCACCAGGCCAAATCAAAGCCAACCCCAAACAAAACAACAATGTGATAGCTGCAGCAATCTGCTTTGCAGAAATAATCTGTCCTTCTACCGACGCATTATCAAAAGCTGATCTGTTCCTTAAATCTGTAATCATGTCTGTCTCCTTACAGTTTGGTTAGTTGCCCACTTGCAAACTTGCAACTTACCGTACAATGGACAAATTGTCCCGCAGACAGTATCGTTTTACTTGTTGTTCAGGCTACATCTAAACAATTAAAAACCTACATTCCCTACTATTGGCACAAATCATATTGATGGCATAGTTAATGCACAAAAGCACATTCTAAGGAACCCTTTTCCAGGTAGTTTGTTGCAAATTCACCCATCCATGCTAATAAGCCAACGTGTAAACGTCCCACCGTTTTCCACAGATGCAGGGTTCATTATAGGAAGACAGTCTATATCTGGGTGGCATCAGGGTTTGTCAAGGTTTCAAGCTTAAAAATTGGGACATTTTAAGATTTCCCAAGTCTAAAAATGTTCAAGCTTTTAAGACAAAATCGGGGGTTTTTCATTGCATCACCCATGCCCATCTGATAGAATATTCAAGCCGTTGCAAATAATCTGCATAATAGGATGAGCCAAAATTTCCATCCATAGGTCGCACTGTGGTAGTTTGCTTTTTTGGAAATTTCATCTACTAAGAGGAAGTACAATCGGGTTGAGGAAATCCACTTAGGTTTAACCCCTAACCAGCACAACGGCTGCTCTAACCCACCTTCAATCTATCCCTATTACATGGTTTTTAACCATGCATTGTTGGCATTGTTGTTTGCCTATTAGCTGACAACCTATTAAATGCGTATTGGTATGGTGACTATGACCCCTGAAACTGCCTGGAAAGCCACATTAGGAGAACTGGAATTACAAATGACCAAAGCGACCTTCAACACCTGGTTGAAGGACGCCATTCTCCTGACTTGTGATGACAATGTCTACATCATTGGCGTGCGGAATGATTATGCTAAAGATTGGCTAGAAAACCGTCTACAAGATACAATCCTACGTACCTTGATGGCTATTATCGGCCAAAAAGCAGATATTCGTTTTGTGGTGTGGACAGATGAAATTATCAAGCAAAGAGAAGCCTTCTCCTCCAATGGGTTAGCGACCAAACCTAAAAAACCCCACCGTACACATAAAAGTAAAAGTAACAACCCTCATGCGCCCATATTAAACGGCCGTTTCACCTTCTCCACCTTCGTTGTAGGCACAAGTAATCGTTTGGCTCACGCGGCCGCTCTTTCCGTCGCCGAAAATCCCGGCCAGACATACAATCCTCTCTTCATTTATGGTGGGGTTGGCCTGGGGAAAACCCACCTACTTCACGCCATTGGTCAGAAATGTATACAAGATGGGTACATCGTCTGTTATATCCCCTCCGAAACATTTACAAACGATCTGGTGCAATCCATTCGTAACAAACGTATGGCTGATTTCCGAGAACGTTATCGCACCCCAGATGTATTAATGATTGACGATATTCAATTCATCGCCGGAAAAGAAAGCACCCAGGAAGAAATGTTCCACACCTTCAACGAACTACACAGCCAGGGTAAACAAGTCGTCATTTCCAGCGACCGGCCCCCCAAAGCGATGCACACCCTGGAAGAACGTCTGCAATCCCGCTTTGAATGGGGCATCATGGCCGATATTCAAATGCCAGATGTTGAAACCCGCAAAGCCATTCTACAATCAAAAGCGGAAGAAAGTGGCCTGATTGTGCCCGATGCCGCGATGGAATTTATCGCCCAAAATGTGCGTAATAATATCCGTGAACTGGAAGGCGCTTTTAATAAGGTGATGGCTTATTCCCATTTATTTGGGGGGCAAATTGATTTGGAATTAGTAAATCTGGCTCTGGCAGACCTGATTCGACGGCCGGAAAAATTAACAGTGGAAAAGATATTAACGGCCGTGTGCCAATATTATAGCGTTTCCCTAGAGGATTTAGTCAGCGCCAGCCGCAAAAGGCGAATTGCCTACCCGCGCCAGATGGCCATGTTTCTAGCCCGTACAGAGACCGACGCCTCCCTGCCCCTGATTGGCGAAAAACTGGGCAACCGTGACCATACTACTATTCTTTACGGCTATGAGAAAATCACCGGTCTCATTGATACAGATCCAAATATCCGCCGCGACTCCTTAGAAATCAAAGCAGCCATGTACGATGCTGCCCCCATGTTGATCTAAACTACTTCCCCTCGGCAGCAGAGAATGAGAGATTTCCGGGAAGAGGAACTCTATCCGCAAACAAATCTCTCATTCTCCGCCTTTTTTCTTCACCCACTCATCCTCATCATCCCCTTACCATTCCCTATGTAAAATTAATGTAACTATGCAGATGTCTCTTGACTGTCATACTCGCGAAGGCAGGTATCCAGGTGTGTGGATTCCTGCCTTCGCAGAAATAACCTGTATAGTCACAAGTTTATTGTTATACTAGGCAACATGCCCGCCTTTTTTAACCGATTATTTAACATCCGCAGCAATGAATGGCCCCGCGTCACACTGCTCTTTGTCATGGCATTTATCGCCATCACTGGTATCACCTGGGGCAAGTTGACCGTTCAGCCGCTTTTTTGGGAAATTGTCGGCATAGAGAATTTGGGATACAGCTTTATTGCCGAAGGACTGTTGGCTATTTTTCTAGTGGCCGTGTATACACCTTTTGCTGACCGCTTATCCCATGATCGGCTGTTGATTATTATTGCGATTTTAAGCGCTGCGGCCGTCGGCTTCGGACGCCTCTTGCTGGCTTACAATTATGATCAGGCTAGTTACTTTCTACTCTATCCCCTGTTTACCGTCATTCCCTTCATTTTGAATTTGCATTGGTGGACCTACGTCACCGGTTTTTATACTGCCCGCGCCGCCAAACGGATAGTGCCTGTGTTGGCCTCCAACGCCCGGCTGGCCGGCGCTTTTGCCGGCTTTAGTGTCGCCAGCATAACCGCCCTGGCCGGTTCAACGGATGACGTGATTACATTGTGGGCTTTATCGCTAATCGTACTGGCAGCGCTAGTAGGACTGACTCCTTTTCTTTTGCGGGAAACAAAGCAGGTAACAGCCACCCCCATCCAATTAGAAAGCCCATCCTACCTGGACAACGTGCGTGAAGGCTACAATTACGTCCGCCACTCTTCCTACTTGCGCTGGTTAGCCATTGCCACCCTGTTCGTCATGCTCCTGTTCACGTTCCTCAAGTTCCAAAGCAGCGCCATCATCAACGCTGCCTTTCAGGATGATACCTTTCTGGTGCAGCAGTTCAGCTCGCCTACCAAATTCTTAGGCCAAATAGAAGGCATCGCCAATTTACTTATGCTGCCGGTGCAACTATTTTTACTTAGCCGCCTCATTAGTAAAATAGGCTTAAGCAAAGCCAATCTCATCTTTCCCGCCGGAGCGTTATTCATTGCCCTGCCATTAACCTTTTTTAGCGTGGCTTTGCTCACGCCTGGCCTGGTCATTTTTGGTACGCTGGCTTATCTGACAGCCAATGTGCTTAACACCACCTTCCGTAACCCGGTGGACAATTTACTGTACAATGCCGTACCTCTGCGGATAAAAGGTCGCGCCCGTGCGTTTGTGAATGGTATGCTGGTTCCACTGGCAACTTTAAGCGGCGGGCTGTTGGTTTTACTACCTCTGGTAAATACAAACTGGTTTATGCCTGGACTAATCTCCCTCACGGCCGTTGCCACCCTCATCGCCTCTACCCGTGTCAGCCGCGAATATTCCAACGCCCTGATTAACTTATTAGAACAAGAAGATTACTCCTTTCTACTCGGCCAAGAGGCCGCCGATTTGACTGTGACTGACCCAGCTGCTTTACAATTCTTAAAAGAAAAGTTAGACCAAAGTACAAGCGACGAATTCACTTTATTCATGATTACACTCATCAGTGATGTCGGCGGCAGCGATGCCGTACCCATCGTGGCGAACATAGTTCGCAGCAGCGATGCTCATATTCGGGCCGCAGCGCTGGATATTTTGGCAGCGGCCGATGTGCACGGCACGGCCGTGCACGACCTGTACCGTGAATTTTTACACGACAGTAACCCACTGGTGCGACATTCAGCATTGGCGGGGTTAGAACGGCTGGACGGCCGTAACAACAAACAATATCTACAAACGGCCGCCCATATGCTAGCCGATGAAGACATCGCTGTGCGTACACAAGCATTGCCGGCCTTACTCCGATTTGGCGATTTGTCACAACGAGAGCAGGCGCTTAAAAGTGTGCGCGTTTTGTTGTCCAGCCAGAAAAACCAGGAACGCGCCTATGCCCTCCGCGCTTTAGGGCAAACTGAAGACAATGGTTACACCTCAGACATTACGGCCCAACTACAAGACCCGGCCGATATGGTACGTCTGGAAGCAGCCCTCATTCTGGAAGCCTTTTCCAAGCAACGACTGAACCGGGCCGACACGGCCGACATCAACCACAAAATGGCCCCTTTGCTGCATGATCCCGTTGAACGCACCCGGGCGGCTAGTTTATCCACCTTAGCCCGTACCGGCAATCACGACACATATCCCCTCCTGGTAGAATCGCTAAACGACAGCAGCTCACAAATTCAGGAAACGGCCGTTGACGTTCTCACCGATCTGGGCAAAAAAGTCATTCCCGTTGTCCATACCCAACTCGACTCTCCCAATGCCCAACTACGGAAAATGGCCACAGTCATTCTAGCCCGCATTAACCGTCGTGAATATGGCCCCCTAATCACAGCCCAAATCCAAGCCAATCTACTGCACATTGTAGAAAACGTCGGCTATTTAGAAGCTGTCCGCCCCTTAAATGGGTATCCTAGCATCACCATTTTACAGAATGTTTTTCAGGAGAAGAACAGCCGTCTGGCCGATGAGATTTTCTTTTTGCTGACGGCCGTGCAAGACAAAGAGGCCATTCAAGTCATCCGCGAATCTCTCAGCAGCGATGTTGAGCGAGTACAGGCCAACGCGCTGGAAGCGTTAGAATCGCTCACCTCACCCCAAACGGCCGACCTGATCGCTCACATTATCAACCCGGAAGCGCAACCGGTCATCATCCTCCAGCTAGGCCAGGAAACTTGGGATATGCAGTTCCCTACCAGCTACGAAACGATGCAAAAATTGAGCGCCGATTACGCCACTGATCCCTGGCCCCGTGCCATTGCCGTTCATGCTCTGGGCGAAATTGGCCTGGCAGTGGTCACACCCCCTTCCCAGAAACAACCTGAACCCGACAAACCGAAACCAGCCCGCAAACGGCCGCGCAGCAACAGCGCACTACTAGATTCCCTCATTGATGATACCCCAGCCGCAGAAAGCCGTGGCGACAAGCGGCGCAAAGCCAGACGCCGGCGGGTCAACAGAGCCGCAAATCTACTAGATGAATTGGCCGATGACAGCGAACCACCCGCAAGCCCGCCACCCAAAGCAGAACCACCGCCAAAACCAGAACCTGCCTCCCCACCCACGGCTCTGGAAACAATGTATTATCCCCCGCCAACGGTAGCCAAAAAGTTTACCATTACACGAGTGCTGGCTTTGCTGCACGCGGCCGCCAGCGCCCCCGAAGCTGAAGTGCGTCAGGCTGCCCAACAAGCCAGCGATAAGATTTCCGGTAAAGATTTATCCAACCGGCAAAAGGAGGGTGTCTTGTTATCAAATATCGAACGAATCATCTTCTTAAAAGAAGTTCTCTTCTTCCGCGAAATGAATGTAGACCAGCTAAAAGTGCTGGCTTCCGTTTGTGAAGAGAGTTTTTACGAAGAAGATGCGGCTATCTATAAGGAAGGGGACGCTGGTGGTGTCCTTTACGTTGTCGTGCGCGGCAAGGTAGGCATTGAACGTGAGTCGCGTCGGGGCACAGTGGCCCGCTTGGCTACCATTGAATCATACGCTTATTTTGGTGAGATGAATTTATTTGATGGAAGCTCACACACAGACACGGCCGTCGCCCTACAAGACACCCTCACCCTCAAACTACGCCGCGAACCACTCATTGCCCTCGCTCGCCAATATCCCGACCTTTCTCTGGAACTGATCAACGTCCTCAGCCAGCGGCTACGGGAGACAACTGACCAAATTGCCCGTCTCACAAAATCCCATCCCCGCGCTCTGCACAAAGTGTTAGATCAGCTAGAGTAAAGCATTAACAGATTGGGAAAAGAATAATGAATAGTGAATAATGGATTGTGAATTGTGAAGTAACCTTATATACAGAAATCATAAGTGTTAACTTAAGCGAAGACCTCGCAGGTTTTAACGCAAAACCTCAGAGGGGCGTAGATCATTTTGGAAACCTGCGAGGTCTTAAGTTAACGACAATGATACAGAAATGTGTAATGGCAATGTTGAGTTAGGCCAATTCCAGAAAATAATGATCCCGAATTGATGCCATTTCGAGAATTGGCTAAAGGCTTTTTCAAAACGGGTAGGATCATTTAATTTTTGAAAAAGCCTTAATTGAATTCGGAAGGAAAATAAGATGGCAAAAACAGAAAGCCCAAAAGATTTTTAGCACAAGTTCAAAATCTACTCCAAAGAACTAAGGAATGGGGATTTATTTAACCCCCAAACTTTAATCTATCATACCCGCGGGAATCCACTCCTCAGAAAAGATGGATTCCTGCCTTCGCAGGAATGACAACTTTCGGGTTTTATTTAATCCTTATTCCTAAACGACATGACAAACCAACTTCACAATTCACAATCCACAATTCATTATTCATTATTCACTACCCCTTCTTATCAAGAATATTTTGTCACTGTTGGCGCGTAAGCGCCCAAGCATCATGCACATCATCAGACCAGCCACACTTAATGACATACCAACCATTACAGAAATCTACAATCATGCCATCCTGCATACTGTTAATACCTTCGACACCATACCCAAAACGGCCGTAGAACAAACGAAATGGTACGAAAGTCATAGACCCCATTACCCCATTTTAGTGGCAGAATTAGAGGGGAAAGTTGTGGGCTGGACGGCCGTGAGCAAATGGCAAAGTAAACCCGCCTACAGTAAAACGGTCGTTGCCTCCATCTACGTCCATCCCGACCATCGCCGTCAGGGCATAGCCAAAGCGCTGGTGATGGCCTTGATAGAGGCTGCTTACACCGCCGGATTTCATGCGATTGTGATAGCCATCTCCCAGGGAAATGAAGCTAGTGTCAAATTGGCTCAAGCGTGTGGCTTTACCTTGGTCGGCGTTTTGAAAGAAATAGGTTATAAATTTGACCAGTGGATAGATGTGCATCTGATGCAGCATACAAGAGAACCCTGATTTATTAACTACTCAATCTCAGAGATTGGGAGATTAGGAGATTCAATCTCTTAATTCTCATTCAGGACATTTATTTAATCCCCAATCCAAAATAATAGAGAAAACATTGAACCCAAAAAGACAAGATTTCAACGAATTTGCTACTGAATATGCCGAATACCGTCAGATAGATCCACCTGTTTTAAAAGCGCTTATTGACGCCGGTAAACTGGATAACAATACCGTGCTTTTAGAAGTTGGCTGCGGCACCGGAAATTACATTTCAGAAATTGCCCGTCGCACCCAGGCTGCCTGCCATGGGCTAGACCCGGCCCCCAAAATGCTCACTAAAGCGCAGGCAAAACCCAACGCCCACCAGATTCAATGGAACATAGGTTACGCCCGCCAGCTCAATTTTACTAACGAGCAATTTGACCTAATTTATACAGTGGACGTCAGCCACCACATTTTGCATCTACAAACCTACTTTAACGAAACGTTTCGCACCTTAAAACCGGGTGGCAAAGTTTGCACTGTCACCGATTCAGAATGGATTATCAGCCACCGGGAACCGTTAGCTACCTATTTCCCGGCCACAATCGAGGTCAACTTAGAGCGATACCATCCGGTGGCCGAAATATTAGACTGTATGGTCCAGGCTGGATTTATAAATATTCTAGAGAAAATGGTAGAGTATCCGTATATGCTGTATGATGCAGCCGGGTACAGCCATCGCGCTTATTCATCTTTGCATTTAATTGATGATGCGGCTTTTGAGAAAGGATTGGCACGGCTGGAAGCAGATTTACAAAACAGACCGCTGCTTTGTCACTCATATTACCTTTTGTTATGGGGTGAAAAACCATGAGATGGAAATCGTTTTTGTTGTGGGGATTTATGTTGCTGCTACTTTTGTCTGCCTGCACAACGGCCGTAGAAACAGCAGTCACCCCCACATCCACACCCATCATCATTCCCACATCTGAACTAAAAGACCGCTCCCTACGCCTCTTTTGGTGGCAGGCGCCCAAAATCATCAACCCGCACCTCACCCGTGCCACGGCCGACCGGGACGCTGCCCGCCTCATCTACGAACCGCTGGCCTCCTTTAACGGAGATGATAAACTCGTTCCCGTTCTGGCCACAGAAATTCCCTCCGTAAGAAATGGACTGCTCGACCCCGAATTCAAATGGGTACGCTGGCAAATTCCTGCCGGGTTAAAATGGTCAGACGGCCACGGCTTCACCGCCCACGACATCAAATTCACCTACGACTTCATCATTGAAAACGGCGGCGTTAGCAAAGGAACCTACAGCGCCATTGAAAGCATAGACGTGCTAGACCTGCAAACCGTCCAAATCAACTTCAAAGATGTCAATCCCGCCTGGGAGCTCCCCTTCGTTGGCAGTGAAGGCTTGATTTTGCCCGGTCACATCTTTTCCGATACTGAAGCCGAGGAGATTACCCCTGTAGGAACCGGCCCGTACCAGCTTGAATCCTACAACACCGAAGAAGTCCTCTTTTTAGGCAACCAGCTTGTCACCACCGTCAAACTCATCTACACCGTCAACCTCCATTACCGTAATGCTGACGATTTATACTTTGAACGGATTGAAATGGATGGTGGCGGTACGGCCAACGAAGCTGCCAGCGCTGTGTTAGAATTTGGCGATGTGGATTTTGCCTACAATTTACAATTGGAAGGGGATACCTTGAGCCAAATGGTTGCCGGTGAAAACAGTACCGGGCAATTACTCAACACGGTCGGCGGTACGGTGGAACAGATTTCCGTTATCCGCAATGATCCCAACGACACAACCTACAATACGCTCCACCCCTTCTTTAGTATTGAAGTGGATGAGAGTAACGCCAACGTGCGTCAGGCCATCGCCCACGCCATTGACAAAGAAGCGATTTCGGCGCTGTATGGACCAACAGGTGAAGCCACCAATGCCATGCTAGTCGCCCCGGCTGATTTCCGCAGCCCACGTGATTTTTACCCCTATGACTTGGACGCCGCCAGACAACTGCTGGCAGACGCCGGATGGGTAGATGAAAATGGAGACGGGATTGTGGAGAAAGACGGCCGTGACCTCTCCATCACCTATCGCACCAATTCCAACGCCCTGCGCCAGGACACCCAATCCATCATCCAGGAATCCCTGCAACAAATTGGCATTGATGTCAAAATAGATGTAAGCGGCCCCTTTTTCAGCTCCAATACCACCCTGCCCAACACCGCTTACGCAGGCACATCAGACATACTCATGTTTGCGTTGGGCAACAACAATCTTGACCCTACCAGTTCCTATCTCATCGAATGGACCTGCGGCCGTATTCCCACAGACAACAACGGTAAATGGGTTGGCCTGAACACCGCCCGCTGGTGCAATGAAGCGTATGACGCCCTGTACAACCAATCACTCGTAGAAATTAACCCCACCGCCCGCGCTCAACTATTACAGCAAATGAATGACATGCTCGTTGAAAACGTCGTGGTTATCCCCCTGGTCAGCCGCCCCCGTGTTTCGGGTGTCAGCCATCAGCTTGATGGAGTGAACCTGACCCCTTGGGATTCTCACCTATGGAATGTGCATGAATGGAGACGCACCCCATGACCAATGCAACCAAAGAGCCTGAACTAGAAACGGCCGCCCCCCCCACCCAACATTTCTCCTTCCTGCGGCGCATTCATATCAGTCGCAAACTAACCATTGGCTTCGCCATTCTGGTTATCCTCACCCTCGTCGTGGCCGGACTGAGCTATCTCGGCAGCGGCACAGCCACCGACAAAATCGAAAACACAGACCAGCTAAGAGTACCCCTGGCCCTGGAAGCAGCCGACGCCGAATCGAACCTGCTGCGGATGCTTTCCAGCACCCGCGGCTACCTGGCCCTGGGGGATGATCGTTTCCAACGGGATTACCTCGCCTCCCGCATCGCCTTTGAAAACAACCTGGACACCCTGGAAATTTTACTGCAAACAGAAGGAAGCCAGACCGAACTGGAACGTTTACAGCAGTTACGGGCTGCTTTTGAAGAATGGGGTCAGAAACCAGAAACCCTCTTCGAACTGCGCGACAACCAGTTAGAACGAGAGCCAGCCTACGCCGTCGTCGCCACCGAAGGGACAACATTGGCCGGTAACGTGCTGCTAAATGTGCAAAAATTAATAGACAGTGTTGCCAGCGATCCTCAAATTTCAGATGTCGCCCAGTTAGAAGACCTGGCCGAATTCCAAAGCTCGTTCATGGCTACCCTGTCCGGGTTACGCAATTACACCACCACCCGCAACCGCAGCTATCGTAGTGAATACATTGCCAACCGGGAGGTGAATGAACTGGCCTGGGAGCGCATCCTGGAAAAAGAGACCCGTGGCGAGTTCAGCGATGACCAAAGCGCCCTGATTGAATCTATCAGCGCTGACCGCACCGCATTCCTAGCTTTGCCTGATGAAAAAGTATTCCCCATTTTAGAAAGTGATGGTTGGCGACAGGATTTGCTGCTGTTCCAAACGGAAACCACCCCTCTTGCTGATGAAATGTTGACGCTGTTGGATGGCATTACCACCGACCAACAAAGTCAACTGCGTACCGAATTAAACGCCGGCAGTCAAAGCCTCATCGCCTCTCGTGATCAGATTTTAATTATCGGGGTGATTGCAATTGTGTTAGGTGCATTGTTGGCGCTTGCGTTACGGTCTAATATTGTGGGGCCAGTTAGCCGGTTAACGGCCGTGTCCGAGCGCATCCGCAGCGGCGATTTAGAAGCTGAAGCCGAAGTTGAATCCGACGACGAAATTGGCGTCCTGGCCCTGACCTTCAACCGCATGACCAGCCAACTGCGCCACAGTCTAAGACAAGTACGCAAAGAAAAAGACCGCGCCGACAACCTGCTCAATGTCGTCATTCCCATCGGGGTAGAACTCTCCTCAGAACAAGATTTCAACAAGATGCTAGAAAAAATGCTTGTCGAAGCCAAAACCTTTTGCAACGCTGACGCCGGCAGCCTCTACTTGCGAACCGAGGACGAACAGCTGCAATTTGTCATCGTCCGCAACGACAGCCAGAATATCGCTCTAGGCGGCACAACCGGCCAGAAAGTCAACTTTTCGCCGCTTAATCTGCTCAATGAGGATGGCTCCCCCAACCGGCAAAACGTAGCCGCTCAAGCCACTCACACTGGAGAATCCATCAATATTCCCAGTGTGTACCAGGCAGCCGACTTCAATTTTTCCGGCCCCCTCCGCTTTGATGAGCAGACCGGATACCGTACCGAATCCATGCTCACCATTCCTCTGAAAAACAGTCTAGACGAGGTCAAGGGAGTGTTGCAACTCCTCAATGCGATAGACCCCCAAACCGGTCAGGCCACCCCCTTTGACCTCAACTTACAGCAGATGATGGAATCCTTTTCATCGTTAGCCGTGGCCGCCCTAGAAGCGTATATTCGGGAACAAGCCTTGCGCCAGGAAATTCAACAGTTACGTATTGAAATTGATGAGGCAAAATTACAAAAGACTGTCAGCGACACGGTAGATTCTGAATTCTTCCAGAATTTGCAAGCCAAAGCGGCCGATATTCGCCGCCGTCGTCGGAAAAAGAGAGATAGTGAATAGTGGCTGGTAACTGGTACAAACCACTAACCACCATTTACAAGGATACACATATGACTCAAATCATTTCCATACACTCATTTCGTGGCGGGACGGGAAAATCCAACACCACCGCCAACATTGCCACCATGATGGCTTTGAACGGCTTGAAGGTAGCTGTCGTAGATACCGACTTAAATTCACCTGGCATCCATATTCCTTTTAAGTTTGATCTGGAAAACCCGGAACTGGGGTATGTCCTCAATCATTTTTTGTGGGGAGAATGTGACATTGAGGAAGCAGCCTATGATGTCACTTCCAACTTAGACGCCGATGTGTCTGGTCAGGTTTTTCTGGTTCCGGGCAGCATCCAAACGGCCGACATCTCACGCCTGTTACGGGAAGGATACGATGTAGGGCTGTTGAATGATGGCTTTGACGATTTGATTGACGCTCTGGAACTGGACGCACTGCTGGTAGACACCCATCCCGGTCTAAGCAATGAAACACTTCTCTCCATGGCTATTACAGACATATTATTGATTACCCTACGGCCGGATCATCAAGATTATCAGGGCACGGCCGTAACTGTCGAAGTAGCCCGTAAACTCCAGGTGCCTGATCTGCGTCTCATCATCAACAAAATACCAGACGTGTATGATTTCACTCAAGTGCGCGAATTGGTAGAAAGAAAATACCGTTGCGGTGTAGCTGCCATCCTCCCTCACGCCGACGAAATGATGAGCCTGGCCAGCCGAGATATATTTGTCTTACGTTATCCCAATCACACCATTTCCCAGCAAATCAAAACATTAGCCAACACCTTTTAAAAGAATAATGAATAGCGAATGAATCCTCACTTCAC